>NZ_JBQQCD010000025.1:0-81189 GCF_052245555.1 Streptomyces sp. KR80
AACGCCCTCAAGGGCTTCCGGGCCGTCGCCACCAGATACGACAAGAGAGCGTACGTCTTCCAGGGCACGGTCACCCTCGCCGCGATCCGGCTCTGGCTCCGGTAGGGACCTGCCGGACAGTCCCTAGTCACCTTCGGCGACGATAAATACGCCCGTGACGAGACTCTGGATGGATGTGCGGTGAGCCGCCATGCGCCGAACCGTCGTCCTCGGTGAGGATCACAGCCCGTGGTCGAAGGCGCGTGCCGCATCGATGGTGTTCAGCAATTTGATCCGGGTCTCGTTGCTCTCGGATGGGCCGATCAGCGACGCTCCGACGACACTGAGGAACCTCTGGGGGTTACCGAAGGCCGAGAGCTTCTGCCTGATCGTGACGGTGTTCCCGCTGACCGTAGCCATCGCCTGATCATGGGCGACGAAAGCAATCGCGTTCGGGAAGGCGCCGTTCTCGACACCATCGCCGGCTTTGATCTGCCCGGTATAGGCGCGGGTCGCTCCGCCCTTCGAGTACTCGTACGCCGCGAAGTACTCCTGATCCGCGGTTTCGAACCGCACGACGAAGAGCAGTCGTTCGGCCGAAGGTACCGCGTTGACCGCCTGCTCAAATCGCTTCGCATCGCCGACCGACAGCTTGAAGCGGATGTTCGTACCGACCTTGTCCAATTCGACGCGAGTGAGGTCGGCCCCGGGCAGGTTGGTGCCGCCGGTGAGGCGATTGGGCCATGTGGCGTCGCCTGGGGGATCGGCCATCGGACTCGACGGCACCGGGTCGGTGAACGGGGGTTTCCCGGCGATCAGGCTCGGACCGGTGAGTTGTTTCGCGAAGCGAATTCCGGTCCGGTGGCCGTCGTTGTTGTCATCGCTCCACGCGGTGTACAGACGGCCGTCGGGATCCATGCCCACCCTCATCCAGTTGCGCAGACCTCGGCTACCGCCCTCGGGACACGGACCCAACCCAACGGTGCAGAACCCGCCCCTGTGAACCACACGGTCGTCGATCAGCGATTGCGTGAACACCGGGCTTGCGTCGAGGGCGTTGGCCGAGTGCGCGACGAACGGGTGCCACTCGGCATTATCCGGCTGAGTGTCGGGGATCCCGGAGCCCTTGGTCCCGTAATAGACGATGGCGACATTGCCCGGTGAGCCGGCCACGACGTTGCTGACGACGGCGGTTTCCGCGGCCCCGGTGGATACGCGGACGGGGGTACTCCAGGTGCTGCCGGGCTTACCGCCTTGCGTCGGATCATTGGCAGGGTCGGAGATCTTCGACGTACTCATGACGACGTCGGAACCGCTCGCTGTCCCCCACACCGCATAGAGATTTCCGGCGGTATCGACGGTCACCCACGGAAAAGAGACTCCGTGGTAGCCACCCTTACAGTCGCCGCATGCCAGGTCGTCCCCGACGTCGTGGGTCTGGAAGGTCTTGGTGCCGTCGGTGGAAACGGCGATGCCGACCTCCTGATTGCGGAACCCTTGGGCGTCTACTTCGGCGAAGACTTGGTAGATGGCGCCGCGCGCGGGGCTCTGGGCGGACCGGTCCATCACCAATCGTGTCGCAGTGGCCGCGGCGTACTTGGGCTCCGGATCGACGTTCCACGAGGCCCCGCCGTTCTGCGTGGTCGCGTACTGCACGCTCGGGCCCCCCGTTTGCGACAGCGCAAAGTTGTTCCACGTGAGGTACGCCGTCTGACCACCCGGGGAGAGCAACCATGGCCGGTCCATGCCCCCCGGCGTAGTCACCGGGTTGAACTTGGGCCAGGTGTCGCCGGCATCGGAGGACGCAGACGCCGTCAGGGAGCCGAATCCGGGCACGATTCCGGACAGGTAGACGTTGTCATTGTCAGGGGAGAGCGCAAGGGCGCTGTTGCCCATGCCCGGATCGCCGCAGTGCGGCTGTGAGTTGCTGGTCGGGCAGCTCTCGTCGAAGAGCGTCCGGAACGTGTCACCGTGGTCGAGCGAACGTGCCACGATATTGGGGAGCGTGGGTGTGGTGACCCTTCCCCAGGGGAAGTCGACGAAGACGCGGCCATTGCCCCGCGTGTCCACGTCGACGCCGGGGTCTGCTCCCGTCACGCGCTGCAGATCCACCCACGTCGCCGCATTGAACGTAAGCGTGTCCTGCTCCGTGGTGTTCGGAGCCGTATCAATGCCGATGTGACGGTCGGTTGCCGGCCCTGCGTGCCCCACGCCGATGGGTGCGAGGACAAGCGAAAACGCAACGGCACAGAGCACGAGGCGAGCGATTCTTGCCATGAGGGAACCGTCCTTCCTTACCGGGAGGCACCCGGTCACACCGCGACCGGCGGCCCCGTCCACCCCGCTGCACGTCGCCGACACGGCGACTGGGGTCGGCCGAGCGCACGCACCTGCCGTAGGCCGCTTGGCATGGGCCCGCACGAGCCGGCCTCCGATGCCCGTTCTGCCTCCGCCGGCACCGCCGCACCCGCGCGGACGCGTGGGCAGCGTCTCGCCGCTCGATCTCGGAGCACATCCCCCACATGGGGGGCGCCAGCGCGCCCCAGCGGGGGCACGGAGGGGCGTCTCGTGGAGGTTCGCGCCGGAGACGACGACAACCGCAGAGTGCTGGCCGTTCTCGCCTATCTCAGGAGCTGACGGCCACGACCCATCGGACAGGACCTAGGGCTTCTGTTCTGGATCACCGTGCGGATCCGCCATGGCCGGGCACCATACTCTGCGGGCGTCGGGACCAGCGGTGGGGAATCGGGAACCAAGGCGAGCTGGCCTGGGGAGCCGGAGCCGGAGCCGGAGCCGAGCACCGGCGGGGCCGTTGTCTAGTGGACCACGTGGTACTTGACATGCGTGACTGCTGGCGAGGCGACCACCTTGACGGGTTCAAGAGTGGGGTGGCCGACGCCTTCGAGGAGCCGCTCTCCTGACCCGAGAATGACCGGGACAATGTGGAGATACAACTCGTCGAGGAGCCCGGCCGCGAGGTACTGCTGCACAGCACTCGCGCCGCCGGCGATCGCGACGTTCCTGTCACCGGCCGCCGCCCGAGCCTGCTCCAGCGCGGACTCGATCCCGTCGGTGACGAACGTGAACGTCGTGCCGCCCTGCATCTGCAGGACCTTCCGCGGGTGGTGAGTCAGCACGAAGACCGGCGCGTGGAAGGGTGGATTCTCACCCCACCAACCCGTCCATGTCTCGTCCCACGGCCCCTCGCCGCCGCCGAACATCTTGCGACCCATGATGTACGCGCCGACATCCCGTACGACCTCGTCGACGACCTCGGAATCGGGCGTCCGGTCGCCACCCTTCAAACCGTGCTGCTCACGCCAGCTGGCGGTGCTGATCACCCACTCGTGCAGTCGCTCCCCGCCTTCACCGAGCGGGTTTTCGACGCTCTGGTTGGGCCCGGCAACGAAGCCGTCCAGGGACATGGAGATCTGACAGGTGATGGAACTCATGCCGGTATGACCTCCGTCGGCCGCCGAACTCATCGCTCGTCGCCTCACGATACGACCCGGGCCGGTGGCCTGCCACCGAGGCAATGGACACCTGCCCAGAGGGAAGACGCTGTACTTCGTCACCCCGCCTGCGCTCGGCGCTCCGCGCGGGGTGAGCGCTCGTGCACGGCGGCTTCCTGGGTGTGCTTCGGGCATGCGTGCGGCGATGTGGTGGCGCTTCCTCCGCTCGGGTGATCGTCAGACTCGCGGGAGAGCAAGACGTCCCTGGCTTCCTTGGCTTGGCAGCCCAGGTCGAGCACTGGTTCGGTCCGATGGTCGTGGCAGGTCTATCGCCGCGCCGTCACCTGATTCAGGCGACGCTGGCTGGGGCGACGACTTGGTGAAGGCGATCATCGACGGTGTGTGGGCAACCGCGCCGCAACCCACAGCACCGCCGTCGGCCGCAACGCTGCCACGAGCGGACGATGCCGTGGTGGGCGCGAGGCGGATGAAAGACGCATACTGGACCGCGTGTCCTTCAGGGACTGGGTGCTGCACGTCGACCTCGACCAATTCATCGCCGCGGTCGAGGTGGCTCGCCGGCCGGAGTTGCGTGGACGACCGGTGGTGGTCGGCGGCTCAGGTGACCCTACCCAGCGAGGGGTGGTCGCCACGGCCTCCTACGAGGCGCGCGCATTCGGCATCCACTCCGGCATGGCACTGCGCCTGGCCGCCAAGCGCTGCCCGGAAGCGGTGTTCCTCCCCTCGGACCCGCCAACCTACCAACGAGTTTCCGACCGGTTCACGGCCACGCTGCGCCAGTTCCCGGTGGTCGTCGAGGTCCTCGGCTGGGACGAGGCATTTCTCGGAGCCCACACCGACCATCCCGAAGACCTGGCCGTCGGCATCCAGGAGGCGGTACGGTCCGCGACCGGGTTGTCATGCTCCGTGGGCATCGGCGACAACAAACTGCGCGCCAAGCTGGCCACCGGATTCGCCAAGCCGGCCGGTACGTACCGCCTCACCCGGGACAACTGGGCAGCCGTCATGGCCGACCGGCCAACCGACGCGCTGTGGGGTATCGGCCGTAAGACCGCGAGGAAGCTGGCCGAGGCGGGCCTGGTCACCGTTGCCCAGCTGGCCAGCGCCGACCCGGCCGAGCTCGCCGAGCGGTTCGGCCCGGTGCTGGGACCCTGGTACCGGATCCTCGCGCTGGGCGTAGGTGACACCGAGGTCAGCGGCGCTCCCTACGTTCCGCGCTCGCGCAGCCGGGAGACCACCTTCCAGCACGATCTGACCGACCGCTCGGAGATCGACGCGCATATCGCCACGTTGGCCAGACGCGTGGCACGAGATGTCGCCGCCGAAGGCCGCCCGGCCACGCGCGTCACGGTGAAGGTGCGGTTCGCGCCGTTTCTCACGCAGACCCACGGCATCGCCCTGCCCACGCCGACCAGCGACCCCGCCGAGCTCGAGCGCGTGGCGCTGGCAGCGCTGGAGCTGTTCGAGCACAACCGGCCCGTACGGCTGCTCGGTGTGCGGGCCGAACTCCGCGATGCGTAGTGCGGGACCGGGAGGATCGGTCTTGGCCGTTCCTCTTGGCAGGAAGCAGTGCAGCTTCTAGGTTCCGGTCCACACGTCCATACGTTCGGTTCTGGTGCCGGCGGGCAGATCCCCGGCCGGGTGCCGCCGACGTTGCCGCAGGAGGCTCACATGCCCGGTCCGCGCTTGTGTGGGAGACCCGTTCACGCCCTGGTCGCGGGGCTGCTGGCCGTTGCCGCTGCGCTATGGGCCGCTGGTCCGGCTGTGGCCCATGACGGCGACGACGATGCGCGGTGGAAGGACAAGCGCAAGCAATACACCGCCGGGGTCTCGGTGCCGCTGGTGTCCACGCCCAACGTCCACCTCGTGACCAACCTCCCCGACACCGCCGCGATCTCCGGCTGTTTCGCGAAGACCGCGCCGTATTTCTATGTCTCCAGCCTCGATTCGGTGAGCGTGTTCGACGTCTCCAAGCCGCTGGCGCCGAAACTCACCGGCGTCCTGGACAACCTGGTTTTCGAGAACGAGGCCGTCAACTGCGGCGAGAAGGAAGAGGACGGCGTCACCCGCCGCTTCGTATTGGTCGGCATCGACCTGACCCAGGCGTCCAGCGACGACATCGCCCATGTACGACCGGTCGGGTTCGACGAGCTCATGGTCGTGGACGTCACCGACCCCGCCAAACCCTCCATCCGTTCCCGGACGAAGACCAGTTCCTCGACGCACACCGTGGCCTGCGTGCGTGACACCGCCTGCCAGTACGCCTACACCGCCGGCGGTGACGGCAAGGTGTCGATCGTCGATCTGCGGGATCTCGACGCGCCGAAGGAACTGAAGACCTTCTCCTCACCGGTGCTGGGCTGGGCCGGCCACAAGTGGAACTTCGACAACGCCGGATACGGCATCCACACCGCCGCCGGAGGCACGGCGATCTTCGACGTACGCGACCCGGTCAACCCCAAGCTCGTCACCACCACAGGCCCCGAGGGAACCGCACCCGGCTGGAACGACTTCATCCACCACAACTCCGACCGGCCCAACGCCGCACAGTTCACCCCCGGCGCGGCACCTGCGGTCGGCAACGGCAACGTCCTCCTGGTCACCGAAGAGGACTACGAGAACACCGACTGCGCGACAGCCGGCTCCTTCCAGACCTGGCACGTCCAGAAACTCGACGGCACCCCGGACGCCATCCGCCCGCTCGACCGGATCAACCCCGTCGATGCGGGCGAGGGCGTCGCGCTGCCACATGAAGCCTTCTGCTCCGCGCACTGGTTCGACCACCACCCCAGCGGCATCGTCGCGCAGGGCTACTACCAGGGCGGTCTGCGGCTGATCGACGTACGAGACCCCGAGAACCTCACCGAATACGGCTACTTCGCCAGCGGTCTGTCCGAGGTCTGGGACGCCTACTGGGTGCCCGAGCGCACCGCGAACGGCGTCGCCACCGGCCACAAGACCAATATCGTCTACACCGCTGACCTCATCCGCGGTCTCGATGTCTTCACCGTCGACCTGCCCGCCTCCGGCCGGACAACGGCCGCGGTGCCGCTGCTCCCCGCCGGTGCGGGACAGGACGCAGCCGGCTCCTGGCCGGAGGTCGCGGTCACGGTCGGGCCGGTGCTCGCCGCACTGATCGCACTGATCGTGTACGGCCGACGCCGAGCGTCGCGCGGCACCGGCACGGCGGAATCGTGACCGGAATCCCGGAATGCGACCCTGACCAGGCTTACCAGGGGCCCATATCCGATTGCCGCGCCTGTCGCGGCGGGGCACTATGCCCGGATGCGCTGTTCCATCAACATTCCGAATTTCGGAGACTTCGCCGATCCCAGGACGGTGGCGACAACGGCCGCAGCAGCGGAGCAGGCGGGCTGGGACGGGCTGTTCGTCTGGGATCACGTCGTGCACAGACGCCACCGCCGGCCGTACGGGGATCCTTGGATGCTGCTGACCGCGGCGGCCTTGGCGACCTCCCGGATCAGCTGGGCACGCTGGTCACCCCGGTCGCCCGGCGGCGCCCGCAGCAGCTCGCCCGCCAGGTGGCTACCCTGGACGCTCTCAGTGGCGGGCGGGTGATCTTCGGTGCGGGCCTGGGCGGGCCGATCGAGGACGAGTACGGCAGCTTCGGCGAGACGACCGACCCGGTCGTGCTCGCCGAGCGCCTGGACGAGGGCTTGGACCTGCTGCAGCGCTTCTGGTCGGGCGAGCCGTTGAACCATGACGGGCGGCACTACCAGGTCAGGGACGTGACCTTGCTGCCCGCCACGGTGCAACGCCCCCGTCCGCCGGTCTGGGTCGCCGGATTCTGGCCGAACCGCCCACCGATGCGTCGAGCCGCCCGCTGGGACGGCGCAGTCCCGATGTTCACCTCAGCCAGGCATGGGCACGTTCCGCCCGTCGACCAGGTCCGCGACCTGGTCAGCTACGTCCACCAGCACCGCGACGACCGGGACGACAGCCCCTTTGAGATCGTCCTCGGCGGTGTCAGTCCCGCCGACACCGCCAAGGCACGCGACCTGATCGGGCCACTGATCGACGCCGGCGCCACCTGGTGGGACGAACGACAGCTCCAGACCAGCGATGAGCTCGACCAGCTCGCGCCGGTGCTACGCCGCATCGAACAAGGCCCACCGGCCTTTTAGGGCGTCCCGCCGATCGGACGGGCCGTCCCGCTGATCGACAATTGGGCAACAGTCGTCCCACCCCGCTGGAGTCGGCACGGCGCTGGATGTGAGGGTGAGGCGCATGAAGTCTCGCACCGGCCCGTCGGCCCTCGCTGTGTGCGCCGTCTGCGTTGTGCTCGCCCCGCTCACCGGATGCGGCAGCGGCGGAACGGGCCACGAGCCGTCCCCCTCAGGTGGCGGAGGTTCGGCCGTCGGGGTGCCCGGCGCGCCCGCCGAGTCCCGGGCGCCAACCCCTGGGAAGGGGTCGAAGGACCCCGACGACATCAACGGCGACGGGCACCGCGACCTCGTGGTGCCGGTCTTCGTCAGCGGCGAGCCGGACAACCCCCACGGCGACGAGCGGGTTGGTGTGGTCTACGGCTCGGCCAAGGGGCTCGACCCCTCGACGCGCACGGTCTACGGGCGCCGCGACCTGGGCCTGCCCGATCCGGCGGAGGGTTCGGCCGGGCGCGAAAGCGTCGCGACGGACGGGGTGGTCACCGCCGATCTGGACGGCGACGGCTTCCCGGACTTCGTCACGACCGTCGCGGGCGAGCGCGTGGAGGACGGGCAGATCTCCGCGGCGCGCACCGTTCCGTACGTGACCTGGGGCGGACCTGGCGGGCCCACGGCGGGGGCCGGGGCTACACCGGTGCGGCTGCCGCAGAGCGCGTCGAAGCTGGGCCTGGAGTCCGTTGTGCGCGGCGACTTCGACGGGGACGGGCACCACGACCTCGCGGCACCCGCGCAGAACCACTCGTCCCTGGTGCTGTTGTACGGACCTTTCACGCGGTCCGGTGCACCGGCGCGCACCGATACCGGCCTGCCGTTGTCGGAGGGCCAACTCGTCGTGGACGCCATCGACCCGTCCGGCAAGCCGCGCGCGACCTCCCTGCTGCTCCACGGCATGAGCGACGGTGAGCAGTCCGGCAACACCCTCTACCCGGCCCGCCGCGGCACCGGCCTGTCGGCGAACGGCAGGCGGCTGCGCCTCGGGAACGCCCACGCGTTCGGCGACTTCGACGGCGACGGGCTGCGCGATGTGGCCGTCGGGGACGATGGCGGCCGCAACGACGAGCCCGGCTACGAGACGGAGGCGCCCGACGTCGACGGATCGCTCGCCGTGTACCCCGGCAGTGGCGGCGCACCGGTCACGTACCGGCTGCCCGAGGTGCCCAAGGGCGCGGGCACCGACTACGGGCCCGGCGGGTTCGTGGCCGCCGACCCGGACGGCGACGGCCGCGACGGCATCCTGGTCGCCACGTACGAAGGTGCCACGCTCATCGACGGCGACGAGCGCACCCCAGTCCTGCGTGAAGGGCCTGCGAGGGCGGACGGCAGGAAGACCCCCGCGAAATGGCGGCACGCCCGGCCCGCGGGGGCCGCCGACTTCGACGGTGACGGCAAGGACGAGTTGATCCTGCACTGGGCGTCCGGCACGCTGTTCGGTCTGTACGGTGAGCACCCAACGCACTGGTGGATCACCGACGGCACGACGTCCCGGGACACGGCGTCCTTCACGACGACGGGGTTCGCTCCGCGCGCCTCCTGACCTCTCCGCTCTCAAGGTCAACCTTGGTCAGAACATGGTGTTGTCGTTCAGTGCGGCATCACCCAAGTCTCCGGGGCAGCTTCTGCACGAGGGATCAGCGGACCACCAGGGCGTGATCGCCGCGGGGCAGCAGTTCGCCCACCACCGGCGCGCCGGGGATCTCGCCGGCCACCAGCAGCCCGCCGGAGGTCTGCGCGTCGGCCAGCAGCAGCGCCTCGTTCTCGTCCACCGCCGACAGATCGCTGTGCGGGCGTACCCATTGCAGATTCCGCCGGGTGCCTCCGCTGACGTATCCCTCGCGCAGCGCCTGACGGGCGCCGTCGAGGTACGGCACCGCGGTGGAGTCGATGAGCGCGGTGACTCCGCTCGCCCGCGCGAGCTTGTAGGCGTGTCCGAGCAGTCCGAATCCGGTGACGTCGGTCGCGCAGGTGATCCCGGCGGCGAGCGCCGCTTCGGCCGCCTCCCGGTTGAGCCGGGTCATCGCCTCGACCGCCTGGGGGAAGGCCGCGCCGGTGGCATTGTGCCTGCTGTTGAGCACGCCGATGCCGAGCGGCTTGGTCAGCGACAGCGGTGCGCCGGGCGTTCCCGCGTCGTTGCGCAGCAGGCGGTCCGGATCGACCAAACCGGTGACGGCCAGGCCGTACTTGGGCTCGGGGTCGTCGACGCTGTGCCCGCCGGCGACGTGGCAGCCGGCGTCCGCGGCCACCGCCAAGCCGCCGCGCAGCACCTCGCGGGCCAGGTCGAAGGGGAGCACTCCGCGCGGCCAGGCCAGCAGGTTCACGGCGAGCAGCGGGCGTCCGCCGGTGGCGTACACGTCCGACAAGGCGTTCGCCGCGGCGATCCGGCCCCAGTCGTAGGGATCGTCGACCACGGGCGTGAAGAAGTCGGTGGTGGCCAGCACCCCGATGCCGCTCGGCAGCCGTACGACGGTGGCGTCGTCGCCGGCGTCCAGGCCGACGAGCAGTTCACCTGCGGGGTGGCGGACCGGTACGGCGGTCCCCAGGCCCCGCAGGACCTCCTCCAGTTCACCGGGCGGGATCTTGCAGGCGCAGCCGCCGCCGTGCGCGTACTGGGTGAGGCGGATCGATTCACGGGACGTCACGGCCGTCATGTGGACCATCATTCCGTAAGGTGACTGATACGCACAGCTACGCATGCCGCCTTTGCGGAGAGGGGCGGCGTGGTGCGAGGGAGGCGTATCCGGCCTGGTGACCGGCGCGGTCTTCAAAACCGTTGAACGGCAGGAACTGTCGTTGGCGGGTTCGATTCCCGTCCGCCTCCGCCACGGCGCAGAAGAAGAGGTGCCATGAGCGATCCGCGGCAGCGAGTTCCCGGCACTCATTCCGTGCTCGCCGAGCCGCGTCTGGCCTCGGCGGTACGGACGTTGGGCCGTCCTCTCGTGAAGGCGGCCGTCGCGGAGGCCCAGCGCCGCGCGCGGACGGGTGAGATCGCGCCGGAGGACGTGGTCGACGCGGCGGTCGGGCATCTTCCGGAACGGGCCACGGTCCTGCGGCCGTTGATCAATGCCACCGGCGTGCTCGTGCACACCAACCTCGGGCGCGCACCGCTGTCGGCGGCCGCCCGGGATGCCGTACTGGCCGCGGCGGGCTGCACGGACGTCGAGTTCGACCTCGCGGAAGGGAGCCGGGCCCGCCGCGGGCGCGGCGCTCTCGCCGCCCTGGCCGAGGCGGTGCCCGACGCCGGGGCGGTGCATGTGGTGAACAACAACGCGGCGGCGCTGCTGCTCTGTGCCCTGGTGATGGCCCGGGGACGGGAGATCGTGATCAGCCGGGGTGAGCTGGTCGAGATCGGCGACGGGTTCCGTATCCCGGAGCTGCTGGCCTCCACGGGTGCGCGGTTGCGCGAGGTCGGCACGACGAACCGCACCAGCCTCAAGGACTATGCGGAGGCCATCGGCCCGGACACCGGCTTCCTGCTCAAGGTCCACCCGTCCAACTTCCGGACCGAAGGATTCACCGCGGCCGTGGAGGTGGCGGAGCTGGCAGCGCTCGGACCGCCGGTGGTGGTGGACATCGGTTCCGGGCTACTCGCCCCGCATCCGCTGCTGCCCGGTGAACCGGACGCCGCCACAGCGCTCCGCGCCGGGGCCGCGCTGGTGACCGCCAGCGGCGACAAGCTGCTCGGCGGTCCGCAGGCGGGGCTGCTGCTCGGGGAGGCCGGGCTGGTTCAGCGGCTGCGGCGGCATCCCGCCGCGCGGGCACTGCGGGTGGACAAGCTGACCCTCGCCGCGTTGGAGGCGACGCTGCGCGGTCCGGAGCCGCCGGTCCGCACCGCGCTGACCGCCGACGTGGCGGTGTTGCGCGCACGCGCCGCCGCGCTGGTCGAGCGGCTGCGCGCCGAGGGCGTCCGGGCGGAGGTGGTGCCCACGGCGGCGGCCGTGGGCGGTGGCGGGGCGCCCGGGGTGACGCTGTCCAGCGCGGCCGTCGGCCTGCCGCCGGAGTACGGCGCGCTGCTGCGCACGGGACGCATCCCGGTGGTCGGTCGCGTGGAACGCGGCCGCTGCCTGCTGGATCTGCGGACGGTCCAGGTAACCGAGGACGAGTGGGTGTTTTCGGCCGTACGAGCCGCCCTCCGGTTCCGCAGCGGCGGCGGCGCGCAGATCGGCAGCGCCGGCGACGCGGGCGGCGTCGCCACCGACGTGGCGTCAGGAGGTGGGGCCGAGTGCGACGACGGGGGGGACGACGGGAGTGGTGGCAGGACGGACGGCGGCAGCGGGGACGACCGCGGGAGCGGTGCCGGGGGTCCGGGGCGTGAGCGGCCGTGCAGGTGATCGCGACCGCCGGCCACGTGGACCACGGCAAATCGACACTGGTGCGGCTGCTGACCGGCATGCAGCCGGACCGCTGGGAGCAGGAGCGCAAACGCGGCCTGACGATCGACCTGGGTTTCGGCTGGACGACTCTGCCCGGCGGGGAGGAGGTGGCATTCGTCGACGTCCCCGGCCACGAGCGGTTCGTGCCCAACATGCTCGCCGGTGTGGGTCCGGTCCCGGCCGTGCTGTTCGTGGTGGCGGCGGACGAGGGCTGGATGCCGCAGTCGACCGAGCATCTGCAGGCGCTCGACGCCTTGGGCGTGCGGCACGGGCTGCTCGCCGTCACCCGCTGCGACCTCGCCGACCCCGGGCCGGCCATGCAGCAGGCACGGGACCGGATGACCGACACCGGTCTGCGGTCGGTCGGTTCGGTGGCGGTGAGTGGGCGGACCGGCGAGGGCCTGGACCGGCTGCGCGCGGCGCTGGTCCGACTGGTCGACGCCCTACCGCCCGGCGATCCGGGCGCCGACGTCCGGCTGTGGGTAGACCGCTCGTTCACCATCGCCGGCGCGGGCACGGTGGTCACCGGAACGCTCGCGGGGGGCACCTTGCGAGCGGGCGACGAACTGCGCTTGGCGTCCACGGGGGCGGGGTTGCGGGTACGCGGCCTGCAGTCGCTGGGCCGGGACGCCTCCGCGGTGTGCGCAGTGGCCCGGGTGGCGGTGAACCTGCGCGGTGTCGAGCGCGAGGCGGTCGTCCGCGGCGACGCGCTGCTGACCCCGGGCGCGTGGCTGACCACGGACGAGGTCGACGTGGCACTGCACGGTGCCGACACCGGTGGTCTCCCCCGCGAACTCGTGCTGCACGTGGGATCCGCGGCCGTCGCGACCCGCGTACGGCCGCTGGGGCCGGGCAGCGCCCGGCTGCGACTGGCCCGGCCGCTGCCGCTGCGCGTGGGCGACCGCGCGTTGCTGCGTGATCCGGGACGGCGCCGGATGGCCGCCGGAGTCGACGTACTCGACGTACGGCCACCCCAGCTGCGCCGGCGCGGCGCGGCACGCCGGCACGGCGCGGAGCTGGCCGCCCTGACCGGCGCGGCGCCGCACATGGTGGCCGAGGCGGTGCTGCGCCGTCGGCGCTTCGCGACTGCGAGCGAGCTGCGCACCATGGGGCTGCCGGTCGTCGGTGAGCCGGTGGGCGACGGATACCTGGTGCACCCGGCGGTGTGGCACGAACTCCTCGATGATTTAAGGGAGTTGGTCGAGCAGTGGTGCGACGAGCAGCCGCTGGAGCCGGGGGTGCCCGTCGACGCGGTGCGGCAGCGGCTGCGGCTGCCCGCCACGGGTGTGGTGGAACGGCTGGCTGCGGCCGCCTCGCTCCAGGTGGTGGACGGGCGGGTGTGCGCGCCCGGTCGGCGGACGGCCCTTCCCGGCCCCGTGGAAGCGGCCGTGGCCGAGCTGACCGCCGAGCTGCGCGATGCTCCCTTCGCCGCGCCGGACGCTGCCCGGATGGCGGCCCTGCGGCTGGGGCCGAGGGAGCTGGCGGCGGCGGTGCGCGCTGGCCGCCTACTGAAGGTGGCCGACGGTGTCTTCCTGCTGACCGGTTCCGATAGGTGGGCCGGGCAGCTGCTGGCCGGACTGCCCCAGCCGTTCACCCTCAGCCAGGCGCGGCAGGCTCTGGGCACCACCCGCCGGGTCGCCGTGCCGCTGCTGGAGCTGCTGGACCGCCGGGGTGTCACCGAGCGGCTGCCGGACAGCACCCGCCGTATCCCCCGATCGCCCTGACCTCCCGGTGGCAGGTCGCCCCGGGGCGAGGCACGCCCGAGGACCCGTTCGGAGGAGGGAGTCCATCTTCCCCGACATGCCCGGGTACGTGCTGCGACTTACGGTGGCCGGGACAGCAGGAGGTCGCGAGGCGGGAGATCGCCATGGGCCTGCGGCAGTGGCTCGACGGCTGGCCGGTGTACCGGCAGCTCACCGGCGACGATGTGCTGGGCAGGGGAACTGCGGCGCGCTCGCGCGGCACCGAGCGGCTGCGCGCCCGTACGGAGCAGGCCGACAGGGTCGTACGGTCGGTGTGCCCGTACTGCGCCGTGGGCTGCGGCCAGACGGTCTACGTCCAGGACGAGCAGGTCACCCAGATCGAGGGCGACCCGGACTCGCCCGTCTCGCGCGGCCGGCTGTGTCCGAAGGGTTCGGCGAGCAAGCAGCTGGTGACCGACCCGAGCCGGATCGACACCGTGCTGTACCGGCGCCCGCACGGCGCCGACTGGGAGCGGATCCCGCTCGACCGGGCCATGGACATGATCGCGGACCGGGTGATCGAGACCCGCCGGCGGACCTGGCAGGCAACGCATCGAGGCATCCCCGTCCGGCGCACGCTCGGCATCGCCTCTCTCGGCGGAGCGACGCTGGACAACGAAGAGAACTACCTGATGAAGAAGCTCTACACGGCCCTGGGCGCGATCCAGATCGAGAACCAGGCGCGGATTTGACACTCCGCCACGGTTCCCGGTCTGGGAACCTCGTTCGGCCGTGGCGGCGCCACCACCTTCCAGCAGGACCTGGCCAACGCGGACTGCATCGTCATTCAGGGATCCAACATGGCCGAGTGCCATCCGGTCGGGTTCCAGTGGGTGATGGAGGCCAAGGAGCGGGGAGCGGTCATCATCCACGTCGATCCCCGGTTCACCCGCACCAGCGCGCTGGCGGACCTGCATGTGCCGCTGCGGGCCGGGACCGACATCGCCTTCCTCGGCGCGCTGGTCAACCATGTGCTCAGCACGGGGAAGGACTTCCGTGAGTACGTGGTGGCGTACACCAACGCGCCGGCCATCCTGCGGGAGGAGTTCGCCGACACCGAGGACCTGGACGGGCTGTTCTCCGGCTTCGACCCCGAGGGCGGCCGTTACGAGACCGCCACGTGGATGTACGAGGGCGCTCAGGCCGCGGCGGCCGCCGGGGAGCGTGACCGGTGGCCGGCGCCGGGCGGCGCGGATGCGACGGCCCGACAGCACGGAGGCAGGGAGTTGCGTGAGACCGCCCGCGCGGAAGCCTACGGCGCGGGCGGCCCGGGTATCGGCGCGAAGCCCGCCATGGATCCGACGCTGCGCCATCCGCGGTGCGTGTATCAGGTGCTCAGACGGCATTTCTCCCGCTACACGCCGGAGTTGGTCGAGGAGGTCTGCGGCATTCCGCGCGAGCTGTTCGCCCAGGCGGCCGAGGCGATCACCGCCAACTCAGGTCCCGACCGCACCACGGCGCTGTGCTACTCGGTCGGCTGGACCCAGCACACCGTGGGCGTGCAGTACATCCGCACCGCCTCCATCCTCCAGTCGCTGCTGGGCAACATCGGGCGGCCGGGGGGCGGCATCCTCGCGCTGCGCGGGCACGCCAGCATCCAGGGTTCGACGGACGTGCCGACGCTGTTCGACCTGCTGCCGGGCTACATCCCCATGCCGCACGCCCACCAGCACGAGGATCTGGACGCGTTCGTGGCCGCCGACGCGGGCACGACCGGCTTCTGGGGCAACATGCGCGCGTACGTGGTGAGTCTGCTCAAGGCGTGGTGGGGCGAGGCCGCGACCGCGGAGAACGACTACCGCTTCGACTGGCTGCCCCGGATCACCGGCGACCACGGCACCTACCAGACGGTGCTGAACCAGATCTCCGGCGAGTGCAAGGGCTACTTCCTGGTCGGGGAGAACCCGGCGGTCGGCTCGGCCAACGCCAAGCTCCAGCGGCTGGGCCTGGCGCATCTCGACTGGCTGGTGGTACGGGATCTGCGGCTCATCGAGAGCGCGACCTTCTGGAAGGACGGGCCGGAGATCGAGACCGGGGAGCTGCGCACCGAGGAGATCCCGACGGAGGTGTTCTTCCTTCCCGCCGCGGCGCACACGGAGAAGGACGGCAGCTTCACCAACACTCAGCGGCTGTTGCAGTGGCATCACGCGGCGGTCGCCCCGCCGGAGGACGCCCGCAGCGACCTGTGGTTCTTCTACCACCTCGGCCGGATCATCCGGGACAAGCTCGCCTCCTCGACCGACCCGCGCGACCGCCCCCTGCTGGACCTCACCTGGGACTACGCGACCGAAGGCCCGCTGGCCGAGCCGAGCGCCGAGGCCGTACTGGCCGAGATCAACGGGTACGGGCCGGACGGGCCGTTGTCGGCGTCCACCCAGCTGCGGGACGACGGCTCCACCGCCTGCGGCGTCTGGATCTACTGCGGGGTCCGCGCCGACGGCCACAACCACGCTGCCGACCGCCGGCCGCGTGACGAGCAGAGCTGGGTCGCCCCCGACTGGGGCTGGGCGTGGCCGGCGAACCGCCGCATCCTCTACAACCGGGCGTCGGCCGACCCTGAGGGAAGGCCGTGGAGCGAGCGCAAGCGGTATGTGTGGTGGGACGCCGAGCAGGGCCGGTGGACCGGGGAGGACGTGCCGGACTTCGAGGCGCACAAACCGCCCGGCTACGAGCCGCCGCCGGGCGCTCGCGCGCAGGACGCGCTGTCGGGCACCGACCCGTTCATCATGCAGAGCGACGGCCGCGCCTGGCTGTTCGCCCCGGCGGGTCTGGCCGACGGTCCGCTGCCCGCGCACTACGAGCCGCAGGAGTCGCCGGTGGTCAACCCGCTGTACGGGCAGCAGGTGAACCCCGCGCTCCAGGCGTACGACCGCCCCGGCAACCGGTACCACCCAGTCGGCAGCGAGGTGTATCCGTATGTGTTCACCACCTACCGGCTCACCGAGCACCACACGGCCGGCGGCATGAGCCGTAGCGTCCCCTATCTGTCCGAGCTGCAGCCGGAGTTCTTCTGCGAGGTCTCCCCCGAACTGGCCGCGGAGCGCGGCCTGCAGCACCTGGGCTGGGCGACCATCACCACGGCACGGGCGGCGGTCGAGGCCAAGGTGCTGGTGACCGACCGGATGGAGCCGCTGCGGGTGCGGGGCCGCACCATCCACCAGGTGGGCCTGCCTTACCACTGGGGTCCGAACGGGCTCTCCACGGGGGACGCGGCGAACGAGCTGCTGTCCGTGGTGCTCGATCCGAACGTGCGGATCCAGGAGTCGAAGGCGGCGACCTGTGACATCCGTCCGGGGAGGCGTCCCCGCGGCCCGGCGCTGCCGGCTCACGTGGCGGAGTACCGGCGGCGCGCCGGACTCCCTGACGACAGGCCGCCGAGTGCAGGGGAGGCAGGGGCATGACGGCCGACCGCAACAGGTTGTACGGCCCGCTGGCCGATCCCAGCGCGGACGCCGGCTACCCGGACTCCCACCCACCCCGGATGGGCTTCTTCACGGACACCTCGCTCTGCATCGGGTGCAAGGCGTGCCAGGTGGCCTGCAAGGAGTGGAACCACGTCCCGGCCGAGACCGAGGAACTGGACCTACTGGGGCAGTCGTTCGACAACACGGGCGCCTTGAGCGCCAACAACTGGCGGCACGTGGCGTTCGTCGAACAGAAGGTCGCGCCGGACCGGCCGACGGTGGATCTGGGAATGCCGGGCGCCAGTCCGCCGGGGCAGGGCACGGGCGCCGGGGAGCCCGGTGTGCGCTGGCTGATGTCCAGTGACGTGTGCAAGCACTGCACTCATGCCGCCTGCCTGGACGTGTGCCCGACCGGCTCGTTGTTCCGCACCGAGTTCGGGACCGTGGTGGTGCAGCAGGACATCTGCAACGGCTGCGGATACTGCGTGCCGGCCTGCCCGTACGGCGTGATCGACATCCGGCCGGGCGACGGCCGGGCCTTCAAGTGCACTCTGTGCTACGACCGCCTGGGAGCGGGCCGGGAACCGGCCTGCTCCCAGGCCTGTCCGACCGACTCGATCCAGTTCGGCCCGCTGGATGAGCTCCGGGTGCGGGCCGACCGTCGGGTGACGGAGCTTCACGAGCGAGGGGTGGGAGAGGCGCGGCTCTACGGCCGGGATCCGCAGGACGGTGTCGGCGGAGACGGCGCGTTCTTCCTGCTGCTGGACGAGCCCGAGGTGTACGGGCTGCCGCCGGACCCGGTGGTCACCACCCGTGACGTGCCGTCGATGTGGCGGCACGCAGCCGCAGCCGCGCTCGGTGTGGCCGCGAGTGTTGCGCTGTCCTTTCTGGGGCGGCCGGGACCGGCGACGGCGAGGAGGAGGAGATGGTGACGGTCAGCGGCGAGCGCGAAGGGAAGCGGGAGCGGCCCGCGGGTGAGCGCGCTGCATTCCGGTCGTACTACGGCCGGCCGATCCTCAAGCGGCCCACCTGGAAAGTGCCGAACGTGCCCGGGTACTTGTTCCTTGGCGGCACGGCGGGTGCCTCGGCGACCATGGCGGCTGTGGCGGAGCTGACCGGACACCGGGAGCTGGCCAGGGCGGGCAGGTGGGTGGCCGCCGCGGGGTCGCTGACCGGCGTTGGTGCCCTGGTCCATGACCTGGGCCGTCCGGAGCGCTTCCTCAACATGCTGCGCGTCTTCAAACCGACCTCGCCGCTGTCGGTGGGCTCGTGGATTCTCGCGCCGTTCTCCGCGCTGACGGCCGTCTCGGCCGCCGCGCAGGCGACCGGACGGCTGCCGGCGCTGGGGCGGCTCGCCGGACTCGGCTCCGGTCTGCTCGGCCCGGCGATGTCCACCTACACGGCGGTGCTGCTCTCCGACACCGCGGTGCCGGCATGGCACGAGGCGTACCCCGAACTGCCGTATCTCTTCGCGGGCAGCGCGCTGACCAGCGCCGCGGGCGCGGCGATGGTGTGTGCCCCCGGCGCGGACCCGCGGCAGTCGACCCGGATGGGCCTGCTCGGCGCGGCCATGGAACTCGCCGCGATGCGCCGCATGGAGCAGCGGCTCGGGCTGGTCGGCGAACCGTACGTCCGTGACCGGCCCGGCCGTCTGCTGACGCTGAGCAAGGTCCTGGCCTCGGTCGGAGCCGGACTCTCGCTCCTCGGGCGGCGCGGCGGGCCGGCACGGATGCTGGGCGGAGCGGCGTACCTCGCCGCGGGCCTGTCCACCCGCTTCGCCGTCTTCGAAGCGGGCCTCGTCTCCGCCCAGGATCCGAAGTACGTGGTCCTGCCGCAGCGCCGGCGCCTCACGCCGCGCGGCTGGGGGCACTCCCCCGGCTGACGCCGGGGGCACCCGCACCGCGTTAGCTGGGGGAAGGTGAGGCGGCAGTTGGGCGAACGACCCCCTGCCAGGCGCGAAGGCCAGGCAGGGGGCGCGGGGCGGCACGTCCGGGTGGGTGGACGGCTCACCGGATCAGAAGAAGCCGGCCTCCTTCAGCGAGGGCCAGTGGTCCGTGACCGGGGAGGGGCCGTTGACGATGCTGTCGTCCCGAGAACCCGGTGACACCGTGACCCTCACATACTGGTCCTGGGAGAAGAAGTAGGCCTGCTTGCCGTCGCCCGGGTTCAGCACGGCGCCGGTGATCCCGCTCGTGAAGTCCGCCCGGCTGCCGGAGTCCGCGGCCTTGTCGCTCGCCTCCTTCAGGGACGGCCAGTTCTCAACGATCGGCTTCGGGCCGTTCACGATGGTGTCGCCGTTGCCCCCCGGCGCGATGTCGATCAGCGCGTACTGGCCGCCGGAGAAGAAGTAGGCCTCGTCCCTGTTGGCGGGGTTCGGCAGGATCGCGTCCACGCCGGAGCGGGCAAAGCCCGCCTCCTTCAGCGAGGGCCAGTGCTCCTCGATCGGGGAAGGCCCATTGATGATCTTGTCGTCCGTGCTCCCCGGAGTGAACTCGATCTGGAGGTACTGGTCACCGCTGAAGAAGTAGGCCCGCTTCTTGTTGGTCGGGTGCGGCAGGACCGCGTCGACCCAGGGCGCGACGTTGTCCTTGAGCCCAGGCCAGTTCTCGGCGGTCGGCTTCGGGCCGTTCACGATCTTGTCGTCGGTGCTCCCCGGTGCGACGTCGATCAGTACGTTCTGGTCGCCGCTGAAGAAGTACACCTCGTCCTTGTCGTGCGTGGGGTGGCCGTCGTGGTCCGTGTCGTTGTGGGGATTCGGCAGCGCGGCGAGCCTCGCCCTGCCGTCCACGCCGCAGAACTCCGCGCTCTCGGACCGCTTGGAATGCCCGGAGCCGGGCCCGCACTGGTTGTGCCGGGTGCTGATGAGGGCCACCGCGATCAGCCGGGTGAAGGCCTGCAGCGTGTTCAGGACGACTCCGCCGTAGGTGTGCGAGGAGTGCTCCGCCGTGCCCAGCCGGGAGAGCAACAGCGAGGAGATGGTGCCCCATTTCGTCTGAGCATCCACCAGCTCGGGGGCGAGCCGCGCGGGGTTGCCCCAGTTGTCCGCGACGGTGTCCTCGGTCGGCCGGAACCGTGCCGCCTCCGAGAGGGCCTGCGCCATCTGCAGGAACGCCTCGGCCGCGTTGTTGCTGCCCGGATCGGCGGTGGCGAGTACCTCGACCGCATTGCGCATCGGGTCCAGGCCGTGGCGCATCTGCACCCGGCTCGTGGGGGACCGGCTTTCCAGTGACCGGTAGGTCGGGAAGTAGTCCACGTCCTGGAGACGGGTGTTGTCGTCCGCGGTGTAGCGGAAGTCCGCCCCGTCGTCCGCCCTGAACCGGAAGTAGGTGTTGCGGCCCGAGTCCCACCAGCCCATCAGGTACAGATCGCTCTCCCGCATGATCAAACGGACCTCGCGGTCTCCGTTGCGCAGGATGATGGGCGAGTAACGGTTGTTCCTGGACGGGTCGGTCCGGGCGATGTTGTCGTAGACCGGACCCACCGAGACGCGTCGGCGGATGTCGTTGATCAAGCGGCGGTAGTCCTGCGCCGAGGCGCTGGTCAGGTTCAACTCAGGGTCCGGCTCGTCGGCCACGGCCCCGGGCCCGCGCAGCGCCACGAAGCCGGCCAGCAGTACGCAGAGCGCGACCACGACCGCGAGTAACCGCCGGTTCTTTGTGAGTTGGGGAATCAGTCCGGATTCCCGGTGTTGGCTCATCACGTGTTCCTTGAGGTACAGGTCGGCAGAACGAGCGCCGCCGACAGTGGGGGGAACGGCCTGCACAGGGGCAGCCGCCCTCAAGGCCGCAGTTCTAGCGGCCGCGCTCGCTGAGCGGGGGCACGGCTGTGCCGTCGGCACCAAGATGCCAGGCACCACGTGTTGCTCGTGCCGGTGGGCCGAGTGATCCGCCTCCGCCCCTGCGGCCGTGTTCCCAACTGGGAGGTATTCCTCGACGCCTGGGAGAAGGGAACGCCAACGTGCTGTGCCAAGAAGCAGGAGCCGCATCGACGTACGGCCGGGGAGCCGGCCGCAGCGGGCTCGGCGAGCATCTCCGTGCTCTCGGTCTCGGGCCTGACGCGACAGCGCTGTACCTTGCACTGCTCAACGCGGATCCGGCCCCGCTGGACAGCTTGGCGGACCGCGTCGGCTTCGGCGGCGAGCGGCTCGAAACCGCCTGTCGGGTACTGGCCGAAACGGGGCTCGTGGCCGCTCGATTCGGCGATGACGACCCGGTTTCCCCCGCCCCGCCGGGCAGCGGTTTGGAAATCCTGGCCCGCTCACGCTCCGCGGATCTCGAACGGGCCCGAGTGGCGGTCTCGAGCGCCTTCGACTGCTACCGCCGGCGCCGACCGACCGGAGACCCGTCAGCGGACGTCGTGGAAGTGGTGAGTGGCGACGCCATCGAGGTGCGGATCCGCCAGGCAGTGGCCGGGGCTCGGCGGGAAGTCCGCTGGTTGGACACCCCGCCCTACTTCCGCTCGAGCACTCGGGGAACCGCCGAGGGAGAGGCTCTGCTGAACCGGGGGGTGCGGTACCGGACCGTGTACTCGCGGGCCTCGCTGGAGCACCCGGGAAACTTCGCCGACCACATCGATCCCTGCCGGGCAGCGGGTGAAGAGGCGCGGCTACTGGAGTCGGTACCGGTCAAACTGACCCTCGTGGACGACGATGTGGCGCTGCTCGGGATGTCGCTCGCGGAAGCGGATGTGAACCACAGCCTGCTCGTCGTACGACCGTGTGGGCTGCTGTCGGCGCTCTCGGCGCTGTTCGCGTTGTGCTGGGATGCAGCGCTCCCCCTGCAACCGTCGGGCAAGGGCGTGCCGCACCGTCTACGGCCGTGCGAGCGGCAGATCCTGGTCATGCTCGCCGCTGGGGCGGCCGACACCCAGATCGTCCGGGAGTTGGGGATCAGCAGGCGCACGTTCTTCCGGCGGATGGAACTGCTCATGGCGCGAGCGGGTGTGTCGACGCGGTTCCAACTCGCCATAGAGGCGCAACGCCGCAGCTGGCTCTGACGCCTCCGCGCGGCATAGACCCACCCGGCCGGGCTGCCCGAGCCTCGGCATTCTGGTGCCGACGGCACAGAAGTGCCCCGGGGGGACGGGCGCGGCCATTAGAACTCTCTCCCGTCAGAGTGGCTGTCACTCGTGTCAGCCTGCCGCACCGTCGGTGGGTCTCCCGCCGACCCGTAATTCAAGGAACCGTTCATTGAAACGCGCACGAATACTCATGGCTTCCGTTGCCGCAGCGGGATTGCTCGCCGGCGGAATTACGGTCAATTCCGCGTTCGCGGGGGATCCCGTGCAGACCGGCGAGATCCGCGGCGCGGGCAGCCCCGACGCGGTCGACGGGAGCTACATCGTCGTGCTGAAGGACCAGGGATCGTTACTGAGTGACAAGGGCATCCGCACCGCGGCCCGTACCCTCAGCTCCCGCTTCGGCACCAAGCTGGACCATACCTTCGGCTCCGCGCTCAACGGCTTCACGATCAACGCCGACAAGGCGGAGGCGCAACGGCTGGCCGCAGACCCGGCGGTGGCGTTCGTCGAGCAGAACCAGCTGGGCCGGCTCGACGCCGAGCAGTTCGACGCCCCCTGGAACCTGGACCGAATAGACCAGCCCGATCTGCCCCTCAACAAGCGCTATCAGTACGCCACGACAGCCGACGGTGTCACCGCGTACGTCGTGGACTCGGGCATCAGGGGCAGCCACACTGAATTCGAGAGCAGGGCCGGCTCGGGTCGCGACTTCGTCGACGACGACTCATCGCCCGACGACTGCAATGGGCACGGCACGCATGTCGCGGGAACCGTCGGCGGGAAGACTTACGGTGTCGCCAAGGGCGTGAAGCTGGTCCCGGTCCGGGTGGGCAACTGTGAGGACGTCGGCAGCATCCAGCTCAGCGATTTCCTTGCGGCGCTGGACTGGATCGCGGACACGGCCAAGGGCCCGTCCGTGGTGAACATCAGTAGCGGTTTCAAGCCGAGCGACGCGATAGACGCAGCCATCAGGACCCTGGTGGACAAGGGCGTCACTGTCGTCACCTCCGCCGGCAACGACGGCGCGGACGCCTGCGGCCAGTCCCCGGCCCGGGAGCCCTCGGCGATCACCGTCGCCGCGAGCGACCAGGTCGACCGGCGTCCCAACGGCTCCAACTATGGGAAGTGCGTCGACATCTTCGCTCCCGGCGTCGACATCGTTTCCGCCGGTCTGGATTCCGACACCGCGAGCGCGACCCTGGACGGAACGTCCATGTCGGCCCCGGCTGTCACCGGCGCCGCCGCTCTCTACTTGGCCCAGCACCCCGAGGCCACTCCGGCGCAGGTGGCCGAGGCCCTCACCGGTAAGGCGTCGACCGAGAAGGTCAGGAACCCCGGTGCCGGCTCCCCGAATCGCCTGCTGTTCACCGGCGAATAGGCACCGGACCCGCCATCGGTCCGCCTGCTGACGGGTTGTTCCACAGAGTGCGGAGCCGGATCCGGTACCCCCGGATCCGGCTCCTTGCGCCCGGCTTCCGCACCAGCCCACCCCAGGCTGTGCGCCCGAGCCGACGCGGCTAGGAATGCCCGTCGGGTGCCAGCGAATGCCGGGCCAGTGAATGGCGGCGTGACCAGATGTCGGCGGAGATCCGGGCGAGCAGGCGCGCAGCCGGATCGCCGACCGCGCGCCCCCGGGCGAGCGAACCGGAGTAGCAGATGGCGAGGACATACGGAGGGGCGTCGTGGGGGAAGACGATCCCGGCACTGTGCCGAAGGCCCTGGACCCACCCGTTCTTGAAAGCGACCCGCGTCCCCGCCGGCAGCCCGGCGGCCAGGTCGACGCGGTGTACGTTCGCGGCCAGCAGGTCCAGGAGCTCACTCGGCAGCCAGCACAGCAGCCGAGCGAGATCAGCGGCGGTCACCAGATTGGTGACGCCCGCAGCACGAGCAGCGGCATCCTGGATTCCACGCCGAGTGATGCTGTGCTGGGCTCCGGCCAGACTCCAGATCTCGTTGACGGCATCGATGCCCACCTGCTCCAGCAGGGTATTCGCGGCCAGATCCGATGAGTGGGCAATCATCCGCCGCGCGAGCCAGCGCAATGACGCGCGCTTCCCCAACCGTCCCCACGTTTCGGGATCGACTTCCCAGTCCGGTGTGATGGCGAAACGTGGCCCCGGAACGGCCGAGACGAACGCATTGCGCAGCGGGACCTGTACGTCGAGGTTGTGACCGTTGCGGTGCAGGGCGGCGAGCACCGCCACCTTCATCATGCTCGCCGCGTAGTAGGTCCGATCCGGACTGCGGCCGAGGCAGGGGGCTGCACCCAACTGACCCGCATATACCGACAACATTGCACAAACGGTATCGAAACTGGCAGGCAAGGCTGCGGTGCCGCCGAAGCGCGGTGTCCGCAGGCCTGTCACCTGTTTGCCGGGCAGGACCGTCACCCCGGACGGGGTACGCATGGGCATCGAAGGCAGGACGGTGTCGCGGGCGAGGTGGTGTGAGGGTGTCAGAGCGGGCGTCGCACGACGTGGTGATCGTGGGAAACGGGGTCCTGGGACTGTCGATCGCCTTCGAAACGGCTGTCCGTTCGCCCAGCGTGCGGATCGCCGTGGTCGGTCCGCCGGCACGGCCGGGTTCCGCCACGGTGGCGGCCGGAGCCATGCTGAACTGCTTCGCCGAAGTCACCGGCTTCACCGACCGGCATCCAGCCTGCCGCGCCAAGTTCGCGCTCGCCCGCAAGGCGCTCGACGCCTGGCCGGAATGGCTCGGCCGGCTGGCGGAGAGCGCGGACGGCCCCGCCCTGCAGGACACCTGGACAGCCGGCACCTTCGTTCTCCTGGCATTCCAGTCCACGCCGACGACGGCCACGAACTTCGAGGCCGTCCGTGCCGCCGCGGCCGCGCTTGGCGAGCCGCACCAAGACGTGGACCCGCAGGACATCGAGGGCCTGTCCCCGCTCCCCCAGGAGCGGCCCGTGCGTGCCCTGTATCTGGAACGTGAAGGGTCGGTCAACGCTCGGGCCGTGCTCGCAGCGCTGGAGACCGCGGCCGATCGCCACGGGGTCGAGGCCGTTCCGGGCGAGGTGACGAGCCTGGTGATCGCAGGCGAGGGCGTGGCCGGGGTACGGCTGGCCTCAGGGGAGACGGTTCCGGCCGGCACCGTGGTGCTCGCGGCGGGCTCCGCGACCCAGCGGCTCATCGAGGACCTGCCCGCCGGCATGGTCCAGCCGATGCTGCACGGCACCGGCTTCGCGGTGGAGACCCGACGCGGGGATGGCCCCGGATTCGGGCATGTCGTGCGTACCCCCACCCGATCGGGAGGCTGCGGCCTCCACCTCGTTCCCTTGGCCGGGGGCCACGAGTACATCGGGGCGACCAACATCGTGCTGCTCGACCCACCGGAGGGCCCCCGGCTCGGCATTGCCCAGTCCCTGATGCGGTTCGCCGTCGAGCAGTTCGACCAGCGCCTCGCCTCCTCGTCGGTACGTCGTTGGCACTACGGCAGCCGGCCCATCAGCCTCGACACGTTCCCGCTCATCGGCCGGTCGCCGCTGCCGGGCCTGCTCTTCGCCACCGCCACGTACCGGGACGGCTTCCACGGTTCGCCGGTGATCGCCCGACATCTCGCCGACCTGATCACGGGGTCCACCCCCGAGCCGGAGTCGGAAGAGTCGCCCTGGGCACTCTTCACACCCGGCCGCGCACCGATCGAGACGACGGCCCCCGCAACGGCGCTCGAGCGGTACACCAGCGAATGGGTCGACACATCAGTCGAGTTCGGACTCCGTCTCCCGTACTTCCTCGACACCGAGCCGATCATCGGTGTGCGGCGCCAGCGGGCACAGGACGCACTCGACCGGCTCGGCCACCCCATCGCGCTCCAACCGGAGATTCTGGAGGCCGTGGCCGGAGCCGACGACACCAGGATGAAGCACCTCGCCACCTACCTGAGCGCCGCCCGCGAACGCCATCCGCGGCGCGACGTGTAGCCGCGCCAGGATCAGGCCCAGATCCAGGTCCAGCGCGAACGGGATGAGCGCCCCCGCGGTACTCCAGCAGCTGCTGTAGCGGGTTCGCACCGCTCGCGAGCGGCGGTGCCTCAGGAACGTGGCAGCTCGGGCGCGTTTGCGAAGAGATCGAGGTACATACCGCCCGCTACGAGCAGCCCGATCACGCCGAGAATGCCGCCGCCGAGGGCGACGGCCTTCACCCAGGGCCGGGTGTCGGCCCGCCGGGCGTATAGGGCCAGCAGCACACCGCCGATGACGACGGCGAGCAGGGCGAAGATGCCGTTCAGGAGGGCCGCGGTGTGCCAGGGGGCACTGTAGAAGGCATTGATCTGGTCGCCACCACCGCCGGTGCTGGCCTTGATCTGGCCGATCAGCTCCGTGCGGGAGCGCAGCATGTCGCTGAGGGCCGTACCGGTGAGGGAACAGAGCCCCAGCCCGGCGCTGACGACGGCGGCTGCACCCGCCACGAGACCGCCGGCGGGGGCGATGTCGGCAGGGGCATCCAGGAGATCGTCGTTCACCTCGTCGGAGGCGCCGGTGTCCGCTCCCTCCTCGTCCGTGGTCTTGTCGAGGGAGGGCTCCCGGGGCTGGACCGGATCCGGGGTCTCCTCCTCGTTCTCGGTGTTGCCATCGGTGGCATCGGTGATCTTGGTGCTCTCAGTAGCCATGGTGCGCCACCGTACGGGTCCTCCTCTAAGAGTTCAATAAAGTCTTCCCCCAACACTGGCAAAGTGATCAATCGATGCGGAGCGCCATTCGGCGGCCCTGGAGCATCTACCGGCTGGGACGGTCGGCCCGAACTCTAGGCAAGCTCGACGAGGAGATCGCCGCCTTCCACCTGCTGGATCGAGTTGATGGCGACCCGGGAGACGGTCCCGCCCTTCGGGGCAGTGATGGTCGCTTCCATCTTCATCGCTTCGATGGTGGCCACGGTGGCACCGGCCTCAACCTCGTCGCCCTCGACGACCGTCAGCGTCACCACGCCGGCGAACGGGGCGGCGACATGACCAGGATTGGTCTTGTCGGCCTTCTCTGTCGCCGGCACATCGGACGCCACCGAGGTGTCCCGCACCTGGATCGGTCGCAGTTGACCGTTCAACGTGGACATCACCGTGCGAATGCCGCGTTCGTCGGCCTCGCCGATGGCTTCCAGCTCAATGAGCAGCCGGACGCCCGGCTCAAGGTCCACCGTGTACTCCTTCCCCGGGCGCAGCCCGTAGAAGAAGTCCTTGCTGTCCAGCACGCTGGTGTCGCCGTAAGCCTGACGATGTGTCTCGAAGTCCTTCGTCGGCCCGGGGAACAGCAACCGGTTCAGCGTCGCCCGCCGGTCCTTCTCCAGCCGTTCACGGTCCTCCTCGAAGAGCTCCTGTGTCGGCTTGGGGTCGGCGCGGCCTTCCAGCGCCTTGCTGCGGAACGGCTCTGGCCACCCGCCCGGCGGGTTGCCCAGCTCACCGCGGAGGAACCCGATGACCGAGTCGGGGATGTCGAACCCGTTCGGCCGGGCCTCGAAGTCCGCTGCCGGCACCCCGGCTCCGACCAGGTGCAGCGCGAGGTCGCCGACAACCTTCGATGACGGGGTGACCTTCACCAGGCGGCCGAGGACCTTGTCGGCGGCGGCGTACATCGCCTCGATCTCCTCGAAGCGGTCGCCGAGGCCCAGTGCGATGGCCTGCGTGCGCAGGTTGGACAGCTGCCCGCCAGGGATCTCGTGGTGGTACACGCGCCCGGTCGGCGAGGCGAGGCCCGCCTCGAAGGGCGCGTAGATCTTGCGTACGCTCTCCCAGTACGGCTCCAGATCACCGATCGCTTGGAGATCCAGCCCGGTCGGCCGGTCGGAGTGGTCGGTGGCGGCCACGATCGCCGACAGCGACGGCTGCGAGGTGGTGCCCGCCATGGAGGCCACCGCCCCGTCCACCGCGTCCGCACCGGCCTGGATCGCCGCGAGATAGGTGGCAAGCTGGCCGCCCGCGGTGTCGTGGGTGTGGATGTGCACCGGTAGATCGAATTCCCTGCGCAGCGCGGATACGAGCTTCGCCGCGGCCGGGGCGCGCAGCAACCCTGCCATGTCCTTGACCGCCAGCACGTGCGCGCCCGCGGTCACGATCTGCTCGGCCAGCCTGAGGTAGTAGTCCAGGGTGTACAGCTGCTCCGACGGGTCGGACAGGTCGGAGGTGTAGCAGAGCGCGACCTCGGCGATCGCGGAACCGGTCTCCCGCACGGCCTCGATGGCGGGCCGCATCTGTCCGACGTCGTTGAGCGCGTCGAAGATCCGGAAGATGTCGATGCCGGTGGCCGTGGCCTCTTGCACGAAGGCGCTTGCCACCTCGGTCGGGTAGGGCGTGTAGCCCACCGTGTTACGTCCGCGCAGCAGCATCTGCAGGCAGACGTTCGGTACCGCTTCACGCAGGGCGGCGAGGCGCTCCCAGGGGTCCTCGGCGAGGAAGCGCAGCGCGACGTCGTAGGTGGCGCCGCCCCAGCATTCCAGGGACAGCAGCTGCGGCACGGTCTGCGCCACCACCGGAGCCACGGCGAGCAGGTCTTTCGTTCGGACCCGGGTGGCGAGCAGCGACTGATGCGCGTCTCGGAAGGTGGTGTCGGTGACGCCGATCGTCGGCGACTCGCGCAACCACCGCGCGAAACCCTCCGGCCCGAGCGCGGTGAGCTGCTGCTTGGAGCCGGCAGGCGGCTCGGCTTCGGGAAGCCGCGGCAGCTTGGTGGTCGGCTCGATCAGCCGGGGCCGCTCGCCGTGGGGCTTGTTGACCGTGACATCGGCGAGGTAGGTGAGCAGTTTTGTGCCGCGGTCGGCGGAGTGCCGTGCGGTCAGCAGGTGCGGCCGTTGCTCGATGAACGACGTGGTGACCTCGCCTGCCCCGAAGGCCGGATCGTCCAGCACGGCCTGCAGAAACGGAATGTTCGTGGACACACCGCGGATACGGAACTCGGCCACAGCGCGCCGGGCCCGGCCAATCGCAGTTTTGAAGTCCCGGCCCCGGCAGGTCAGCTTGACCAGCATCGAGTCGAAGTGCGCGCTGATCTCCGTGCCGGAGTGGGCGGTACCGCCGTCGAGCCGGATACCCGAGCCGCCCGGCGAGCGGTAGGCGCTGATCATGCCGGTGTCCGGGCGGAACCCGTTGGCCGGGTCCTCGGTGGTGATCCGGCACTGCAGCGCGGCACCACGCAGGTAGACGGTCTCCTGCGTCAACCCAAGGTCGGCCAGCGTCTCACCACCGGCGATGCGCAGCTGCGCCTGTACGAGATCGACATCGGTGACCTCCTCGGTCACCGTGTGCTCGACCTGGATGCGCGGGTTCATTTCGATGAACACGTGCCGACCCTCGCGATCGAGCAGGAACTCCACGGTCCCCGCGTTGCGGTAGCCGATCTGCCGGGCGAACTTCACGGCGTCGTGGCAGATCCGCTCGCGCAGCTCCGGATCGAGGTTGGGCGCGGGCGCAAGCTCGATCACCTTCTGGTGGCGCCGCTGCACCGAACAGTCGCGCTCAAAGAGGTGGATGACATCGCCCTCGGCGTCGGCGAGGATCTGCACCTCGATGTGCCGGGGGTCGACGACGGCCTTCTCCAGGAAGACCGTCGGGTCACCGAATGCGGACTCGGCCTCACGGGCCGCCGCCTCGATGGACTCACGCAGCATTCCGGGATCCGCGACCCGCCGCATACCGCGCCCGCCACCACCGGCGACCGCCTTGACGAACACGGGGAAGCCGATCTCCTCCGCGGCCCGGATCAGCTCGTCCACATCGGTGGAGGGCGCCGAGGAACCGAGCACCGGGACGCCGGCCTCGCGCGCCGCGGCCACCGCGCGAGCCTTGTTTCCGGTCAGCTCCAGGATCTCCGCGCTCGGGCCGACGAACGTGACACCCGCCTCCTCGCACGCGCGCGCAAGGTCGGGGTTTTCGGACAGGAAGCCGTACCCGGGGTAGACCGCGTCCGCACCCGCCTTCCGTGCCGCGCGAACGATCTCCTGGACGGAGAGATAGGCCCGCACCGGGTGCCCCGGTTCACCGATCTCATAGGCCTCATCGGCCTTCAGCCGGTGCAACGAGTTGCGATCTTCATGCGGGAAGACCGCAACGGTTCTCGCGCCCAGCTCATAGCCGGCGCGGAACGCGCGAATCGCGATCTCCCCCCGGTTGGCGACCAGCACCTTGCGGAACATGCCCGATCCCTTCTGCCTGCCCGGTACGAACACCAACCTTGTCGGCGACGCCCCTGCTGTACAGCGCACAGCCTGCACCCTGGTCATCCGGTTCGAACAGGGGGACGTGATCGTCCTCTCACACCGGGAACACCTCGACGTCCGCGACGCAAACCGCCTCGGTGGGGGCCCCTGCCCGTGGCGCGGGCCGTCTTGGGCGCGTGCGGCAACCATTCACCGACCGGGAAACCACCCCCAGCAGAAGGGTCTGGAAGAGGAGGAGCCCCGCATGGCACATCGTCGTCAACGCTTCCGCCTGGCCGGTGTGCTGCTGGGCATCGGTGCGATGCTGGCAGCCGGCCTCGCCGCGAGCCCGTCCGTGCACGCCGCAGCGCCCGGCTCGCTCGGCAGCCTGGCCAAGTTCAAGGGCAGATACTTCGGCTCTGCCACCGACAACCCGCACATGTTCGATGAGCCCTACTCGTCGATTCTGGGCAGCGAGTTCACCCAGATCACCCCTGGCAACCGGATGAAGTGGCAGTTCACCGAGCCACGCCAGAACCAGTTCAGCTTCGGCGAGGCCGATACGGTCGTGAACTTCGCCGGCGATCATGACCAGATCGTGCGGGGTCACACGCTCGTCTGGCACTCCCAGCTCCCGAGCTGGGTGAGCAGCCTGCCGCCCAGTCAGGTGCAGGCCGCGATGAACAACCACATCACCAGGGAAGTCACCCACTTCAAGGGCAAGATCCACTCATGGGACGTGGTCAACGAGCCGTTCAATGAGGACGGGACCTACCGGAACAGCCCCTTCTACAACGCGATGGGCGGCTCCTACATCGCCGAGGCGTTCCGCACCGCCCGCGCCGCCGACCCGTCCGCGAAGCTGTGCCTCAACGACTACAACGTCGAAGGGGTGAACGCCAAGAGCAACGCGCTCTACCACCTGGTCTCCTCGCTGCGCTCACAGGGCCTGATCGACTGTGTCGGCTTACAGGCACACCTGATCGTCGGCCGGATACCCGGCGACATGAGGTCGAACCTCCAGCGCTTCGCCAACCTGGGCGTCGATGTGCAGATCACCGAGCTGGACATTCGGATGACCCTGCCGCGCACGATCGACAAGGACAGCCAGCAGGCAGCCGACTACGCCACCGTGGTCAACGCCTGCCTGGCGATCAGCCGCTGTACCGGGATCACCGTGTGGGACTTCACCGACAAGCACTCCTGGATCCCTGACGTCTTCCCCGGCCAGGGCGCGGCGTTGCCTTACGACGAGAACTTCGAGAAGAAGCTGGCGTACAGCTCGATCTGGGTCGCGCTCGGGGGCATCACCGCACAGCTGCGCGGGGTCGGTTCCCACCGCTGCGTGGACGTGCCGAACTCCAGCACGGCCGACGGTACGCAGCTGCAGATCTGGGACTGCAGCGGCCGTTCCAACCAGCAGTGGTCGTACACCTCCGGCAGACAACTGACGGTCTACGGCAACAAGTGCCTGGACGCCGCCGGAACCACCAAGGGAAGCAGGGCCCGGATCTGGAGTTGCTCAGGCGCCGGCAACCAGCAGTGGGTTCTCCACTCCAACGGATCGATCACCCATGTCCCGTCGGGACTGTGCCTCGATGTGTCCGGCCAGGGCACCGCGAACGGCACAGCCGTTCAGCTGTGGTCCTGCAGCGGCGCGAACAACCAGAAATGGATCAGAGGCTGACGAACGGGAGCATGTCGCCCGGCGACCGGTGATCTCCCGCGGCGCGCCGCGTATCGATCCCGACGGCCGCTCGTACCCTACGAGCGGAGCCGTCGACACCCCCTGCAACCATTCCGTCGCTGGCGGCAACACCAGGGTGACGACTCCACCCCCACGCTTTCAGGAGTGCCGGATGAGCCGCAGAACGAGCAGCCGTACCGCACCGCCCCTGATGACCCCCACCGTCACGAGCCGCAGGCGCGTTCTCGCCGGCGCCGCCGCCGCGCTGGGCGCCGGTGCCGCCACCGCCCTGAGTCTTCCCGGCTCCGCTGCCGCCGCTCCGCGCGGTGCCGGGCCCGGCACGCAACACGCCTCGGGCCAGCTGGTCACCGCCACCGTGTACATCGCGAGCGACTCCACGGCGCAGACGTACGCCTCGAGGTTCTACCCGGAGGCGGGCTGGGGACAGATGATCCCCCGCTATTTCACCCGGAACATCACGGTCGCCAACCACGCCATCGGCGGCCGCAGCTCACGGACGTTCATCGAGCAGGGGCGGCTGGCCGCCATCCACCAGGTGATCCGGCCGGGCGACTATCTGTTCGTTCAGTTCGGCCACAACGACGCCAGCGCGAGCAGGCCGGACCGCTACACGCCGCCCGCGGACTACAAGGAGTACCTGCGCCGGGACTACATACGGGCCACCCGGTCCCGCGGTGCCACGCCGGTTGTCGTCACCCCGGTCTCGCGGCGCGACTACAACCCGTCCACGGGCCGGTTCAACGTGTCCTTCCCCGCGTATGTGGACGCGGCCAAGGCGGTGGCGGCGGAGGAGAATGCGCCGCTGGTCGACCTGTCGGCGCTCAGCCGTGCCTATCTGAACTCGATCGGCGTGGAGGCGTCCAAAGAGATCTTCCTGTGGCTGGATCGGGGGGAGTATCCGAACTTCCCGAACGGCGTCCAGGACAACACTCACTTCCAGGAGAAGGGCGCCATCCAGATGGCCCGCCTGGTCTCGGAGGCCGTGGCCAAGCTGGGCCTGCCGCTCTCCGGCGAGGTCGTCCCGCCCATGGCCTCCCATTAGGCCCAGGCATCGGCGCGCTGCACCGCCGACACCGTGCCGTGGGTTCAGAAAATTCTGGCCCAAGCTCGACGGCGAGGTCCCAACCGGCCCGGAGGTCCACCTGATCTTGCACGACCAGGTCACCACAAAACCCCCGCCCATCAAGAATGACCCCCAGGCGATTTGTCTGGACCAGGACCGCCGACGAAATCCGGGGGAATTTCGCAGCCCACTGTCGACAGTCGATGGCTCAGGGCACGAGGACCCATCCGCCCGATGCGCGTTCTCCCGGGTAAAACGTGAGGTGGGAGGCCTATACGGGGCGGCCGCGTAACCCGGCGTTGTAAACGCCGGGTTACAGCGTCCGCACCAGCATCGTCGCCGTTATGTGTGCATGCTCAGATCTGTCGAGCGGGGTCTTGTAGGGCATAAACACGCCGCTTACGGTGACTGGGCCTGCGCAGCCCAGGGCGGGTGCCCCGAATTCTAGAATATTGGGAGAGGTGGGACTCGTGTCCGATTCCTCGAATGGCCCGGCCGGCGTACAACGGGCCAGGTCGGACACCGATTTCGAAGATTCCCTACTCCGCATCGGCGGGCACTTTCAACGAGGCGAGACCTCGGCGGACCTCCGGACGGTGCACAAGATCGGCGGCAGGTCCGCCGATGTCTTCTACCGGGACCGATGGGCCTACGACAAGGTCGTACGGTCCACCCACGGGGTGAACTGCACCGGATCCTGCTCCTGGAAGGTCTACGTCAAGGACGGGATCATCACCTGGGAGGCGCAGCAGACCGACTACCCGTCGATCGGCCCGGACAAGCCCGAGTACGAACCCCGCGGCTGTCCGCGGGGCGCCTCGTTCTCCTGGTACACCTACTCCCCCGCCCGGGTCCGTTACCCGTATGTGCGCGCGACGCTGCTCGAGCTCTACCGCGAGGCCAAACAGCGGCTCGAGGATCCGGTGCTGGCCTGGGCAGACATCGTCGAGGACCCGGAGAAGGCCCGCAGGTACAAGTCCGCACGCGGCAAGGGCGGGTTCGTGCGCGCCGAGTGGTGGGAGGCCGCCGAGATCGTCGCCGCCGCGCACGTGCACACGATCAGGCGGCACGGGCCCGACCGGGTCGCAGGGTTCTCGCCGATTCCCGCGATGTCGATGGTGAGCCACGCTGCCGGCGCCCGCTTCATCTCGCTCATCGGCGGCTCGATGCTCTCCTTCTACGACTGGTACGCCGACCTGCCGGTGGCCTCGCCTCAGGTGTTCGGCGACCAGACCGACGTTCCGGAGTCCGCCGACTGGTTCGACGCCGGCTACTTGATCATGTGGGGATCCAACGTCCCGGTGACCCGTACGCCCGACGCCCACTACATGACCGAGGCACGTTACCGAGGCCAGAAGGTCGTGGTGGTCTCCCCTGATTACGCGGACAACACCAAGTTCGCCGACGAATGGCTGCCCGCGCGGCCGGGCACCGACGGGGCGCTGGCCATGTCCATGGGGCATGTGATCCTCAAAGAGTTCTTCGTCGACAAGACGACTCCGCGGTTCGCCGACTACGTCAAGCGCTACACCGACCTGCCGTTCCTGGTCACTCTCACCGAACGCGATGACGGTTACGTTCCCGGCAAGTTCCTCACCGCCACCGACCTGGGCGAGACGGGCGAGGGCGCCGAGTTCAAGACGGTCCTGCTGGACGCCGACGGCGCCCCCGTGGTCCCCGGTGGCTCGCTCGGTCACCGGTTCACCGATTCCGGGCAGGGCAACTGGAATCTGGATCTCGGTGCGGTCGACCCGCTGTTGTCGCTGCACAGCGACGACACCGACGCGGTGACCGTCGCCCTGCCCCGGTTCGACGCGGTCGACACCGCCGACCCGGGCGTGCTGCACCGCGGCGTGCCCACGCGGATCGTCGACGGGCATCGGGTGACCACCGTGTTCGACCTGCTGCTGGCCCAGTACGGCGTGCACCGCCCGGGGCTTCCCGGCGACTGGCCCGCCGACTATGACGATGCGTCACAGCCGTACACGCCAGCCTGGCAGGAGCCGATCACCGGAGTGCCCGCGAAGGCCGCCGAGCGGATCGCCCGCGAGTTCGCCGACAACGCCGAGCGTTCCGGCGGTCGTTCGATGATCCTCATGGGAGCGGGCACCAATCACTGGTTCCACTCCGACCAGATCTACCGCTCGTTCCTGGCGCTCACGATGCTCACCGGCTGCCAGGGCGTCAACGGCGGCGGCTGGGCCCACTATGTCGGCCAGGAGAAGTGCCGGCCGATCACGGGCTGGGCGACGCTCGCCTTCGGTCTTGACTGGCAGCGGCCACCGCGCCAGATGCAGGGCACGGTGTACTGGTACCTGGCCACCGACCAGTGGCGCTACGACCCGTTCACCTCCGAGGCGATGGCATCGCCGCTGGCCACCGGGCGCTTCGCAGGACGCACCGCGGCCGACAACATCGCGCTGGCCAGCCGCTTGGGCTGGATGCCGAGCTACCCGACGTTCAACCGCAACCCGCTGGACCTGGCCGACGAAGCGGAGCGGCTGGGCAAGGACGGTGCGCAGCACGTCGTGGACGGCCTGAAGTCCGGACACCTGCGCTTCGCCTGTGAGGATCCGGACGCGCCGGAGAACTTCCCGCGCGTGCTCACCGTGTGGCGCGCAAACCTCCTCGGCTCCTCCGCCAAGGGCAACGAGTACTTCCTGCGCCATCTACTCGGCACCGACTCCAACCTGCAGGCGACCGACCGCGAAGGGGTCCGGCCCGAGGAGGTCACCTGGCGGGAGGAGGCACCGGTCGGCAAGCTGGATCTGCTGCTGTCGCTGGACTTCCGGATGACCAGCACCACGCTGTTCTCCGACGTGGTGCTGCCCGCCGCCACCTGGTACGAGAAGCACGACCTGTCCAGCACGGACATGCACCCGTACGTGCACGCCTTCTCCCCGGCGATCTCGCCGCCCTGGGAGGCCAAGACCGACTTCGAGGCCTTCCACCGGATCGCCCGCGGCTTCTCCTGGCTCGCCGAGAAGCACCTGGGCACGCGCAAGGACATCGTCGCGGTACCGCTGACACACGACACCGCCGACGCCACCGCGCAGCCGGGCGGCCGCGTGCGCGACTGGAAGGCGGGCGAGTGCGAGCCGATACCGGGCAGGACGATGCCCCGGCTGGTCGTGGTCGAACGTGACTACGCGGCTGTGGCTGAGAAGATGGCAGCGCTCGGCCCGCTGGTGGACACTCTCGGTCTGACCACGAAGGGCGTGACGGTGCACCCGGACGCGGAGGTCGACCACCTCAAGGGCGTCAACGGTGCCGTCCCGTCCGGGGTCGCCGCGGGCAGGCCGAAGCTCGCCAAGGACACCCATGCGGCCGAGGCGATCCTGGCGCTGTCCGGCACCACCAACGGCAGGCTCGCCACCGAAGGCTTCCACGCTCTCGAGCGGCGCACCGGCACGAAGCTCGCCGACCTCGCGGCCGAGAACGAGGGCAAGCGGATCACCTTCGCGGACACCCAGTCCCGCCCGGTGCCGGTGATCACCTCACCGGAGTGGTCCGGCAGCGAGACCGGCGGCCGGCGCTACGCCCCGTTCACCATCAACACCGAGCGGCTCAAGCCGTGGCACACGCTGACGGGCAGGCAGCACTTCTTCCTCGATCACGACTGGATGTTCGAACTCGGTGAGCAACTGCCGGTCTTCCGGCCGCCGCTGGACATGACGGCGCTGTTCGCCGAACCCGTCGTCGGCGCCACAGGGGACGCCGGGGTGACCGTCCGCTACCTCACTCCGCACTCGAAATGGTCGATCCACTCCGCCTACCAGGACAACCTGCACATGCTGACGCTGTCCCGGGGCGGGCAGGCGATCTGGATGTCCGATGTGGACGCGGCGAAGATCGGCGTCAAGGACAACGACTGGATCGAGGCCGTCAACCGCAACGGGGTCGTGGTCGCGCGGGCGATCGTCAGCCACCGGATGCCCGAGGGAACGGTGTTCATGTACCACGCCCAGGACCGCGCGGTCGATGTGCCGCGCACCGAGAAGACCGGCAAACGCGGCGGCATCCACAACGCGCTCACCCGGTTGATGATCAAGCCGTCGCACCTGATCGGCGGCTATGCCCAGCAGTCGTACGCGATCAACTACCACGGCCCGACCGGCAATCAGCGCGATGAGGTCACGACCATCCGGCGCAGGGGCCAGGAGGTGCGGTACTGATGAAGGTCATGGCACAGCTGGCCATGGTGATGAACCTGGACAAGTGCATCGGCTGCCACACCTGCAGCGTCACCTGCAAGCAGGCGTGGACCAACCGCGGCGGTGTCGAGTACGTCTGGTTCAACAACGTGGAGACCCGGCCGGGGCAGGGATATCCGCGCCAGTACGAGAACCAGGACAAGTGGCGGGGCGGCTGGGAGCTGTCCAAGCGCGGCAAGCTCCGGCTGCGCACGGGATCCCGGCTGAAGCGACTGCTGAACATCTTCGCCAACCCGGACCTGCCCACCGTGTCGGACTACTACGAGCCGTGGACGTACGACTACGAGAACCTGCTGTCCGCGCCGCCGTCGGACACCACGCCGGTGGCCCGGCCCAAGTCGCTGATCACCGGCGAGGACACCAAGGTCACCTGGGGAGCCAACTGGGACGACGACCTGGGCGGCGGTCCGGAGCAGATCGGCCGGGACCCGCTGCTGGCCAAGGTGTCCGAGCAGGTGAAGCTCGAGTTCGAGCAGACGTACATGTTCTACCTGCCGCGGATCTGCGAGCACTGCCTCAACCCGTCCTGCGCGGCGTCCTGCCCGTCCGGTGCGATCTACAAGCGCAGCGAGGACGGCATCGTCCTGGTCGACCAGGACCGCTGCCGCGGCTGGCGGCAGTGCGTCACCGGGTGCCCGTACAAGAAGATCTACTTCAACCACAAGACCGGCAAGGCCGAGAAGTGCACCTTCTGCTATCCGCGCGTCGAGGTCGGCATCCCGACTGTCTGCTCGGAGACCTGCGTCGGGCGGCTGCGCTACATCGGCGTGCTGCTCTACGACGCCGACGCGGTGCTGGACGCGGCCTCGGTCGAGAACGACAAGGACCTCTACCCGGCCCAGTTGGGCGTGTTCCTCAACCCGCACGACCCGCGGGTGGTCGCGGAGGCCGAGCGGGCGGGCATCTCGAGCGAGTGGATCGAGGCGGCACAGAACTCACCGGTCTACCGGTTGATCGTCGACTATCAGGTCGCGTTGCCGCTGCACCCGGAGTACCGCACGATGCCGATGGTCTGGTACGTGCCGCCGCTCTCGCCGGTGGTGGACGTGCTCGCCGAGACCGGACATGACGGCGAGGACGCGGGCAACCTCTTCGGCGCGATCGACGCGCTGCGCATCCCGGTGGAGTACCTGGCGGAGCTGTTCACCGCGGGCGACGTCGGGCCGGTGCGTGCCTCGCTGCAACGCCTTGCCGCGATGCGCGCGCACATGCGCCGGATCAACCTGGGCGAGCCGACCACGCCGGAGATCGCCGAGTCGGTGCGGCTCACGCCCGACGAGGTCGAGGCCATGTACCGGCTGCTGGCGATCGCCAAGTACGAGGAGCGGTACGTGATCCCCAGCGGCGCGGGCGCGGACGCGCACCGGCTGGACGCGATCGCCACGGGGTGCAGCCTGGACGGCGACGGCGGTCCTGGCATGACCGCGTTCGATGCGATGGCGGAGAAGTTCCACCTCACCGACACCAACGGCGCGGCGCCCGAGGACAAGCGGACCCGCATCAACCTGCTGAACTGGGACGGCGAGCGCACCGACGGCCTGTTCCCGGCCCAACAGGAACGGGGCGGCTCCCCTGACGACGGTCAGCAGACCGAGCAGGCCCCCGCGACGGAGGGCGTCCGATGAGCCCGCTCCGGGTGGGCAAGCGAGGGACCGGGAACGCGGCAGCCCAGCACCTGTCCGAGCGGCAGCGGCGGATCGTGTGGCGGATCGCCGGTCTGCTGCTGGACTATCCGACCGGCCAGAGGCTGAACCTGCTGGAGGAGATGGCGGCAGCGGCAGGGTCCGTGCCCGCGCCGGCTGGTCCGGCGCTAGTGTCGTTCGTCGAGAGTGCTCGCCGGATGTCGCCGATGGACCTGGCCGCGCACTATGTGGAGACCTTCGACCTGCGCCGTCGCAGCTGCCTGCATCTGACCTACTACGCCTACGGCGACACCCGCAAGCGTGGCATGGCGCTGCTGCGGTTCAAGCACGCCTACAAGACGGCAGGTGTCACGCTTGGCGACCACGAACTCCCCGACCATCTCGCCGTGGTGCTGGAGTTCGCCGCGACCGTCGACCCCACGTCCGGTCGGCGGCTGCTCGTCGAGCACCGAGCCGTCGTGGAACTGCTCCGGCTGTCCCTGGTGGACGGCGGGTCGCCATATACGTACGTACTCGAGGCGGTGTGTGCGACCTTGCCCGAGCTGGGCACGGCCGACCGGCGCCGGATCGCCGAACTGGCCGCACAGGGCCCGCCCGAGGAAGAAGTCGGTCTGGAGCCGTTCGCCATGGATCCCATGACGCAGCCCGAGCTGGGAGGACGCCGGTGATCACCCTGCTCTGGCTCGCCATACCGTACGTGGCCCTCACCTCCTTCGTCCTCGGGCACATCTGGCGCTACCGGCACGACCAGTTCGGCTGGACCACGCGGTCCTCGCAGCTCTACGAGAGCAGGCTGCTGCGGCTGGGCAGCCCGCTGTTCCACTTCGGACTGCTGGCGGTGATCGGCGGGCACGCGATGGGCATCCTGATCCCGGCGAGCTGGACCGAGTTCGTCGGCGTCTCGGAAGGGGCGTACCACGTCCTCTCGGTGTCAGCGGGCACGCTGTCCGGGCTGGCCACGGTCGCGGGCCTGGCGATTCTGCTCTACCGCCGGATCACCGTGCCCGCCGTGCGCAAAGCCACCACGACCAACGACAAGATCATGTACACGCTGCTGACCGCCGCCATCGCGACCGGGATGCTGAACACCGTCGGCGACAACCTCATCGGCGGCGGCTACGACTATCGCGCCACCGTCGCGCCGTGGTTCCGCAGCCTGTTCTCGCTGAACCCGCAGCCGGAACTGATGACGGGCGTCCCGATCAGCTTCCAGGTGCACAATCTCGTCGTACTCGCCCTGCTGGCGATCTGGCCGTACACCCGCCTGGTGCACGTGTTCAGCGCACCGCTGGGCTATCTGGTCCGGCCGTACGTGGTGTACCGCAGCCGGGACCCGAAGGGCCCGGATGCCCGCCGTTATTCACGCGCGTGGGAGACGCCGACCGCCCCGCCCGCCCGACGCTGACACTCACGTCGCGCCGCGTGTGCCGTTCCGCACAGGCAGGGCGTCTGGCGGGGCGGCCCGTGCGTCTGCGATTCTTGGCCTCGTTAGGCGACGGCGGAACGAGGAAGCCGGTGGGATTCCGGCACGGTACCGCCACTGTGAGTGGGGAGCGACCCCGACACGGCCACGGCCCCGTAGCGGGCGGGAAGGCCGGGGAAGCGTTGACCCCGAGTCAGGAGACTCACGCCGTCGCACCTCGACGTCCGGGGCGGAACTCCCCGAGAGAGGCCGGTGGCATCCGTATGTCCGCCATCTCCGCGCAGCGATCTGCTGTTGGCTGTCCGCAAGGCTGTCCGCACAACGCGGCCACTGCGCCGTGCGACGCCCGCCCCGGGGCGGGCGCGTCGCGCCTCCGCAGACTCTGATCCGCCCGCTGATTCACCGCCGACGGATCTCCTTCTCAGCCCTACGGCCCGTCGGGGCGCCTTGCCCTTTGCCCGCGCCGGGACGGCCCGTGCGGTTTCCTTCCTGCCAGGAGCAGTCATGCCCACAAGACCAGTCATGCCTCGTCGCCGCACGCTGGCTGCGGTGACCGTTGTCGTCGTCGGCCTCGCCCTCACCGCCTGCGGTGACGACACGGCACCCCGCTCAGCGGATACCACGGCTCACGGGAAGGGCCGGGGTTGCACTGACGATTTCGACCCGGCGAAGGACTACTTCCCCGTCAAGTCCAAGGTGCGGCACGCGAAGAACTTCACCCTCCGATACGAGAAGAGCTACCAGGTCCTCACGGTCAAGGAGCCCTACCCCAAGGGGAAGCCCGAGTCGTACGTCCTGGTCAAGTGCGGTGCGCCCAAGCCGAAACTCAGCGGCGACCTGGCGAAGGCGCAACAGATCACCACGCCGATCAAGAGCCTGTACTCCGCGTCCACCACGCATCTGCCCCTGCTCACCGAGACGGGAACCCTGGACGTTCTCACCGGCGTTGCCGACGGCTCGTTCGTCACCTCCGCCGAGGTACGCAAGCGCGTGAAGTCGGGCCGGGTGAGTGAGTACGCGCCGGAGCGCACGATCGCGACGGAGAAGGTCATCGCGGCCCAGCCGGATGTGCTGATGACCCAGGGCACGGACGATCCGCAGTACCCCAAGCTGCGGCAGGCGGGCATCTCCGTTGTCGCCAACGCGGAGTGGCTGGAGTCCACTCCCCTGGGCAGGGCAGAGTGGATCAAGGCCATGGCCGCCCTCACCGGCGCCGAGCGGCGCGCCGGTGCGGTCTTCGACGCCATCGAGACGGACTACACCAAGGTCGCCGCCAAGGCCGCGAAGGCCGGAAAGGCGGCGAAGGTGCTGCCGGGCACCATGTATCAGGGCACGTGGAACATGGCCTCCGGTGGCTCCTACGTCGGCAAGCTGATCAAGGATGCGGGTGGCACCTACCCGTGGGCGGGCACCAAGGGGACGGGCAACCTGCAACTCGGTTTCGAAGCGGTCTTCGCCAAGGGCGGTGACGCGCCGACGTGGCTGGTGGACCAGTCGTGGAAGTCGACTACTGACGCCACCAAGGCGGACCGCCGTTACGGCAAGCTGACCGCCGCCCGCGACGGACAGGTGTGGTCCAACACCAAAGCCCTGAGCCCCGAGGGCGGCAACGACTTCTACGAGCGCGGCGTCATCCGCCCCGACCTGGTACTCGCCGACCTGTTCGCGATCCTGCACCCGGACGCGGCCCCGGGCCACACCTTCACGTTCTACAAGAAGGTGCCCAAAGCGTGAGGACCACTGCTCCGCACCCGCCGGTCCCGGCGGTCGGCGACGGCGCCGGGGCCGCCGCAGCACGGGCGGCGTCGGCAACGGGGCGGCGGCGCGCGCTGGTTCTGGGCGGGCTGGCCGCGGGCACCGTGGTCCTGTTCGTCCTCGCGATCGCGCTCGGCTCGTACCGTGTCCCGCTCACCGAGGTGGTACGGGTCCTGCTGGGCGATGCCGGAGCCGACCCTCGCTGGCGGGTCATCGTCGAAGAGGTGCGGCTGCCCCGCGCGGTGACCGCGGTCGCCGTGGGCGCCGCACTCGCCGTGGCCGGCGTGCAGATGCAGACGCTCTTCCGCAACGCCCTCGCGGACCCGTTCTCCCTCGGCGTCAGCTCCGGCGCCAGCATGGGTGTCGCCGCGGTCGTGGTGAGCACCGGCGGCGTCGCCGGGAGCTTCACCGGGAACCTGGCGGGTGCCGGACGCGTCGGCGTCGTCGTGGCGGCGGCCTTCGGGGCCGCCTGCGTACTTGCGCTGGTGCTGGTGCTCTCGCGCTGGGTGCGCTCGGCGGTCACGCTCCTGGTCATCGGCGTGATGATCGGTTCGGCCGCGACTGCGGTGGTGAGCGTCATGCTCGTCTACGCACGCCCCGAGCACGCCCAGCAGTTCGTGATGTGGGGCCTGGGCAGCTTCAGCGCCACCACCTGGCCCGACCTGCAGGTGATGCTGCCGGTGGTCGGCGCCGGCCTGGCCGCGGCCCTGCTGATCACCAAGCGGCTCAATGCCCTGATGCTGGGTGAGGGCTACGCCCGCACCATGGGACTGAACGTGCGGCGCAGCCGGGACCTGGCCCTGCTGGGCACGTCGCTGCTGACCGGGGCCGCCACCGCGTTCTGCGGTCCGGTGGCCTTTCTCGGACTGGCGGTGCCGCATCTGACGCGCATCGCGCTGGGCACCTCGGACCATCGGGTGCTGGTGCCCGGGGCCATGTTCGCGGGGGCGTGTCTGGCTCTGGCCTGTGCGCTGCTCAGTCAGCCTCCGGGCACGGACGCGGTACTGCCGCTGAACGCGATCACGTCCCTGTTCGGGGCTCCGGTCGTCATCACCATCCTGGTCCGCAGCCGCCGCGGTATGCAGGGGGTGGGGTGATGGCCGACCGTACGCAGGAAGGGCTGCTGCCCGCTGCGCTGCGTGCCGGGGCTGTGGCCGGGGAGGCTGCCTCTCGGCCGGCGTACGCTACGTCACCTGGCATGCCGCGGACGGAGGTTGCCGTGCCCGACGGGCTTGCGACGCAGGCGCTCACGGTCGGCTACGGCGCCCGCTCGGCCTGGGGGCGCAACCGTCGGACGGCGGTCCTCCGGGACCTGCATCTCACCGCGCGCGCCGGTGAACTGACTGTGCTCCTCGGCCCCAATGGAGCGGGGAAGTCCACCCTGTTGCGCACCCTGTGCGGCCTGCTGCCTCCGTTGGCGGGGACGGTCCGCATCGGGGGTGCCGACATCGCTGCCGAACCGCCGGGCGTTCTGGCCCGGCGGCTCGCTGTCGTCCTCACCGACCGGATCGACGCCGGGCTGTTGTCCGCTCGTGAGGTCGTCGCGCTGGGCCGCCACCCGCACACGGGTTTCCTCGGCCGCCTCACCCCGGCCGACCACGCGGCCGTGGAGTGGGCCCTGAAGGCGGTGGCCGCCGGGCATCTGGCCGATCGTCCTGCGGCCGAGCTGTCCGACGGCGAACGCCAGCGGGTGCTCACCGCCCGCGCCCTCGCCCAGGAGCCCCGCGTCGTGCTGCTCGACGAGCCCACGGCCTTCCTCGACGTCGCCTCCCGAGTGGCGCTCACCGTCCTGCTGCGTGACCTGGCCCGCAGCCGTGGACTGACCGTCGTCGTCAGCACCCACGATCTGGAGCTCGCCCTGCGGGTCGCCGACGCGGTGTGGCTGGTGGACCGGGAAGCCCGCCTGCACACCGGAGCGCCGGAGGACCTGATCCGTAGCGGGGCGGTCGCCGCCGCCTTCGACGCCGAGCATCTCGCCTTCGACGCGGCCACGGGGAGTTTCGCCCTGCGCCGCCCGGCCAGGGGCAGGGTGGTCCTCGACGCCCCCGGCGACATGCTTCCGCTGCTGGAACGAGCCATGGCACGCGAGGGTTTGACCCTCGGCGAACCCGGCGGCGGTCTGGGGCGGCCCGGGCTCACCGAACTGCGCGTCACCGTCGACGGGGATGGGAACCTGGTGCTCCATCGGGGTGACGCGGATGTTCGGGTACCCACCTTCCATGAACTGACCCGCGCAGTCCGCAGGTACATCGCGGGCAAGGGAGGGCTCCGATGAAGGAGACCACGGCGTACCTGCGTGACGTGGCGGCGATCGGACCGTACTTCGCAGTGCGTGGTGGTGAGATCGCCGACGCCGCCGGATTCCGGCCGCTTGCGGAGCTGTATGCGAGCGAGGACGGGCGACCGCCCGCGCCGCTGGTGGAGTACGTGGAGCGCGTCCGGCAGCGCCTCGGCACCGACCAGACCCGGGTCGCCGCGTCCACCGTCCACCTCGGCATCGCCTCCCGACTGTGGTCCATCGCCCTGGCCTCTGCCGCCCTGGCCGGGGCCGTCCCCGACCTCTCCCCCGGCCGGCTGAGCTGGCGGCCGAGCCTCGCGGGCCCGGTCGAGCTGTGGCTGCCGCACCCCCGCGATCTTCAGCTGAGCGAACGCACTCCGCAGGCGGCGGCCGTCCACACCACGGTCGCCGTGCACAACCTCGAGCCGTTGCGGCGCGCAGTGCACCGAGTCGGGGGCGTCTCGGATCAGGTCCTGCACGGCAACGCCGCCTCGGCGCTCGTCGGCGCCCTGCGGGTCCTGCTCACCCGCACCCCAGCGGCCCCAAAGCACGTCGTCCCCACGGCGCTCGAACTGGTCGGCACGCTTCTCGACCGCGAACCGCTGCACGGGACCGGCAGCTTCCGGTGCGGCCCCGACGGGTTCCCGGTCTTCTCCCGGCGCAGCTGCTGCCTGTACTACCGCGTGCCCGGCGCCGGAACCTGCGGTGACTGTGTGCTCCGCAACCGCCCACGCAGCCGGAACGGCCATCCGCGTACCACCGGCTCCACGACACCGAAGTGAGGACCCCTTATGTCCGCAACCCCTGCGCCCTCGGCGGGACCGTCATCCGAACCGACTGTCGTCGAGACGCCGGGCTCAGGCATCCAGCACCTCTGGGCGCTGCCCGTCGACGAGGCCACGCTGCTCGATCTGGTCACCACAGTGTTCACCGACTTCTGGTCGCAGATCCACTTCGGCCCGATCATTGAAGGAGCCGCCTGGGAGGTCGGTGCCCCGGGCGCCCCGACCTCCATCACGATGAACGACGGCTACGTCACGGTCGACTTCGGCGCCTGGCACTTCCATCTGTGCATCGGGGAGCACACCGCCTCCGGGCCGGAACTCGGACGCATCCGGCGCTGTTCGCGCGCCGAGCTCTACCGTGGCATCGGCCGTGACGGAGCCCCCACCACCTGGGGGCTGCGCCTGTTCAACGGCCGCGATGAGCAGATGATGACGGTCCTGCTGCCCAACCCGTTCCTCACCGACCGTCAGGGCATCAGGGAAACCCCGGACTTCTCACGCCTGGCCGCCTGGGACGCGCTGCGCTCCCGCTTCCTCGGCCTCGGACCGGACCCCCTGGATCGTACGGGCAAGGGGTTCGCCCACAGCGGCTGACACCGCGCCACAGGCGGATCTCCCGTGCGCCGTGCCCTACGTGCGGCGGGGTTTCGCGCGGACGTGCATGCGTTCGCCCTGCGGTCCGAACAGGCTGAGGATCTCCACCGGTGACTCCCCAGTGCTGCCGAACCAGTGCGGCAGCCGGGTGTCGAACTCGGCGACCTCCCCCGCCGTGAGAACGAGGTCGTGCTCGGTGAGCACCAGCCGTAGCTTCCCGCTGAGCACGTACAGCCACTCGTAGCCCTCGTGCGTACGCGGATCGGGTTCGCTGCGGGAGGTGCCGATGACCATCTTGAACGCCCGCAACCCGCCGGGCTGCTGGGTCAGCGGCACCACCGTCGAGTCCCCGTGCCTGACCGGCTTCAGCCGGACCCGCGGGTCACCGACGCGCGGCGCGCCGACCAGCTCGTCAAGGGGCACCTGGTGGGCGTTTGCGATCGGCAGCAGCAGCTCCAGGCTCGGCTTCCGCTGCCCGGACTCCAGCCGGGACAGCGTGCTGACCGAGATCCCGGTGGTCTCCGACAGCGCCGCAAGGGTGCACTTGCGCTGCTGGCGGATGCGCTTGAGCCTCGGTCCAACAGCGGCGAGCACGTCTTCCATACCGGCTATTGCAGAAACGGCAACAAGGTTTGTCAAGTCGGCATCGCCGGGCGCATGGTCGGCGTCAGGAGGTGTTTCAACCATGGAAGCAGGTGCGATGAGCGACTTCGACTGGGCCGCGATGGCCGACATGCTGGAGCTCGAGGGTGAGGCGCACAGCCCCTATGTGCGACAGGCCCTCGAGGAGCTGAAGCACCTGACCCCAGGGCGGATCCTGGACGTCGGCAGCGGCCCGGGGGTCGCTGCCTGCCGGTTGGCGGCGGTGTTCCCGCGGGCCGAGGTCACCGCGGTGGACGGGGCGCCGGAGCTGCTCGCCCGCGCCGAGGAACGGGCCGAGCGGCTCGGCGTCCGGTTGCGGACCCAGGTGGCCGAGTTTCCGGAGGGACTCGCCGACCTGGGTCCGGCGGACCTGGTGTGGTCGGCACAGGTCGTGCACCACGTCGGCGACCAGCAGGGCGCGCTGGACCAGCTGGTCGGGCTGCTCGAGCCCGGCGGTGTGCTGGCCATCGTCGAGGGCGGTCTGCCGGCCCGCTGGCTGCCGCGTGACCTGGGCTTCGGGCGTCCTGGACTGCAGGCCCGGCTGGATGCGGCACTGGCGGACCGGTTCAGCCGGATGCGGGCCGAGCTGCCCGGCTCGGAGGCAGTAGTCGAGAACTGGCCCGGCATGCTCCGGGCCGCGGGACTCACCGAGGTGCGGAGCAGGACCTTCCTCGTGGACCATCCGGCGCCCTTGGCCGAGGGGCCGCGGCAGTCGGTGCGGCGGTCGCTGGAGCGGCAGCGCGAGATGCTCGGTGAGCTTCTGGACGCCGAGGACCTGGCGACGCTGGACCGGCTGCTCGACCCGGCCGACCCGGCGGGTGTCGACCGGCGTGCCGACCTGTTCCTGCTGACCGCGAAGACGGTGCACTTCGGCCGTCGGCCTGAGCACCGATAAGACCGATAGGCCGCCGCATCGGCTGCCGTCGGTCGTACGCCGCGCGTCCGGCAGCCCGGAGCGGGCGGAGAATGGGCCCGCGCACACCCCGTCCGGGCATCCGAAAACCCTGCCCGGCCCGCCCCTCCGGGCGCTGTACTGGGGCGATGCCGCTCCCCGAACGGGCACAATCGGTCACGACCTGCGACGGAACGAGCCTGGTCACCACGCCCTGGTGCTTGTTAAATCACTTCACAAGCCCGAACGGGCATCGACGGGACCAGGAGCGAGGGAGGTGCGCCGTGGACGCCGAGGAACGCCGGAGAAGGATGCTCGAGCTGGCCCGACGCACCGGATCCGTCGATGTCGCCAAGCTCGCAGCCGAGGTCGGGGTCTCCAAGGAGACGGTCCGACGGGATCTGCGCGTCCTGGAGGAGCACGGGCTCGTACGGCGCACGCACGGCGGCGCATACCCCGTGGAAAGCGCGGGTTTCGAGACCACCCTGGCCTTCCGCACCACCATGCATGTGCCAGAGAAATCCCGGATCGCCACCGCGGCTGCGGAGCTGCTCGGCGACGCCGAGACCGTCTTCGTCGACGAGGGCTTCACCCCGCAGCTCATCGCCGAGGCTCTGCCCCGGGGCCGGCCACTGACCGTGGTCACGGCGTCCCTCACGGTAGCCAGCGGTCTGGCGAGCAGCGAGAACATCACCGTTCTGCTCCTGGGCGGCCGGGTCCGCGGCGGCACCATGGCGACCGTCGACCACTGGGTCGTCCGCATGCTGTCCGGCTTCGTCATCGACCTGGCGTACATCGGTGCCAACGGCATCTCTCGCACCTACGGCCTCACCACGCCCGACCCGGCGGTCAGCGACGTCAAGTCCGAGGCGATGCGGGTGGCACGGCGGCGGGTCTTCGCCGGGGTGCACACCAAGTTCGGGGCCGTGAGTTTCTGCCGGTTCGCGGACGTGGCCGACCTCGAGGCGATCGTCACCGACACCGGCCTCTCCCTGTCCGAGGCTCATCGCTTCTCGCTCCTGGGCCCCAAGGTCCTACGGGTGTGAGCCGCACCCACTTCTGACAACTCCAACCCTTCCAATACCCCGCGCGGGGGGGCTGGTTCCGCACACCCGGAACCGGGCGCTCCGCCCCCCGAAACACAGCTCGATCGAGACGGAGACACACATGCCGATCCAGGGACGAAAGAACGGCATATCCAGCCTTATAGCGGTCGCCGCAACGGGGGCACTCCTCGCGGCGTGCAGTGGAGCCGGCGGCACCGGCCCCTCCGGCGGCGACACCCTCAACGTCCTCATGGTGAACAACCCGCAGATGGTCGAGTTGCAGAAGCTCACCGCGGAGCATTTCACCAAGAAGACGGGCATCAAGGTCAACTTCACGGTGCTGCCGGAGAACGATGTCCGCGACAAGATCAGTCAGGACTTCTCCAACCAGGCGGGCCAGTACGACGTGGCCACCATCAGCAACTTCGAGGTGCCCTTCTACGCCAAGAACCAGTGGCTGCACCAGCTCGACGACTACGTCGCGGACGACAAAGCCTTCGGCCAGAACGACATTCTCAAGCCCATCCAGCAGTCCCTGACCGCCGAGGACGGCAAGCTCTACGCCCAGCCGTTCTACGGCGAGTCGTCCTTCCTCATGTACCGCAAGGACGTCTTCGCGGAGAACGGGCTCAAGATGCCGGAGAAGCCCACCTGGCGGCAGGTGGCCGACCTCGCGGCGAAGGTCGACGGCGCGCGGCCCGGCATGAAGGGCATCTGTCTGCGCGGCCTGCCCGGCTGGGGCGAGGTCATCGCACCGCTCACCACGGTCGTCAACACCATGGGCGGCACCTGGTTCACCAAGGACTGGCAGGCCAAGCTCACCTCCCCCGAGTTCACCAAGGCGACCAAGTTCTATGTCGACCTGGTGCGCAAGCACGGCGAGGCGGGCGCCGCCCAGGCCGGGTACGCCGAGTGCCTGAACAACGTCACCCAGGGCAAGACCGCCATGTGGTACGACGCCACGGCCGCCGCCGGTTCGCTCGAGGCCGCGAAATCCCCGGTCAAGGGCAAGATCGGCTACGTCCAGGCGCCGGTCGAGAAGACCGAGAGCTCGGGCTGGCTCTACACCTGGGCCTGGGGCCTGCAGAAGGCGTCCAAGAACCCGGACAAGGCCTGGAAGTTCATCTCCTGGGCGTCCAGCAAAGAGTACGAGGAACTGGTCGGCAAGGAGCTCGGCTGGGCCAACGTGCCCGGCGGCAAGCGCGCCTCCACATACTCCAACCCCGAGTACAAGAAGGCCGCCGCCGCCTTCGAGGCGGTCACCCAGCAGGCCATCTCCAGCGTCGACCCGCGTGACCCGGGCACGCAGCCGCGGCCGACGATCGGCATCCAGTTCGTCGACATCCCGGAGTTCACCGACCTCGGCACGAAGGTCTCGCAGGAGATCAGCGCCGCCATCGCGGGCAAGCAGTCCGTCGAGACGGCCCTCAAGAAGTCGCAAGCGCTCGCCGAGAAGGTCGGCAAGGAGTACCAGAATCGATGACCACCCCGACCCCCGCCACCGCGCTGCCCTGCAGCCGGTCCGGCCCACCTCCCCCACCCGCCGTACCGCAGCCGCCGCGGCCGAGGCCGCGGGGCGCGCGGGCCTGGGCGACCCGCGCCCCGCTCTTGCCCGCCCTGGTGTTCCTGATCGTCGTCACCCAACTGCCGTTCGCGGCAACCTTGGTGATCTCCCTCTTCGACTGGAACTCCCTGGCTCCCGACGCCCGCCGCTTCACGGGGCTGTCCAACTACGCCACCGTGGCCCGTGACGCGGAGCTGCGCGACTCGGTGCTGACCACGGCCCTGCTGACGGCCACGGTCGTCCTCGTCAGCGTCGTCCTCGGACTGCTGATCGCGCTGCTGCTGGACCGTACGTTCCCCGGGCGGGGCGTGGTGCGCACCATGCTGATCGCCCCGTTCCTGCTGGTACCGGTCGCCGCGGCACTGCTGTGGAAGCACGCGCTGTTCAACCCGGAGTACGGGCTGCTGAACGGAGTTCTGAACTGGCTGGGTCTCGGCCAGCCGGACTGGATCTCGGACCTGCCGCTCATCGCGGTCGAGGTGTCGCTGATCTGGCAGTGGACGCCGTTCATGATGCTGATCCTGCTGGCCGGGCTGCAGAGCCGTCCGCTGGACATGGTGGAGGCGGCCCGGCTGGACGGCGCGACCAGCCTGCAGATCTTCCGCTACCTCACGCTGCCGCACCTGCGGCGCTACCTGGAGCTCGGCGTGCTGCTCGGCTCGATCTACATCGTGCAGAACTTCGACGCGGTCTTCACGATCACATCCGGCGGCCTGGGCACCGCCAACCTTCCGTACACGATCTACCAGACGTTCTACCAGGCGCACGAGTACGGGCTGGCCTCGGCCGCCGGCGTGCTGGTCGTGATCGGCTCGATCGTCATCGCGACCTTCGCCCTGCGCGTGGTGTCGTCGCTGTTCCGCGAGGAGGTGTCCCGCGCATGACCGCGGTCACGTTCACCGCTTCGGCGGGGCCCGTCCACCGGGCGCGGCGCCGCGGGGCCGTGCTGGGCCTGCTGGCCTGGGGGACCGGCATCGCCTTCTTCCTGCCCGTGGCGTGGATGGTGCTGACCTCCCTGCACTCGGAGAGTGACGCCGCGACCAACCCGCCCTCGCTGGCCGCCTCGCTCACCCTGGACGGCTACCGCGCGTTCTTGGGCGCGGGCGGCGGGGCCAGCCCCTGGCCGTCGCTCATCAACTCGACGACGGCGAGCGTCGTTTCGACGCTGCTGGTGCTGCTGCTCGCGCTCCCTGCGGCGTACGCGCTGTCCATCCGTCCGGTCCGCAAGTGGACCGACGTCCTGTTCTTCTTCCTGTCCACCAAGATGCTGCCGGTGGTCGCCGGGCTGCTTCCGGTCTACCTCTTCGCCAAGAACACCGGCCTGCTCGACAACATCTGGCTGCTCGTCGTTCTCTACACCTCGATGAACCTGCCGATCGCGGTGTGGATGATGCAGTCTTTCCTCGCGGACGTGCCCCTCTCCATCATCGAGGCCGCCCAGATGGACGGCGCCCGACTGCCGACGATCCTCTCCCGCATCGTCGCCCCCATCGCCGGGCCCGGCATCGCCGCCACCGCACTGATCTGCTTCATCTTCAGCTGGAACGAGATGCTCTTCGCCCGGGTGCTCACCGGGGTGACCGCACAGACCGCACCGGTCTTTCTGACCGGCTTCGTCACCAGCCAGGGCCTGTTCCTGGCGCAGCTGTGCGCCGCTTCGACCGTCATCTCCCTGCCGGTGCTCGCCGCCGGTTTCGCCGCCCAGGACAAGCTCGTCCAGGGCCTTTCGCTAGGAGCCGTCAAATGAGGGCCGCGCTCATCGAAGCCCCCGGCAAGGTCACCGTTACCACCGTGCCCGACCCGGCTCCAGGACCGCGGGAGGTCGTCGTCGACATCGCCGCCTGCGGGCTGTGCGGAACGGATCTGCACATCCTCCAGGGCGAGTTCGCCCCCACCCTGCCCGTCGTGCCCGGACACGAGTTCGCCGGTGAGATCGTTGGGGTCGGCTCGGAGGTCAAGGAGCTGGCCGTGGGCGACCGGGTGGCCGTCGACCCGTCCCTGTACTGCCACGAGTGCCGCTACTGCCGCACCGGCCACAACAACCTCTGCGACCGCTGGGGGGCGATCGGCGTCACCGTCGCCGGCGGTGCGGCCGAGTACGCCCTCGCCCCCGCGGCCAACTGCGTCCGGCTGCCCGAGCACGTGGACGTCCGGGACGCGGCACTGATCGAGCCGCTGTCCTGCGCGGTCCGCGGCTACGACGTGCTCGGCTCGCGGCTGGGCGCCCAGGTGCTGATCTACGGCTCGGGAACGATGGGCCTGATGATGCTGGAACTGGCCAAGCGCACGGGGGCCGCCGGCGTCGACGTCGTCGACATCGCCCCTGAACGGCTCGCCACTGCACGGCAGCTGGGCTGCTCGCGGGCCGCCGCGTCGGCCGACGAGCTGGACCGGCCGCAGGGCTGGGACGTGGTCATCGACGCCACCGGTATTGCGGCGGCCATCCAGGACGGCCTCGGCCGCGTGGCGAAGGCGGGCACGTTCCTGCAGTTCGGCGTCTCGGACTACGCCACGACCGCCACCATCGAGCCGTACAAGATCTACAACCAGGAGATCACCATCACCGGCTCCATGGCGGTCCTCCACAGCTACGAACGTGCCGCCGACCTGTTCGCCACCGGCATCCTCGACCCCGAGGTCTTCATCAGCGACCGACTGCCGCTGGAGCAATACCCGCAGGCACTGGAGAAGTTCCAGGCCGGACAGGGACGCAAGATCGTGGTGGAGCCGTGACCGCAACGGCCGCTCCCGTGCTGGTGATGGGCGAGGCGCTGGTCGATCTGGTCCCTGCCGCGGTGGGAGACCTGCCGGGCTACGTCCCGCATCCGGGCGGGGCCCCGGCCAACCTGGCCGCCGGCCTGGCCCGGCTCGGCGTACCGGTGAGCTTCGTCGGCGGGCTCGGCCGGGACGCCTTCGGGGCGGCGAACGAACGCCGCCTTTCCGCTGCCGGTGTGGACCTCCGGCTCTGCACACACCCCGACCGGCCCACGGCTCTGGCAGTGGCACACCTCCCCCAGCTCACTCCCCCTGGGCTTGGGCGTACTTCCCCTGGGGGCACTTCTCCGGTTACCTCCCCCTGGGGGCACTCCCCCAGCCACCGGTCGGGGCGCTCCCAGGGGATCCTTACCCCGCCCGTCAGGCCCAGGGGGACCACCGCTCGAGGGCCCTCGGCGGCGGCCGGCGACGAGTGCGGCACGGCGTACGACTTCCACCTCGACGGCACCGCCACCTTCCGGATCGCCCCACTGACGAGCGGCCTGGACGGCTTCCGGGCCGTCTGCGTCGGCGGCCTGGCGGCAGTGGTCGCCCCGGCGGCCGACGCCGTCGCCGCTACGGCCCACGCCGCCTCCGAACAGTCCGTGCTCGTCGTCGATCCCAATGTGCGTACACTTCCGGCGCTCGACCCTGCCGAGTGCCGGCAACGGCTCGTCCGGCTCTGCGAACAGGCCCACATCGTCAAGGCCAGTGACGAGGATCTGAGCCGGCTGTGGCCGGGCGAGACCGCCGAAGCCGCCTGCCGGAGGCTGTCGGCCGCAGGCCGTCTCGTCGTCCTCACCCGCGGAGCGGAGGGGAGCACCGCGTTCACGCCCCGCGGCCACCGGGTAGCCGTGCCACCGGTCCCCGTGCGTGTGGTCAACACGATCGGCGCGGGGGACGCCTTCACCGCCGGGCTGCTGACCGGCCTCGCCCGGGCGGACCTGCTCCACCGCACAGCACTGACCGGCATCACCGCCGACCAGGCACGGCGCGTGCTGACGCTCGGCGCCCAGGTGGCCGCGTCCGTGTGTGCACAGGCAGGCTCGGAACCGGCGGATGCCGCCGCCTGCCTCACCTGAAAGGCCATCAAAGACACATGCACGCGACCGTCGCCGGGGTGGACAGCTCCACCCAGTCGTGCAAGATCATCGTCTGCGACGCCCGTACCGGGGAGGTCCTCGCGCGGGGCCGCGCGGCCCATCCCGAAGGCACCGAAGTGGATCCCGAGGCCTGGTGGGAGGCGCTGCTCCAGGCCGGGCAGGGCCTGCTGGACGGGGTGGACGCCATTGCGGTCGCCGGCCAGCAGCACGGCCTGGTGGCGCTCGACGCGGAGGGCCTGCCGGTCCGCGACGCGCTGCTGTGGAACGACACCCGCTCTGCCCGGTCCGCCGTGGACCTCGTCGACGACCTCGGGGGGCCGCAGGAGTGGGCGAACGCGGTGGGCACCGTACCGGTCGCCGCGATCACCGCCGCCAAGCTGCGCTGGCTGGCCGACCACGAGCCCGAACGCGCCGACCGTACGGAGACGGTGACACTGCCGCACGACTGGCTCACCTGGCGGCTGTGCGGAGGGCCCGCAAGCGGTGCGCAGCCGGTCACCGACCGCGGCGACGCCTCGGGGACCGGCTACTGGTCCCCGGCCGAGGGCCGCTACCGCGACGACCTGCTCCGCCTCGCCTTCCGCGGTCGCGCCCCCCAACTGCCCCGTGTCCTTCCGCCCGGCGCAGCGGCGGGCCGCACCTCGGCCGGGGCACTCGTCGCCGCCGGCACCGGGGACAACATGGGCGCGGCCCTCGGCCTCGGCATCGACCCCGGAGACGTCGTGATCTCGCTCGGCACCAGCGGTACGGCCTTCGCCCGCTCGCCGTACCCGACCGCCGACCCTTCGGGCGCGGTCGCCGGATTCGCCGACGCCACCGGGCAGTTCCTGCCTCTGGTCTGCACGCTCAACGCGGCCCGGGTCCTCAGCTCCACCGCCCGGATGCTCGGCACCGAGCTGGCGGAGATCGACACCCTCGCCCGGAAGGCCGAGCCGGGTGCCGGAGGGCTGGTCCTGCTGCCCTACCTCGGCGGGGAGCGCACCCCCAATCTGCCCGACGCCTCCGGGAGTCTGCTGGGCCTGCGCGAGGCCAACATGTATCCGCACAACCTCGCCCGCGCCGCCGTCGAGGGGATGCTCTGCGGGATGGCCGACGCGCTGGACGAACTGCGCGGCCAGGGCGTCCGCGTGGAGCGGGTGCTGCTCATCGGCGGGGCCGCGAAGGCGCCGGTGGTCGGCGAGGCCGCGGCAGAGATCTTCGGCACGGCCGTCACCGTGCCACGGCCCGACGAGTACGTCGCCCTCGGAGCCGCCCGCCAGGCCGCCTGGGCGCTGAGCGGCGCACTCCAGCCTCCGGCGTGGCCGGCCTCCGGCGGGACGGAGGTCCCGGCACCCTCGGACGGGGGCGCTGCAGGACGCCGGATCCGGCAGGCGTACACACAGGCCCGGCTGTCGCTGTACGACGTCTGAGCCGACTCCGGCACCCGGCCCCGGGTCGCGGGTACGGTTCGAGCGTCCGGCCGCCGGTCCCCGCGTCAGCGGCTCGCCGCGCCACCGCCGGGCGGTGCACTCAGCAGGGGGTCCGCCGCGGCCAGTGCCGCGGCGAGGCGCTCCAGCGTCCCCTCGTCCCGGGCGACAGGCGCATACGCGCGTCCCCGGTCCGTACCCCAGGCGCGCGCCACCGCTGCGGGGTCCTCGTCCGACAGCAGACCCGCGGCCTGCGCCGCCGCTCCCAGGGCGACCAGCTCCGAGGCCTCGGGCACCACGACCGGCCGCCCCGACAGCCGGCGCACCGTCTCCCGCCACGCCGTCCCCCTGGCCCCTCCACCGATCAGCAGAATCGGCGCGTCGGCGGCGGCGTCTCCCGCCAGGACCCGATCGAGGGCGGACAGCAGGGCGAACACCGCACCGTCGTAGGCCGCCTGCAGTACCTGACCCGCTGTCGTCTCATGCCGCAGCCCGTAGAGCAGCCCGGATGCGTAGGGCAGATGCGGGGTGCGCTCCCCGTCGAGGAACGGCAGCAGCACCGTACCGCCGCCCGGTTCCACCGCCTCCCGGTCCCGGCCCAGCAGGGCCGCGAACCGGTCCACCGCCTGGGTGCAGTTGAGCGTGCAGGCCAGCGGCAGCCAGTCGCCGCGGGCGTCCGCGAAGCCCGCGACGGTGCCGGTCGGGTCGGCGGGGCGACGGAGCGAGATGGCGTAGACCGTGCCCGAGGTCCCCAGGCTGAGCACCGGCCGCTCGGGCCGCAGCCCGAGCCCGAGGGCCGCTGCCATGTTGTCGCCGGTGCCGGGTGCGACGAGGGCACCCGGGGCAAGCGGCAGCTCCGGCAGGTCCCGCACGACCCCCACGGCCGATCCCGGGGGCACGACCTCCGGCAGGAGATCGGCTGACAGCCCGATGCGGTCGAGGACCTCTTCGTCGTACGCCTCGGTGGCCGCCGACCACCAGCCGGTGCCGGACGCGTCCCCGCGATCGGTGACGGCGCGCCCGGTGAGCCGCTCGGTCAGATAGTCGTGGGGCAGCCGGACGGCGGCGACCTCGCGGGCCGCCTTCGGCTCGTTCTCGCACAGCCACACCCACTTGGTGACGGTGAACGCGGGCGCCGGCACGCTGCCGATCCGCTCCGCCCAGGCCCGTGGCCCGCCCAGCTCCGCGACGAGCCGGTCGCGCTGCGGCGCCGAGCGCACGTCGTTCCACAGCAGCGCCGGACGTACGGGGCGGCCCCCGGCGTCGAGGGTCACCAGCCCGTGCTGCTGGCCGCCGACCGAGATCGCCGCAGCGCGGCGAGCGGCGGTGCCGCACTGGGCCAGCGCCTCGCACAGCGCGCGCCACCACTGCTCGGGGTCGCTCTCCCGCCCGGCTCCGGTGCTCACCCGGTGGGGCGCCTGCCCGCGCGCCACGACCGTACCGGTCCTGGCGTCGACGACCAGCACCTTGGTGGACTGGGTGGAGCTGTCCACCCCCACGACCAGCGGACCTTCCGACGACATCAGGATGTCCCTCCTCCGACTGCGGTTACCTCGTTTCTGCCCGTCTATCCCCGTAGGCCTTCCGTGCCGCGTCACCCCGCTCCACGCGGGACGAGGTCCGGCACTGGGTGGGTGCGGACCCAGAGGGCTGCATCACGCGGATTACCTCTACGCTTCGCAAGGCGATCGGATGTTCGGGCAGCACGTGGAGGGGACGGTGAGCCGTGCGCACCGAGAGGCACATGAGCCGCAGGCCGGCGACGCGTAAGCCGTGGTCCCGCTCGATGTTGGCATGGGCCGCGGCAGCGTCGCTTGTCGTTGGATGCGATGCATTCGAGGGAGGAGACGGCTCCTCGGGCGCGGCGCCTGAGGTGTCGGAGGGGCGAGCTGCGAGCCCGCTGCAGAACGCGGATGGCACCGAGCCCGGGCTTGCGTCCGTGACGTCGGAGGAGGACCGGGGCGAGGCGCGAAGGCTGATCGAGAAGCTGGCGGTGAAGGGACGCGGCCCCAAGACCGGCTACGAGCGGGACGAGTTCGGCTATGCGTGGATGGACACAGCTGACGGGGTTCCGCTTGCCCGCAATGGTTGCGACACTCGAAACGATCTGATGAATCGCGATGGTCAGGACGTGCACTTCCGTTCCGGCTCGGACTGCGTGGTGATGTCGATGACGCTTCACGACCCGTACACCGGCAAGGACATCGACTGGAAGAAGCAGAACGCGATGGCTGTCCAGATCGACCACGTGGTGCCGCTCTCGTACAGCTGGCAGATGGGCTCTTCCCGCTGGACGGAGGACAGGCGCGAGCAGTTGGCCAACGACCCCCTCAATCTCCTGCCCGTGGACGGTCCGACCAACAGCGCAAAGAGAGACTCCGGTCCCGCCTCCTGGCTGCCCCCGAACAAAAGGATTCGGTGCTCGTACGCAGTGCGGTTCGCCCAGGTCGCCCTGAAGTACGACATGCCGGTGACGGCTGCGGACAAGGGGATGATGCTGACGCAGTGCGGCGGCTGAGTAAACGCCGGTCTGCCACCGGACCGGAGCTGGGGCGACACATGGCGCCCCAGCTGATCAGGCCGGGAGGTGACGCCCCCGGCGGAGACGAGCGGGCGGCGTTGCCCAGGCAACGGCAAGGAGGGCCGCGCTCGCACAGGCCACGCCTCGCCGGTGCCTACTGAGCCACCCCACGGTGTCATGCTGGTGGGCCTGATCGTCGAACGGACCATGGGCGCCCGCGTCGGTGGCCTCGTCCGCCGGTGCCCAGAGGTTCGCCGGCCTGCGCGGAATCGCCTCGTCCGTCTGCTGGGAATCCACACCGGTACGGGCCAGGTACCAGTCCGCCAGCCGCGGAGCCAGCCGGTTCCCGAGAATGGTGTACGCCGTGGGGAGCCCCACCCACACGTTGCGGCGCGGCCGCCGCACCAGCTCCGCTACCGCGCGGGCTGCCACTTCGGGCTGGTAAACGGGCGGCATGGGACGAGGACTCCGTGGCATCCGGTTGAGGATCCAGGTGAACTGCGGAGTGTTCAGTCCCGGTAGTTGAACCATGCACACCCTGACCCGGCTGCCCTGGTGCTCGAGTTCGGTGACGACCGACTCGGTGAAGCCGACGATGGCGTGCTTCGCGCCGCAGTACGCGCTCTGCAAGGGGACACTGCGCCCGCTCAGGGCCGAGCCCACGTTGATGACGATTCCATGGTCCCGGGGCAGCATGCGCCGCAGCGCGGCCCGGGTGCCGTGCACCAGCCCGTGGTACGTGACGTCGGTGACCCGCCGGAAGTCCTTGGGATCGACCTCCATGAAGGGCGCCAGATACCCGGTGAAGGCCGCGTTGACCCATACGTCGATGGGACCGAGTTCCCTTTCGATGCGTTCGGCGGCGTCCTCGACCGCCTGCTCGTCGGCGACGTCGGTCGGCACGCCCACGGCCCTCCGCCCGGCGGCCCCGACATCGGAGGCGGCGGCCTCCAGACCCGCCCGGCCTCGTGCCAGCACACCGATGTCGTAACCGTCCGCGGCGAGACGTCTGACCGTGGCCCGTCCGGCACCCGCAGAGCCTCCGGTGACCACCGCCACTCCGGCGCGGGCTGGTGAACTCATCCAAGCCTCCCAGTTCCGGTTACGGCTTCTCCCGCCGTGGCGCACTCGCCGACAACGTCTCCTCCGGAGACCGCCGGCACTGCCACGCCTCGATGACGCCGCGGCCGCTGTCAGTCTTCTCCGTGGCCTTAAGCGGCCGACGACCGAGTACCCGTATCGGCTCCCGTCACGCGAACAGCCGAGATCCCGGCGGTGACGCCCGCAGTGATTCGGATCCGCACTGTTTCAGAGGGGGACCGAGGGGCACACGGCCTGCGTCCGCGCGGAGGTGATGACGTGCCCGGCCGTGAAGAGCTGCCCTCGACGCTGGAGCGCTCGCCGAAGGAGGCGCAGTGCACATGGATCAAGGCTCACGACTCGGCCGTGGAACAGTACGGCGAGGGTGAGCGTGCGCACCGGGTGGCCTACAGCGCGCTCAAGCACACGTACGAGAAGGTCGGCGACCACTGGGAGCGCAAGCAGACGGGGCGCAAGGCCCCGTCCGACCCCAAGGCGTGATCGTCCACGACCGGCTACGCGCTACGACGCTGCTGTGCCTGCCGGCTTTGTGCTCGACCTGCGGACGTGGGAGCAATGCCCTGGCCCGCTCAGGCAGCGTCGGGACGGTGCGCGGTGAAAGTCACCTGGGTGTCATCGTTGTCGAGGGCGATATTCAGGGTCGCGTCCAAAGCCTTGGCCAGCCTGGCGAGGAGCGGCAGCGTCGGGACGGTGTCGGAGCCTTCAATCCGGGAGATCTTCGCCTGGGTGAGGCCCGCGCGGTCGGCCAGTTCGCTCTGGGTGAGCCCGAGCTCGGTACGCCGGTCGTACACGGCTTTCGCCAGAGCCATGGACAGCCGGATCTCGCGACGCGCCTCGGCTACGTCCTCCGGCTCGGTGAAGCCCTCGACGAGCTTCCGCTCGCGCAGGGTCTTCCAGCGGCTGTGGCTCATTGCTCCACCTCTCCTTCCTCGATGATGCGGATGAACTCCTCGTGGGCAGGGCCATGTTCCGCCTCGCAGATCTTTTGTGCGAGTTTGGCGCGCCTGACCTCGGCGTCCTCCCGCATTCTCGTCTTACGGAAGACGGTCAGCAGGACCGCGGTGCGGTTAGGCGTGAGCCAGTACGTGATGCGTATGGCAGCACCGTCGAGGGTCGGGCGCAGCTCCCGCACTCCGTCGCCGAGGTAGCGGGCGTAGGGCTCGCCGAGCGCGGCGGCGTGTTCCGCGAGCAACCCGACATATTCGTCGATCTTGAGGAAGTGCTTGGCCGGTAGTGTCTCCAGCCAGTCCCGCACCTCGGGCTCGAGCTCGATGTTGAAGAGCGCATCCACACCACAACGCTATATGTCGCCTGCGACATATTCAAGGTGGTGCGGCCGGCAGCGCAGACTCCGACGAGGGGTCGAGAGCGATGCCGTGGCGGCGGCGGCCTCGGCCGGGGTCGCGGGTTTCTGCCTGACCGCTTGAATCGTTTCGCTTCTGGAGCGTTTACAGCGCGTGCGGCTCGCGCTACGTTCCGAAACACGGAGTGGGAGCGCTCCCAACTCCCCTCCTCCGACCGACGATCCCCACTCGATCACGTCGAAGGGACACGGCGCGATGACACGTCGATTAAGCGGCTCCGCTGGGGGCCGGCCCCGCAGACGGGTGCTGCTCCTCCTGCTCGCCGTACTGCCCGCTCTCACCCTGGTCTTCTTCACCCCCGGCTCTGCCGCCGCGCACGGAGCGCCGATGCAACCGGGCAGCCGTACCTTCCTGTGCTGGAAGTACAGCCTGAGCGACACCGGGGAGATCAAACCCTCCAACCCGGCCTGCCAGGCGGCCCTCGACAAGGGCGGGGCGAATCCGTTCTACAACTGGTTCTCCGTCCTGCGCTCGGACGGTGCGGGCCGCACCCGCGGGTTCGTCCCCGACGGGCAGCTGTGCAGCGGCGGCAACCAGACCTTCACCGGGTTCGACCTGCAACGCAAGGACTGGCCGTACACCCATCTCACGTCCGGCGCGACGATGACCTTCTCCTACAACGCCTGGGCCGCACACCCCGGTTGGTTCTACTTGTACGTCACCAAGGACGGCTACGATCCGGCGCAGCCGCTCACGTGGGACGACATGGAGGAGCAGCCCTTCCTGACGGCGGACCACCCGCCGCTGTCAGGACAAGTGGGCACGGTCGACGGCAAGTACACCTGGACCGGCAATCTGCCGTCCGGCAAGACCGGGCGCCACATCATCTACATGGTGTGGGAGCGTTCGGACAGTGCGGAGACCTTCTACAGCTGCTCCGATGTGGTCTTCGACGGTGGCAACGGCGAGGTGACGGTGCCGGGCGGCAGTGACCCCGGCGATCCGCCGACCGACCCGCCGACTGGCGAGTGCACCGCCACCCACAAGGTCGTCAGTTCCTGGAATGGCGGCCACCAGGCGGAGGTCACCGTGACCAACACCGGTAGCACGCCGATGCCCGGCTGGATGGCGGACTGGACCCTGCCGGCCGGACAGCGGATCGACAGCTTGTGGAACGGCACGCATACGGTCAGCGGCCAGGAAGTGACGGTCCACAACGCCAACTGGAACGGGAAGCTGGCGGCGGGAGCCTCCACGACCTTCGGCTATGTCGTCGCCGGAGAGTCCGCGGGCGACGCCCCCGCTCTGCGCTGCACGGTCCACTGACCCCCTCCCCCGGCGTCGGCCTGCCGCCCACTTCCTCCCGGCTGGGCGGCAGGCCCGAGGGACCTGCCGAGTTCGGATCCAACGTGCCGGCCTGATGGCCGCTGTGCTGCTCTCGGCACTTCCCGTATTCGCCCGCTACCTGTTCGCACGCCGCCGGCTCATCGCAGGGCCGGCCGGCGTCGGCGGAAAGTAGGTGCTTCATGGCTGCTCACCCCTCATCGTGGCCGGGCCGCTCCAGCCTCACCATCAAGGACCCCGGAAACCCCACCGCCTACGTCACCGACACCACCCGCTCGCTCGCATGGACGAATGCGGTGAGCGCGGACGGCGACGAACTGTCCGCAAAGCTCGCGCCACGTTCGCTGACCACAGTGGTCCTGGACGCGGCCGCGCGCCCCGCACACCCGGTGGTAGGGCCGTGATCCGGGTCGCGATCGTCGGCACCGGCGCCATCGCGGAGGCCCACGCCCGGGATCTCACCCTGCTCGGCGACCGCGCACAGATCGTCGCCGCGGTCGACGTCGACGCCGCGCGGCTCGACGCCTTCGCGCAGCGGTGGGCCGTGCTCCACCGCTTCGGCGGCCTTGCCTAGATGCTCGCCACGGCACGGCCGGACGTGGTCAACCTGTGCACGCCCCCGGGCCTGCACCACCCTCAGGCCCTTACCTGCCTGGCGGCCGGGGTGACGGTGGTGTGCGAGAAACCGCCCGCACTGAGCCTCGCGGAGTTCGACGAGATCATCGACGCACAGGCCGCGGGCGACGGCCGTTTCGCGACGGTGTTCCAGCAGCGGTTCAGCAGCGGGGCCCGCACGCTGCGCGGGCTCACCGGCACGCCGGTCCTCGGCCGTCCGATGGCGGCAGTCTGCAACACGCTGTGGTTCCGCCCGGACGACTACTTCGCGCCGCAGTGGCGCGGCCGGTGGGAGGTGGAGGGCGGCGGCCCCACGATGGGACACGGCATCCACCAGATGGACCTGTTGCTGTCGGTCCTCGGCCCGTGGCGGGACGTCGTGGCAGTCGCCGACCGCAGGGCGCGGCCCACCGCGACCGAGGACGTGTCGGCCGCGCTCGTCACCTTCGCCGACGGCACCGTGGCCACCGTGCTGAACAGCCTGCTCTCGCCGCGGCAGACCAGCTACCTCCGGTTCGACTTCGAGCACGCCACGGTCGAGCTGGAGCACCTCTACGGCTACGACGACGCGGCCTGGACCGTCACCGGCGCCGACGGCCACGAGGACGCGGTCACGGCCGCCTGGAACAAGGGGCCGAAAGGCGAACCGAGCGGGCACGCCGCCCAGTTCAAGGCCGTCTTCAACGCCGTCGAGGCCGGCACCCCGCCACCGGTGACACCGCCCGAGTCCCGCGCGAGGCTCGAACTCATCGCCGCGATCTACGCATCGGCCTTCACCGGAGAGCGGATCAAACGCGGCCAGATCGGCCCGGATTCGCCCTTCTACCACCGGATGGACGGCCCCGGTGCTCCGTGGCTGCTGCCTAGGCGGCCGATCGCGATCGCGGAACAAGCGAACGAAGGGCCGTCCGGGCCCGGACTCGAGGTGCCGGTATGACGCTGCGACTCGTCACCACCGTCGACAGGGCGGATGAGGAAACGGCGGGGAACGCCGTGTCGGTGTACGCCGGCGACGTGGAGATCCTGCGGTACGTCCACCGGCCCGAGATGCCACCGTTCGAGGGGCCGAAGCCGTATCTCCATCCGGTCCGCACCCTCGCCGGCGACGTGGTCACTGCCTACCGGCCGCACGACCACCGTTGGCACAAGGGCATCCAGATGACCGCATCGTATGTGTCCGGCCAGAACTTCTGGGGCGGCGGCAGCTACGTCCGCGACCGGGGCTATGTGGACCTGGCCAACGTCGGCACGATGCGGCACGAGGAGTTCACCGCATTCGAGGCGGACCACAACCGCGTACACCTGGCCGAACGACTGACCTGGCACACTCAGGCGGGGGAACACTGGGTGGACGAGAACCGCGAGCTGAGTGTGCGCGACGTCGACGACGTGTCGTGGGCCTTGGAGTTCGGCACCGAGCTGACGAACGTGCGCGGTGAACCCCTCGTGTTCGGCAGCCCGACCACGAACGGCCGTCCCCTGGCTGGGTACAGCGGACTGTCCTGGCGGGGAACGCGGTCGTTCACCGACGGCGAGGTCATCGCGGCGGACGGGCAGGGCGGCCCCGAGATGATGGGCAGGGCTGCACGCTGGCTGGCGTACGCCGGCCAGCACGACGAGGTCGACCGTTCGTCCACGCTGCTCTTCCTCGATCATCCGGGCAACGACAAGCAGGCACCGACGCGTTGGTTCGTGCGGAGTACACCGTTCCCCGCGGTCAACCCCTCGATCGCCTTCTCCGACGAGGTCGAGCTGGCCCCCGGAGACTCGCTGCGGCTGCGCTACCGCGTCGTCGTCGCGGACGGGGCGTGGGACCGCGCACGCCTGGAGTCCTACGTGGAGGACCACCCGTGGTGACACCGTTCCCCGGAGCGGTCGGCCTGTCCGGACTGCGCGTCTACGACTGGCCGGCCGAGGACGGCCTGTGCGGGGGCTCACCGCACGTGCACCTAGCCTGCGCGGAAGGCTATGTCGTCGTCGCGGGCGAGGGCCGCCTACAGACCCTGACGCACCGCGGATTCGCCGAGACCGCTCTGCGGGCCGGAACGGTCGCCTGGTTCACGCCCGGCACGATCCACCGGCTCGTCAACGACGACGGCCGCCTGCGGATCGTCGTCATCATGCAGAACGGCGGCCTCCCGGAGGCCGGTGATGCCGTGTTCACCTTCCCTGCGGCCACGCTCGCCGACCCCGACGCGTACGCGCGGGCTGCCGCACTCACTGACGGCCGACACGTGTACGCCGACGACGAGAACGCCGCAAGGTGCCGCCGCGACCTCGCCGTCGAGGGCTTCACCGAGTTGCGGCGGCGCACCGCAGACGGCGACCGGGAGGCCCTGGACGACTTCTACCGCGCCGCCGTCCGGCTGAAGGCCGACAGCTTCCCCGAGTGGGAGCGGCGTTGGCGGGACGGCGCAATGGCCGCGGCGCTCCGCACCGGTGACCACCTGGAACTCCTCCAGAAGGGGAACTGGAACCATCTACAGGAGGCCGACATCCACCTGCTCCAGCGGCCGCGCGCCCCAAGGCTCGGCATGTGCGGCCGGCTCGATGCCTACGACTCCGCCGCGTCTTCAACAACGAGCCCCTCGCCTACCTGAAGAACTACGGCGAGGGCTGGGGCTACATGAACAGCTCGGTGGCCGGGGTCCTCGTGGACAACCACGACACCGAGCGCAACGGCAGCACCCTGGCACGTACTGCAACGTGCAGAACAACACGACGGTGACGGTGAACTCCAGCAGGCAGTTCGCCGTCCTCCCATGATTGGACGGATCATGCTGCGCAGACTCAGGAAGTGGACGGTGACGTGCGCGGCGGTCTTGGTGATGGCCGCCGGTGTCACCGCGGGCAGCCTCCCGAACGCCTGGGTGGCCACCTCGGCGACGATCAACGGGTCGACCAGATTTCAGCCGATCGACGGCTTCGGATTCTCCGAGCACTTCGGGCGGGCCGACATCATGCGCGGCTCCCAGGGCCTGCCGGCACAGCGCCAGCGCGAGGTGCTGGACCTGCTGCTCAACCGCAGTACCGGCGCCGGGCTGAGCATCCTGCGGCTGGGCATCGACTCAGGTATCCAGCCGACCGACCCCGGCGGGCCGAACGCGACCCCCAAGTACGTGTGGGACCGCGACGACGACGGTCAGGTGTGGCTGGCCCAGCAGGCCAAGGCCTACGGCGTGACCCGCTTCTACGCCGACGCGTGGAGCGCGCCCGGCTACATGAAGACCAACGGCACCGATGCCAACGGAGGGACCCTCTGCGGCCTGGCGGGCGCATCCTGCGCGAGCGGCGACTGGCGCAGGGCGTACGCCAACTTCCTGGTCCAGTACGCGAAGTTCTACGCCCAGGAGGGCATCTCGATCACCGATCTCGGGTTCGTCAACGAGCCCGACTACACCGCCCCCTACGCCTCCATGCGGCTCACCCCCGCCCAGGCGGTCGAGTTCACCAAGGTCTTCGGCCCGATCGCGAACGCGGCCGGATACAAGGTCGTCTGCTGCGACTCCTTCGGCTGGGCCCAGCAGAAGAACTACAGCAGGGCGATCGAGGCCGACCCGACCGCGCGCAATCTCGTCACCACCCACGCCGGTCACACGTACGCCAGCCCCGTCGACGGGCCCCTGCCGACCCAGCGCCGGACCTGGATGTCGGAGTGGACACCCAGCGGCACCACCTGGAACGAGAACTGGGACGACGGCAGCGGCTACGACGGGTTCACCGTCGCCTCCGCCGTCCACGAGGCCCTCACCAAGGGCAACGTCAATGGCTACCTGTACTGGTACGGCGCCTCGACCGGCGCCACCCGGGGACTGATCCAGCTCGACGGCGACAACTACTGGGTCTCCAAGCGGCTGTGGGCGCTCGCCAACTACAGCCGCTTCATCCGGCCCGGGTCCACCCGCATCGGCGCCACCACACCAGACGCCAGCCTCAAACTGTCAGCGTTCCGCAACACCGACGGATCTCTGACGGTGGTGGCGCTCAACGCCTCGACCAGCGCCAACCAGGTGTCGTTCGCCCTGCGGAACACCGGGATCACCACCGGGACGGCAACCCCGTACCTGACCAACAGCTCCCACAACACCGCCCGGCAGTCCGCCATCGCGGTCAACGCGGGCTCACTGACCGCCACGATTCCGGCCCGGTCACTGGTCACTTACACCATGAGGCGATAGCGGTGGCCGACATCGCTCTTCGTCGTTGCACCATCTCCGCTTCACGAAAGGAGTCACGATGCGCGTGACAAGACGTGTGGGGGCCATGGTCGGCGGGCTCGCCCTGTTGTTCGGTGCCCTGGTGCCAGGCTTGGGGGCCGCGCCGGCCGGAGCGTCGGAGAACGAGGGCCGGGCGCCGACGTCGTCGTCCGTGGCGGCCGCTCTGCCGAGCAGTTTCCAGTGGAAGTCGAGCGGGGTGCTGATCTCCCCGAAGTCGGACGCGAGCCACAAGCTCACCGCGGTCAAGGATCCATCGGTGGTGTTCCACCACAACAAGTGGCATGTCTATGCCACCACGACGAACTCGTCGGGTCGCTACAGCCTGACTTACACGGGCTTCAGCGACTGGTCGCAGGCGTCCTCGGCCCCGCAGTACCACCTCGACCGCAACCCCAACATCGGCACCGGCTACCGGGCGGCTCCCCAGATGTTCTACTTCGCCCCGCAGAGGAAGTGGTACCTGGTCTACCAGACCGGCAACGGGTCCTATTCCACGGCGGACGACCCGGGCAGGCCGGAGACGTGGAGCAAGCCGAAGAACTTCTACTCGTCGATGCCGGACATCATCCGGCAGAACATCGGCAACGGCCACTGGGTCGACTTCTGGGTCATCTGCGACACCACGAACTGCTACCTGTTCTCCTCCGACGACAACGGGCACCTGTACCGGTCGCAGACCACCGTCGCGAACTTCCCGAACGGCTTCACCAACACGGTCATGGTGATGCAGGAGGCCAACAAGTACCGCCTCTGGGAGGCCGCCAACGTCTACCGGCTCAAGGGCTCCAACACCTACCTGCTGCTCGTCGAGGCGATCGGCAGCAACGGTAAGCGGTTCTTCAGGTCTTGGACGTCGAACAGCATCACCGGCACCTGGACCCCGCTGGCCGACACCGAGAACAACCCCTTCGCGCGGTCGAACAATGTCACCTTCGACACTGCCGCCTGGACCCGGGACATCAGCCACGGCGAGATGATCCGCGACGGCATCGACCAGACCCTCACCATCAACCCGTGCCGCCTGCGGTACCTCTACCAGGGCATGGACCCCGCTGCCACCGGCGACTACAGCAAGCTGCCCTGGCGGCTGGGCCTGCTGACGCAGACCAACTCCACCTGCTGAACCAGGACACGAGAAGGCCCGGCCACCCATCCCACGGTGGCCGGGCCGAAGCGTCTGATCGAAGAGACACGGTGCCGGATGCCACCGGCCAGGGCGAGGAGGCGCTGGCCGGTGCGGGCGAAGAGCCCGGCTGGGTGCGTCCGCCGCGTTGTCAATACCGTGCGCGGTGCCGGCCGCGCGTCACGCCGATGCCGGTCCCGGGAGCGCGGGTCGCTGCGCATCCGATGCCTGCTGGAAGCCCCCATCCGCAGCAGGGGCCCCCTCCCCGTCCTGCGGATCGATGACGGCCACTTCCCCGGCGGCAGCGCGGAAGGCGCGCGGCGCCACACCGGTCACCTTGCGGAACACCCGGCTGAAATAGGCACGGTCACTGAAACCCACCGCCCGCGCCACGCTCTGGATGTTGTCCCCGCTGCTCCGCAGCCGCTCGCCGGCCCGCTGGATCCGAAGACGCGTCAGGTAGTCCCACACCGTGAGGCCGAACTGCTCGTGGAAGAGCCTGCCCAGATGATCGGCGCTGACTCCGACGGCCTGGGCGACCTGCCAGCGCGAGATCCGGTGCTGGTAGTGCGCCTGAAGGTAGGCCAGAGCCTGATGGACGAGGATCCGGTTCCGTCCGGCGGCGGCCGTCTTGTTCTGCGTCATCCCGACGACCAGGCGGGCGGTCTCGCCTTGGGTGAGGATGCCGCGGTCCAGGAGGACCAGACCGGGATGGCACCGGGCCCGGTGCGCATCGGCGAACGTGAACCCCTCGGCGCTCAACAGCAGCACCGGGCAGTGCGGACGCCCTGGGGCGACACGTATGCGGTCGACCAGGTCGAACCCGTCCATGTCCGCGAGAGCGCGCTGCGTGATCACCAGACGCGGGACCTCCTCGGCGATCAGGGCGAGCGCCGCGGTGCCGTCGGCCGCCGTACGGACCGGGTGGCTGGGCAGCGCGGTGGCCACCACACTCTGGAGGCGTTCCCTCGACGGCGCCGAGCCGTCGACAACGATCACCGGATTCTGGGTCTCCGCCGGCCGCAGCGCCCGCAGCGCCCCAGCGAGGTCTTCGCCCGTAGCCCCGAACAGTAGGAACGGTGTGCCGCTCAGTGCCGGATGGTCGTGCAGGCGCTGTGCCACCCGCCACTCCTCGGGCCCGGCGGCCTCGGCATCCCACACGACCGCGGCCACCGTGCGCTCCCCGGCGAAAGAGGCGGGGCCTGCACCCGGATCGAGCCGACACAGCCGCAACCCGTGGTGCCTGGCCAGGGCGGCCACATCCTCGGCCGGCCGCCCCACGCCGACGGTCAGCAGGGTGCGTCCCCCTCGGGCCGGCAGCACCCGCGGCCCCTGTGGTGCGGGCAGCGGCAGATCCACAGTCAGTCGGGCGTGCCGCGGACCGTGGCCGACAGTGAACGAACCACCGTGCAGCATCACCAGACGACGCGCCGTGACCGACCCGATGCCCGCACCCGCAGCACCGTCCGCCCACAGCTCCGCTGGCCGATCGGTCGGCGCCGTGACCGTGATCCGGACCGACGTGGGCAGCATGCGGGCCGCCAGCACCACACACTCCGGCACACTGGCACACGCGGCAGCGGCGGCCAGCACATGATGGACGGCCTGCCCCAGACGCTCGCGGTCGGCCAGTACGGCGGGCAGCCGACGGGGGAGCGCCAGCGTCCAGCCCGCTCCGCCCGGCTCCGCGGCGGTGACGGAACCGAACGCCTCCGCCAGCACCGGACGCGGGTCGATCAGCCGCCTGCACAGGCCGAGATCGTCGCTCTCGGTTCGGGACCAGTCCAGCAGATCGTCGACCATCCGCAGCAGCCGGCCGGCGTCGCGGTGGACCCGTACGAGCACCTCGGGTCCGGACCCGCCCAGTTCGGCACCCGCATGCCGCCGGATCTCCTCCAGAGGTCCGCGCAGCTCCTGGGTGACCTGGGCCAGCAGCCGTGTCTTGAACGTGCTGGCCTGTTCAGCGGCATCCCGGGCCCGGCGCACCTCGCCGAACAGTCGGATGCCCTTCAATGCTGCGCTGATCTGGTCACCCAGTGCCCGGTAGAGGGCTCCGCGCCGGTCTGAACCCTGGCCGGCACTGGCTTCGAACACGGCGAAGCCCACATGCTCCGCACCGATGTGCAGGGGTTCGAGTACGAAGGTGAATCGGCCCGTCCGGGGCATCAGTTCATCGGGAAGCAGCAGGTCCGCGGGGTACGTTCGCGGCTCGGGACCCTCGCCTCTGCCGCCCGGTGTGCGTTCGGAGGGGGCCGGGAGTGCTCGTGCCAGACCACGGCCCGCACCGGAGCGGCGCTCCCAGGCATCCTCGTACAGCACCAACCGGCAACCTGGCAGCTCGTCCGCTGCCGCGTGCCGCTCCAGCACCTCGCTGAGCCCGTCGAGATCCACCACCGTGCTCAACTCGGTGCCGAACTCCCGCAGTCGGTCCGCTTCCCGGCCGTCCGCCCAGCGCTCGTACTCCAGAAGCCGCCGGGAGGTGTCGTTCGCCATCAGGCGCGCCTGCGCCAAGAGCCGTTCTCCGCGGACCCGAGCCGCTGCCGGCAGACACCACACCGCCCTGTCGCGTATCTCCAGCAGGGCCCGGTCCCACGCCGCCACCTCCTCCAGGGTGTGCACATGACGGCCCAGCAGGTACTCCAGCAAGGGCAGAAAGCCGCGGACGCCGCCGGGAGATCTGCCGGCAGCGCCGGTGGTCACGCCGGCCGGCTCCGCGGGCCGCCGTGCCGTCGCGTGACCGGCGCCTGCGCGGTTTGTGGGACCGGCGTCCGCCCGGAACGCCGCCGCCAGTTCCCGCCCGGCACACGGCAGAACCCCGAAGATCTCCTCCAATGCCCGGCGCTGCCCTGCGTCGACCGGCGGCGGGAACGCGTCGGCGTGCGAGGACGGCCCGCCGTCCGGCACCGCCTGCGCCACCAGCGGCGAGGGGCAACCGCAGGAACGACGGACGACAACAGCACCGGCAACCGCCGTACGGTCGGGCGGACGCGTACCCCGCAGGCTCGCCACCAGGGTGTCCACGGCCAGCTCGCCCAGCTCCGCGAAGGGCAGCGCGACCGAGGTCAACGGCGGATCGGAGAGCCACGCCTCGGGGGAGTCGTTGAACCCGACCACGGCGACATCCTCGGGCACGTGGATCCCCCGCTCGGCGAGCAGCCGCAGCGCGTCCGCCGCCAGGACGTCGCTGCATGCGACCACGGCGTCGAAGTCGGCGCCGGGGCGCAGTCCGCGCGCGTCCAGCAGCACGCGCATCGCCGAAGCACCGACGCCCGCGCCGAACTCGCCCGCGGCACAGACCAAAGAGCGCTCCGCTGGAAGACGGTACTGCGCCAGCGCCCCGGTGTAGGCGCGGTACCGCTCGAAGGAGACCGGGTTGTTGAGCGGCCCGCGGATGCATGCCGGTCGCCGCACACCGTGCCGTGCGACCAGATGGCCGACGAGCTCTCTCATACCCGCACACGAATCCAGCCTCAGTGCCTCATGGCCCGCCAGGACACGATTGAGACTGACCACCGGCAGATGCTCCAGCGACCGCAGCAGCCGCTCGGCGTGGTCACCGGACGCCGGCAGCCCCAGGGTGGAGCTCCAGCAGACCACCCCGTCCAGCCGTGCTGGGCCCACCAGTTCGTACAGTGCGCTGCGCGACGCGCCGGGCCGCAGCGGGCCTCCCGGGAAGCACACGAGGTTCACATCGGCCCGCTCCGCGGCCCTGCGCACCCCGGACCACAGCGTGGCCCCGACGCCTAGATGAATGTTCGCCGTGACCAGACCGATCGTGAGCCGGCCCGGCTGCTTGCGCTGTCCCGCGGCCCCGGCGGGTCCCTGTTCCGCCATGCGTGCCTCACTCGTCAGGGGTGCTCCGGGCTACCGCCCGGCACATCCCACCGAGTTGGGGAAGGTAGGGGAAAGCGCTTACCGGGGCAAGACCTGCGGCTCGACTCCGTCCGCGGTCCTGCCCCGGAGCGTGCGCCGCGGCGCGGGGCGCCGCGCGGCGCGCGATCAGGTCCTGCTGACTGACGGGTTCTGCTGATCGGCCGTCAGATCTTGCCGACCCCGGCGCCCGCCATGACCTTCGACTTCACGCTGGAGGCGGCGTCGGCGGTGTAGCTGTACGGGATGCTCGCCACGCTGCCGCCGGTCTGGCCCGGCGAGGCGTTGACGAAGTGGTTGTTCTTGGCCGCGAGTGCGCCGGGGCCGGAGGAGGCCTCGCCGCGGTGGTACGTGTCCTCGACGTTCTCGAAGTAGTTCCCCTCGACCAGCACGCCCGCGTTCTCCGTGGACGCCACGCCGTAGTCCTTGATGTTGCTGAAGTAGTTGTTCAGCACGTGCACCGGGTTGCCGAAGCGCACCCGCGGGTTGCGCTGGGTGGTTCCGTCGAACCAGTTGTGGTCGTACGTCACCTTCAGCTTGCCGGTGTCCTCGCCGGCGTTGCCGTCGGAGTGGCCCAGCAGCATGTTCTTGTTCTGGTTGTGCGCGTGGTTCCACGACACGGTGATGTTGGTGGAGGCCCGCTTGATGTCGACGCCGCCGTCCTTGGCGCCCGAGATGTCGTTGTGGTCGATCCAGACCTTCGTGGAGTACTCGACGTTGATCGCGTCGTCGTTGGAGCCGGTGAACGTGACGTTCTGGATGATCACGTTACTGACCTTGCTGACGTTCAGCCCGCTGCCGGTGATCCTGGCCGACTTGCCGACGCCGACGATGGTCTTGTTGGAGGCGACCTTCGTCATGCTGCTCAGCGCGATGGGGCCGGCAACCCGCACGATCATCGGCGAGCTGCTCTGAACGGCCGACGTGAAGGCGGAGGCGCTGTTGACGGTGACGGTGCTGCCGCCCGCGCCTCCCGTCGTTCCGGCACCGAAGCCGATGGGGCTTGCCGCTGCGGCGGCCTGGGGCTGGGCCGACTCCGCCGGAGCGCCGTTGGCGATGGTCGCCGCGGTCACGGCCAGCAGGCCGGCAGTCCCGGCAGCGGCACTCATCAGTGTGAACCTTGCGCTCGTCCTGCGCATGGGTTTCTCCATCCGTGGGGGTTCTTGGAGAGCAGTTGCGTGCATGTATGTGCACTGGAGCCGCGCGGCTGGCTGCCGACGATGCTAGAGCGGGCCGTGTGGACGATGACGCGGCTCGTGTGGACTATTGCGCGCAATCCCGAAGGACGCGCCGCGGCGCTCGGCGAGTATGTCGGGGCCTCGGCGCCGGTCCGGAAACCTTCCGGACCGGCGCCGCTCAGCGCTTCGGCAGCCGCGGCTGGTCGCCGCCGGTGCCACGCGTTCTCTGCGGTACGAACGGCACCGAATGGGGGCGCGCCACGACCGCTGTCAGCTGCCGCGGGGCCCGGTGGTGATCGCCGAACCCTTGCCCTCCGCGAGCCTCCATTCCCTGTGCAGTGTCCCCAGCGGGATGTCATGCCGGAAGATCGGCGTGCCGAAGATGGACAGCTGAATCCGCAGGGTGCCCCTGAGGTCCAGCCCGCCGAAAAGCTTCCAGGCACCCAGCGCCGAGCCGCCTCCGTCCGAGCTCCCGGTGGCGCTGCTTGCGGCCTCACCCCGCAGGTACGGGGCGAAGTCGGCGGTGACGCCGACCGTGCCGTACAGGCCGATACTCGCCTCGGCGCCCAGCGCGGCCTTCACCTTGCCCGCGGCTGCCACGGACGTCTTCAGCGGGACGCCCTTCACGGTGGAGGTGCTGACCGGAGTCCAGCCCTTGGCCCAGCTGAAGTTGCCGCCGACTCGGAAGGCACCCTTCACGTTCTGCTTGACGTCGACGCTGATCCGGCCGTCGCCGTCCACCTGCAAGTAGCAGGTGAGGTCGAGATTCACCACGACCGGCACCGGGCCGACGTAGATCACTGGGTCGGTGTGCAGTTCGGCGAACGGCACCCGCAGCGGCTTCCCGTGCTCGGTGGCACCGGCCGCCCGGCCCTTCAGCGCCCACTGCGATGACCAGTCACCGGTCAGGCCCAGGAACGCGGCGCCGGGCGAGGTGCCGCTGCCGGAGCCGCTGCCGTCGTAGCCGAACTCCACTTGCGGGGCAAGCTGGACGAAGCCCTTGACGGAGGCGGCGGCGGAGGCCGGAGCGCCCTTGGCGGTGGCGACCGAGGCGCCGACGTCGAGGCGCAGGCTGCCCATGGGCAGCTTCGCGCCCTCGGGTCCGAAGTGCACGTCGCCGGTTTTCGCCCAGGAGACCTTCACGCCGTTGACCAACGGCTTGACCTTGACGGACGCAGGGTCGACCGGCACCGTGCCGTCGGCCTTGTCCTCGCCCAGCACCGCGCCGAGGGTCGTCGGCGCCGTCGCGACCTCGGTGCCCTTCTCGGTCTCCCCCACCACCTCGGTGACCTTGGCCAGGACACCATCGGGGGCGCCCGGAGCGGGGGCGCTCGCGATGAGGTCGCCGGCGGCTACGGGGACGTCCTTTGTCGTCCCGGATGAGTCGGTGGGGCTCGGACGGGGGGTGGTGTCGGACCCGTCGGGGGTGGTCTCGGAGGGCTTGGGCTCGCTGCCCTTGCCGGAGATGACGGCCCGTCCGCTGCGGCGGTCGTACGAGGCGACCTTCAGCGAGGACTTCACCGCCGGCTTGCCGCCGCCCGCACGGGCCACGGCGGTCGGTGTGGCGGCTCCGGCCGGATCCGCCTCGACGTCGAGTTGCCGGGGAGCAGGAGAGGTGGCGGTGGTCGTCGGTCCGGCGTCGCCGGCCGACTGCGCTGACGGGCCGGCTGCCGAACACCCGGCGGTGAGGAGGGATGCGGCGGTCAGCGCCGGTACCAGGACGCTCCTGGTGATCTTGCGCACGTCTGATCCTCGGGGGATGTGGAGTGGAGGGGTGGCTGCCATTACCGGCTGCTGTTACCGCGGGTAATGGCAAGCGGGATCATGTCATGCCCACCGCTCGCCTCGGGCCGGTTATGCAGAGGCGGGGCGTGATCTGCCCCACAGTCACCGTTCCTGAAAGGTCAACGCGCTGGTGAGAGAGGCTCGTTGGCCTGGCAGACGCTCCCGTTCATCGGCCACGCACAGGCCGAGCCGGGGCAGTTCGTTGCCCTGCGATCCGGCGAAGTGCTGAGCGACGAAGGCGTTCCGACTTTCGCCGGCGACTTCCTACAGCCGTTTTCCTAAGGGTTGTCGAATACCCGCGCCACGCCATAGCCTAGCCGCCGCCAGGGAGGACCCCAGGCACGGAGGGGGAACCGCCGTGAAGCGCACGTCCCGTGACATACGCACCGCGAACCGGTACGGAGTCCTGCGCCACATCGTGGCCGAATCCCCCGTCTCCAGGCAGGACTTGGCCGCGGCGACGGGTCTGAGCCTGGCGACCGTGGCCAATCTCGTCGGCGAGCTCCTCGCGCTGGGCATGCTCGTCGAGGTCGGTTACGAGGACTCCGAGGGCGGCCGGCCGCGCGGGCTGGTCTCGGTCAACACTTCAGGCGGCGCCCTCATCGGCGTGGATGTGGCCGAGACGTACATCCATGTCGAGCTGTTCGACCTCGCAATGACCGTGATCGCCCGGGCCGAGGAGGAGCTGCGCCCAGGCGAGAACCAACCCGCTCAGGTCGTGGCGCACATCGCCACCGCGGTGGCCTTCGTGGTGGAACAGGCCTCGGTGGCGAGCGAGCGGGTGCTGGGCGTCGGGGTGAGCATGCCGGGCCAGGTGGACCGCGAGGGCGGGGTGTCGGTGTACGCGCCCAACTGGGACTGGCACGACGTCCCCCTCCTCGGCCTCCTCGGCGAGCGCATTCCGTATCCCCTGCACCTCGACAATCCGCTGCGCGCCTGCACGGTGGCCGAGCTGTGGTTCGGCGCAGCGCGCGGCCGCGGCGACGTCGTAGTGGTCAACCTCGGTACGGGCGTGGGCGCAGGCCTCGCGCTCGGCGGCGCTCTGTACCGAGGCGTGACCAACAGCGCGGGAGAGTGGGGGCACACCACGCTCGTCCTCGACGGGCGGCTGTGCCACTGCGGCAACCACGGCTGCGTGGAGACCTACGTCGGCGCGCCCGGCATCATGCAGAGCCTCCGCGAGTTGAGCCCCGGTAGCCCACTGCTGCACCCCGACGACCAGACCGCGACGATCGAGGCACTCGCCCGCGGCGTCGCGGACGGCGACCCGGTGGCGGTGAAGGTGGTCAAGGAGACCGCCCGCTATCTGGGTGCGGCGGTCGCCGACCTGGTCAATCTGCTCAATCCCGAAGTGATCGTGCTCAGCAGCTGGGTCGCGAGGCTGCTCGGGCAGCCGCTGCTCGACGAGGTGCGCGAGGCGGTCGCCCGCCATGCGCTGCGCCGCCCGCTGGCCGGCACCGAGATCGTGCTGTGCCCGATCCCTTCCAACCCCGTGAGCCTCGGCGCGGCGGCCTTCGCACTCGAGGGCTCGCTGGCGTCTGTGGGTCAGAACACCGCACGCCGTACCACCGCAAGGCAACGCAGCACACCCTCTTGACGACAGAAGGGTTGCCCATGGCACGGATACGCGCACGCGCATTGCTCGCAGGAGGGGCCGCCGCGATCGCGCTGGCCGGCCTCATATCCCCCTCGGTCTCGGCGGCCGAGGAGATCTCCGCGGCACACGTCTCGGACCGGCGGTCACAGGCCATCGACAACATCGGCGCCTCGGGCGCTTGGTGGGTCAACGACCTCGGGAACTTCTCCCCCAGGGCCCGAGCCGAGGTTGCACGGCTTCTCTTCGGGTCCGACGGGCTCGACCTGAGCGCCTACCGTTACAACATCGGGGGCGGCGGCACCGGGGTGACCACCCCAGAGCGCGCCCCGCAGGACTTCCTCGAGGACGACGGCTCGTACGACTGGTCCAAAGACCCCGGCGGTCGGGCCTTCCTCAAGTACGCCGCCAGGTACGGCGTCGAGGACCTGATCGCGTTCGTCAACAGCGCACCGGCCGAGTGGAAGACCAACGGCAAGAGCTGCGGCGGACATCTGGACGCCGTCCACGAGAAGGACTTCGCCCGCTACATCGCGGATGTGACGGACCACTTCGCGAGAAGGGGCGCCCGATTCGACTACATCAGCCCGTTCAACGAGCCGACGAACAGCTTCGACGGCTGCGGTCAGGAGGGGATGCTAGTCGATGTCGGCCAGCGCGACGACATCGTCAGGACCCTGGGCGCCGAGCTGGACGCGCGCGGCCGCCGGACCGGGATCATCGCCGACGAGTCGAGCAGCACCGATGGCTTCAACAGCGAGGTCCCGCAGTGGCTGAGCCAGCCCGGGACGTCCCGTTACGTCGACAAGCTCGCCCACCACACGTACAACAACCCCAGTGACGCCTCGCGCACCCAGGTCGCCGAGACGGCCAGGTCCTTCGGCAAGGAGTCCTGGTCCACCGAGATCTGCTGCTTCGGCGGGGGCGGCACGGGCTGGAAGCAGGAGTACGACCCCACCATCGACAATGCGCTGCTGATGTCCCGGATCATGCACAAGGACTTCACCGTGGCGCACGATTCGGCGTTCCACTGGTGGGTGGCGCTCTCCAACATGATGGGTGTCGACCCGGAGACCGGAGCCTCGGCCAAGAACGACCAGGGCTGGAACGACGGGCTGATCTACTACGACCCGACGTACGCGGCCAACGGCAACCAGAAGCTGTATCTCACCAAGCGGTATTACGCGCTCGGCCAGTACAGCAGGTTCGTACGGCCCGGTGCGGTGCTGCACGAGGTGACGGGCGCGCCCAGTGGCGTCGAGGTCTCCGCCTTCAAGCGCAAGGGCAGGTGGACGCTGGTGGTCAACAACCACAACGCCACCGCCTCCGAGCTGACGCTGACCCTGCCCGGCAGCGGCCTCGCCGCCAAGAAGGCGGTACGGACCTCGGCCACCGAGAACTGGGCAGCGGCCGGGCTGCCTTCGGTGGACGGCAACCGGGTCACCGCCTCGCTGCCGGCCCGCTCGATCACCACTTACGTGATCGGTTAGCCGCATGTGATTCCGGCGGTTACGGGCCCCTTTCAGATGGCCCGTAACCGCTGGTCGTTCGGGGTCTCGAACCGCGGCAAATCCCCTCCAGGCGACTTCGTCCAATCCATTGCCGAAGTCTTTTTCTATGGTTAACGTCCCGCTGCACGACATGAGTTGAGACCGCAACGAGATGAGGAAGTCACCATGCCGGCAATGAGGAGAGAGTGGGACCGCCGCAGCGTGCTGCGCGCCGCCGGAGGAATGGCCGCCCTGGGCGCGCTCTCTGCCTGCGGCTCCAACACGGGCCGCTCGAACGGCGGTTCCAGCACGACGATCAAGCAGATGTACCACGCCTACGGTGAGCCGGGGACACAGCAGGCCGCCCAGAAGTTCGCCAAGGCGTACAAGAAGGCCAACGTCTCGACCCAGTGGATACCGGGCGAGTACGAGAAGAAGCTGTTCACCGCACTGCTGTCATCCGACGGGCCGGACGTCTTCGAGTTCCACCCGCAGATCCACATGGCCCACGAGAAGCAGATCGTGCCCCTCGACGACATCCTCGAAGGCGTCAAGGACGACTTCAATGAGGCGGACATCACGTCCCACACGATCGACGGCAAGGTCTACGGCGTCCGTATGATCGACGACCCGCAGTTCCTCTACTACCGCAAGTCCCTGCTGGAGAAGGCCGGGGTCAAGCCGCCGACCACCCTCGACGAGCTGATCGACGCCGCCGAGAAGCTCACCACCGGCAAGGTCAAGGGCCTCTACCTCGGGCAGACCCTGCAGCCGATCCAGAACCCGCTGATCTGGTCCACCGGCGCCGAACTGCTCACTCCGGACAACAAGATCGCGTATCACGCCCCCGAGGTCGTCGAGGCGCTGCGCAAGATGCGCGAGCTCTACAAGGGCAAGGCCCTGCTGAAGGGCGCCCCCACCGAGCACTGGGACCCGTCGTCCTTCATCCAGGAGCTGTGCGCGATGCAGTGGTGCGGCATGTGGGCCATGCCGCAGATCCTCGAGGCGCACGGCGACGACGTGGGGATCATCCCGTGGCCCTCGTCCGGCGACGCGAAGGGCCGCCAGGTCGTCTACAACGGCGGCTGGTCCACCTTCGTCTCGGCGAAGGCCAAGGACGTCGACGCGGCCAAGGAGTTCGTGAAGTGGCTGTGGATCGACCAGAAGGACTTCCAGGAGGAGTGGGCCCTCGACTACGGCTTCCACATCCCGCCGCGCAAGTCCGTGGCCGCCAAGGCCGACAAGCTCAAGTCCGGTCTCGCTGCCGAGGGCGTCAAGCTCTTCGACACCGTGGGCATCTTCGACAACCCGTCCTGGACCCAGGCGATGATCACCACCATGACCGATGTCATGGCCAATGCGGTACGCGGCGCCGCGAACCCGGAGGCCGAGCTCGACAAGGCCGACAAGAAGATCGAGCGCGAGCTCAAGAAGCTCTTCGGCTAGGACTCACACACTCACATGGCCACCACTACACAGAGCGTGTCTCACCGCACCGCCGCCACGACGGAAGCCGTCCGGCGGCGGCTCGGCGTGCGAGGGCGCACCCTCAACTTCTGGCTGTTCGTCGGTCCGTTCCTCGCGGGCCTGATCATCTTCGTCTACGCACCAATCGGCTGGAGTCTGTGGCTCAGCTTCTTCGAGGCACGCTCCACGGTCACCCCAACCGAGTTCGTCGGCCTCGAGAACTACGTCGCCATGCTCTCCGACGGCGACTTCGTCGGCAGCCTGGTCACCTTCACGGTCTTCGCGGCGTTCGCCGTCCCGCTCACCTTCGCCCTCTCGCTCGCGCTGGCGCTGATGGTGCACCGCATCCGCTTCATGAAGGGGTTCTTCCGGTCGGTGTTCTTCCTGCCGACCGCGTGCAGCTTCGTCGCCGCCTCGCTGATCTGGAAAATGTCGGTCTTCAACGGAGTGCGCTTCGGCCTGGCCAATACGGTGCTGAGCTGGTTCGGCGTCGACCAGATCGCCTGGCTGGCCTCGCCCGACCCGCCCTGGTACTGGCTGGTGATCGTCACCGTACGGCTGTGGCTGCAGTCCGGCTTCTACATGATCCTGTTCCTGGCCGCGCTGCAGAACATCCCCCGCGAGCTGTACGAGGCCGCCGCCATCGACGGCGCCAAGTCCGGCTGGCAGACCTTCCGGCACATCACCCTGCCGCAGCTGCGCGCCACCTCCACCGCGGTGATCCTGCTGCTTCTCATTGCCGCTTACCAGGCCTTCGACGAGTTCTACAACCTGCTGGACAAGGCGACCTGGGGCCGCCCGCCGCTGGTCTACCTGTGGAACCTGGCACTGGGCGAGAACCAGGACTACGGGCGCGGCAGCGCGGGCGCGCTGATCCTCGCCCTCCTCATCTGCATGGTCACCCTGCTCCAGGGCAGGATCCTCGGTTTCGGAAAGGGTGACGACGAGTGAGCGCCACCACCGGGCAGTTCGCCGGCCGGCGGCGCGGCGTACGGGAAGCCCTTGGCAACGCCGGGCTGTACACCGCCCTCGTCGTCGCCACCGTGCTGTTCCTTGTCCCGTTCTATCTGATCCTCCGCAATGCCCTGTCCACCGATGCCGACATCACGGGCGAGAACTGGCAGCTCTTCCCCTCGGACCTGCAGTGGGGCAATGTCGCCGAGCTGTTCGGCGACCCGGCCGTGCCCTTCGGCAGGGCGCTGTGGAACTCACTGATCGTCGGTGTGCTGCACACCGTGGGCACCCTGCTGCTGTGCTCGATGGCCGGCTACGGTCTGGCCCGGATCCCGTACCGGCATGCCAACAAGGTCTTCTATCTGATCCTGGGCACCCTGATGGTTCCCGCCGCCGTCACCTTCATCCCCAGCTTTGTGCTCGTCTCCTCGCTCGGCTGGGTCTCCGACCTGCGCGGGCTGATCATCCCCGGCCTGTTCAGCGGCTTCACCGCTTTCCTCTTCCGCCAGTACTTCCTGGGTTTCCCCAGGGAGCTGGAGGAGGCTGCCCGAGTGGACGGACTGAGCTACTGGGGCTCGTACTGGCGGATCGTGGTGCCCAACTCGCTGAACTTCATCGCTGCGATCGCGGTCATCACCTTCATCAGCGGCTGGAACGCCTTCCTGTGGCCGCTGGTCATCGGACAGGACCAGGAGTCCTGGACGGTGCAGGTGGCGTTGTCCTCGTATCTCACCGCGCAGACCATCAACATCCACCTGATCTTCATGGCCGCAGCCATATCCATCCTGCCCCTGCTCCTGGTCTTCGCCTTCCTCCAGCGCTGGCTGGTGCAGGGGGTCGCGCAGACCGGAATCAAGGGCTGAGCAAGGAGACCGATGAGCACGCACGACGCCGCTTCTTCCGCACCCGAGGATCTCCCCTACTACGAGGATGTGACTCCCGGCAGCGGAGGCCTCTCGCCGCGCGCTTGGTACGCGTCCTCCGACGCCGCGCAGTTGAGCCTCAACGGGATCTGGCGCTTCCGGCTTTCGCCGACCGCGACCGCGGAGGACGAGTCCTTTGCCCGGCCCGGCTTCGACGCGGCGGGCTGGGACGAGATGGCGGTGCCGGGTCACTGGGTCCTGCAGGGGCATGGTGCGCCCGCCTATACGAACACCGTCTACCCCTTCCCCGTCGACCCGCCGCGGGTGCCGACCGAGAACCCGACCGGAGACCATCTACACACCTTCGACGTCCCGGACGGCTGGCCGGAAGCGGGCGAGAGCGTGCTGCGCTTCGAGGGCGTCGAGTCCTGCGCCAAGGTCTGGCTCAACGGGCACGAACTGGGCAGTTTCAAGGGCAGCAGGCTGCCGCACGAGTTCTCGGTCGGCAGGCTGCTGCGGTCGCGCGGCAATGTGCTGGCGGTCCGCGTCCACCAGTGGTCCTCCGGCAGCTATCTGGAGGACCAGGA
>NZ_JBQQCD010000026.1:0-80717 GCF_052245555.1 Streptomyces sp. KR80
GCGGCCTGAGCGAATACCAGCGCCTGTTCACGACGTACGAGCGCTGCCAGGGCGGTTTCGTCTGGGAGTGGATCGACCACGGCATCGCCCGCCACACGGGTGACGGTGAGCCGTGGTTCGCGTACGGCGGTGACTTCGGCGAGGAGCTCCACGACGGCAACTTCGTCTGCGACGGCCTCCTCTTCCCCGACCGCACCCCCTCCCCCGGCCTGATCGAGTACAAGAAGGTCATCGAGCCCGTCCGGATCGAGGACGACGGCAGCTCCGGCACCGTACGGATCACCAACGGCTACGACTTCGCCGACCTGGCCCATCTCGCCTTCGAGTGGTCCTACGACGTCGACGGGGAAACCGTCGAGGCGGGGCCGCTGTCCGTGCCCGCCCTGCCCCCTGGCGAATCCGCCGACCTCAAGCTCCCCGCTCCGCCGGTCACCGACCCGGCGGCCGGTGAGACCCAGTGGACGGTGCGGGCCGTACTCGCCGAGGACACCACCTGGGCTAGGAAGGGCCACACGGTCGCCTGGGGTCAGCTATCCACTGTGTCCCGACCGACCCGCCCCGCCGCGACCGGTGCCGCACCGCACCCGGGAAGCGAGCTCATCACCCTCGGCCCGGCCGCCTTCGACACGGCCACCGGCGCGCTCGCCCACCTCGGGGCCGTCCCGGTCACCGGACTTCGCCTCGATGTGTGGCGCGCCCCGACCGACAACGACAATGGCGCGCCCTGGCAGCCCGATGAGCGGTACGGGCTGATCTGGCGGAAACTGGGCCTGCACAGAATGCGACACCGCCTCGATGACGTGCTGTTGGAGGACGATGCCCTGGTCGTACGGACCAGGGTGGCCCCCGCCGCCACCGATCTGGCGCTGCTCACCACCTACCGCTGGACCGCGGTCCCGGACCGGCTGCGCCTGACCGTCTCGGTCACGCCCGAAGGCGAGTGGAGCTGCCCGCTGCCCCGGCTCGGCATCCGCTTCGGCGTGCCCGCTTCGTATGACTACGCCACGTGGTTCGGCGGCGGTCCCGGTGAGGCGTACCCCGACACCCGGGCCGCCTCGATGCTCGCGCGCTGGCAGATGGAGGTGGACGAGATGCAGGCCCCGTATGTCCGCCCACAGGAGAACGGCGCCCGGGCGGACGTCCGCTGGGCGCAGCTGTCGGACGGGAACGAGGGCATCCGGATCGAGGGCGAGCCTCCCTTCTGGTTCAGCGCCCGCCGCTGGACCAGCGAGCAGCTCGACGCGGCGGAGCACACCCCGGACCTCGAGCCGTCCGACACCGTCTGGGTCAACCTCGACCACGGACAGCACGGCATCGGCTCCCAGTCCTGCGGGCCCGGCGTGCTTCCCCAGCACCGGTTGGATGTCGCACCCGCCGAGTTCTCCCTCACCTTCTCGCCCTTGGTGAGCAGTTGACCCAGACCCGTGAGCGGGTCGCGCAGTCCGTGGCCGGGCGGCAGGCGTTGTTCAGCCGCCCGGCCACGGTCGCGTCATGCGTCGGTTTCGTTCTCATCGGGGCGCTGCAGGCCCTGTACGGGCCCGCTGTTCCCGCCCTCCGCGAGGAGTTCGGGCTCTCACCCTCGTCGGCCGGACTCGGCCTCAGTCTGCACTTCACGGGCGGCGTCGCGGGCGTCCTTGCCTTCAACGCGATCCACTCCCGGATCAGCAACAGGGCGCTGCTCGCGGCGAGCTACGCCCTGATGGCGGCAGGCGGCGCGGGCTTCGCGTTCGCCCCGGACTGGCCGCTCGCCCTCGCCGCGGCCTTCCTCGGCGGCCTGGGCTTCGGCGGTATCGACTACGGCCTCAACCAGCTCTTCGCGGTCGGCTTCGGCGACCGGTCGACGGCGATGCTGAATGTGCTGAACGCGCAATTCGGGATCGGGGCGGTGCTCGGCCCGGCGCTCATCGCCGGGGTGGGGTACGTGTACGCCTTCGGGGCGTGTGCCGTGCTGTCCGGGGCGCTGATCCTGTGCACGGGCGGCATACGCAGCGAGGCACCCGTGACATCCGAGGACAAGCCCGCTGCCGATGACGGTGGCGGTGGCGGTGGCCTCCTCTCGCGCGTACTGATCGGCTTCCTCGCCCTCTACATCCTCAACGTCGCCGTCGAGGCGGGCGTCGGCGGCTGGGAGCCCACGCATCTGGAGACCGTCGGCTTCAGCGCGACGGTCGCGGCCTCCGCCACCTCTGTGTACTGGCTGATGATGACCGTCGGCCGCTTCCTCGTCGTGCCGATCACGCTGCGGTACTCGCCCGAGCGCATCCTCACGGTCTGCGCGGCCGGGATGACGGCGTGCCTGCTGCTCGCGCTGATCCCCGGGGCGGCCCCGTGGGCGTACGCGGGTGTGGGTCTGTTCATCGCGCCGGTCTTCCCGACCGGGCTGTCCTGGCTGAACCGGGGTCTGCCGCAGGCCAAGCGGGCCGGCGCCTGGGTGATCGCCGCGTCGATGATCGGTGGGGTGGCGGCTCCGCCGCTGCTGGGCGTGGGCATCGAGGCGTCCGGCATCCACGCGGTGCCGTGGCTGCTGACCGTGCTGTCAGGGGCCTCGCTCCTGGCGACCGTGTGGCTGATCAGACTGACCCGGAAGCCCGCGGCATGAGCGGCAGACCACCGCATTACCGGTGGCTCAGTGGTCCGCGCAGCACGGCGTCGGGTCCGGTACCTCGAAGGGGACCAGGAGGCCGTCCGCGGCCGGCATGGCGGTCAGCACCAGTTCTCCGGCGCGCCATTCCGGGCGCACGTGGTCCCTCGTCATGATCCGCTGGTCCGGCGGGGGTTCGCCTGGCGCACCCAGGACGGTGACGAGGTCGATCGCGGAGCCCGAGAGGAGTTGCCCGACGGTGACCGTGCCGGTGAGTTCACTGACACCCGGGTAGAGGACAGCCCGGCCCACCTCGTCGGGTGTGCCGGCCGTCACCTCGTACCCCTTAGCCGTGAGCCGCTCCACAGCCTCCGCGGACGTCCCCGTGAACGACAGTACGACCCGCGGCCGCTGCCCGCGCACCAGGTGTGTGCAGCCGAAGACGCCCTCGGGGAGTGCGAGTTCGGCTGCTAGGGCCAGCAGCAGGTGGTCGGCCGTGCGCAGGTCGCGTACGTCGGCATCGACAACGATGACGTACGGGCTCACGAGGGCAGGACCCACACGGGGTTGGAGTAGAACCACAGGTCGTTCCACGGGTCCGCGTCGCCGACGACGTCGATGGCCGGGCCGGACGGGTCGACTGCCGCGCCCATGAGGCCGGTTGCGGAGCGGTTGCCGTCGGTGCCGCGCAGGCGGACGTACAGCGGGCGGTCGACCGCGCCGAGGGCGTACGTGAGACGGACCGTGCCGGTGGACTTGTGCACGTCGTACGACCGGACCACCTTGGCGGTCGGTGCGGTGAAGGTGTCCTTGTCGGCCGCCGTGCCCGTGACATCGCCCTGGATGATATCGATGCGGGCCAACTGCGGTATGAATCCGGCCCAATTGGGACCACCCGCGAGCGCGACGTCGACCGTCAGCGTCACCTTCGTGCCCTTCCTGACGTGCAGCGCGCCGCCGAGCGTGGCCCAGCGGCCGCCGCCCACGAGGCGGACGTCGAGGCCGCTGAGGAGCTGCCCGTGGTCGACCCAGACGCGTCCGGCGCGTATGCCGTCCATGACGGCGGTGTACGAGAAGCCGGCGGCGCCGACATGGGTGCGGCTGTACTGGCCGGGCCAGTAGTCGCCCTCGGTGAGGTCGATCTTTCCGCCGTAGACGGGGTCGGTGTGCTTGCCGTTGGCGAGGTAGTCACTGTCGGGGCCGCCGCGCTTCACGGTGTCCGTGTACACGTTGTGCGAGTCGGAGTTAGCGGTGATCCACCAGGGCTTGCCCTCGGCGAGGAGGCTGTCCCACAGGCCGCCGATAGTGGCGGTCATCCAGTCGAAGCCGCCCCATGTGCGGTAGCTCTCCAGCGGATAGCCGGGGAAGGAGTTGGCATCCGGGCTGCCGTCGTAGAGGCCGCGGGCACGGCCCATGCCGACCGACTTCTCGATGCCGGCGGCCTGGTGGCCGGGCGCGCCCTCCATGCCGACCGCGATCCGGTGGCCCGCGGACGTCGCGTCGCGCCAGGCGCGGATCTCGTGCGGCGAGTCGATGCCCTTGCGCGCGGGGTGGTTGGCGAGCATCAGGATGTCCTTGACGCGGCGCCGCTGGACCTGCTCCGCAAGGAAGTTGAGGCCCGCGATGGCGAGCGCCTCGTTCGCGAGCGTCGAGTCCCCGGCCTTCTTCACTCTGCCGTCGTACGAGGTCTCGAACTCCTTGAGGACGGCGACCTCGTTCCTGCCGGGGTGCACGAAGACGGTGCCGTGCTCGGCGGCAGGGATATTCCACTCCAGGCCCTGGAAGACGAGGGTGTCCTCATACGCGGTCCGGGCCTCCTTGATGTCCGGGTTGACCTTCTCGACGCCGATCTTGGCGTGGGTCTCGTTGCCGTGGTCGGTGATGACCATCCAGTCGAGGCCGTGCCGTGCGCCCTGGCGGACCTGGTCGGTGACGCGGTACTTGCCGTCGTTGCTGTACTGGGTGTGAATGTGGTGGTCGCCGGCCAGCCACAGGAAGCCGCCTCTCCTGCCGGTACGGCCCGGGGACGCGGCCGCGGCGGGCACGGCACCGCCGCTCAGCACGCTCGCCCCGGCGAGGCCGGCGCCGAGCAGCCCCGCGCGGCGCAGCATGGACCTGCGGGACATTTGCGCGGGCGTCAATTCCGTGTCGGCCACGGACAGATCCAGGGCCGGGGGAAGGGAGTCGACGGACGCTTCATCGTGGTCATGGTGATGGCTCGTCATGAGCGCGAACCATAGACGGAGACGTTGAACGTGAGACCAACATTGACTGCTCCCCTCCCTGAAGGGAGGGGATTCTCTCCTTCCGGGCTGAGCGGGGATTCCTAGCTCACGCTGCCTCCCGAGGCAGCGCCTCGGGAGGTCTTCTGCGATCAGCACTAGCCGGGGCCAGACCAGCCCGGACCAGCATCACGCGGGCGGAGTTCTTATCCCTGGGGGATACGGCTCCGCACACGGTGCAGGCATACGTTCGTTCTGAGAGAGGTAGTGCGTGCTTGGTTCTCGCTCCGCACTGCGCACAGTCCATCGTGGTGTGCGCGGGATGCACGACGCGGACGTCCCGCCCGTGCTTGCGGCCCATCTCGACAAGGGCAGCCTTGTTGGCGCTGATAGCCGCGTCAGCGGCCTTGCGGGCCATGGTGGTCTTGGCGAGGAACTTCGGCCGGAAGTCCTCGACCGCGATCGCGTCATGGTCGGTCACGACCTTCTTGGCCCACTTGCGGGCGGTGTCCTGCCGCTGCCAGGCGGTCTTCTTGTGCAGCTTCGCGGCCTGCGCCTGGGCCTTTCGGTAACCCCGAGACTGGGCCTTGCCCTTCGGAGCGCGCCGGCGGGCCATCATCCGCTGATAGTGCGCCAGCCGCTCGGCGGCCTTCTTTCCGAGCTCGGCGTGCGGCAGGTCGTGGTCGTCACTGGTGGTGGTCGCAGTCTCCTGCACACCCCAGTCCACGCCGATCACCGCGCCCGTGGCGGGCAGCGGCTCGGTCTGTGCGGGGACAACGAAGCTGACGTACCAGTGGCCAAGACTGTCTTGGTAGACGCGGACGCTGGACGGGTCGGCGGGAAGGTCCCGCGACCACACCACGGTCAGGACGATCCCGCCGGCCAAGTGCAGACGGCCGTCCTTCAGCCGGAAGCCACGCTTGGTGTAGTTCAGCGTCGGCCGGGCCTCGCGCTTCTTCTTCCACCTGGGCATCCCGGCCCGCTGCCGCATCGGCAACCGGTCCTTGATGTCCTTCTGCGCCTTCGCCCGCGACTTACCGAAGTCCGGTATCAGTTGCTGCTGCGGAACGCTGGACCCCTCGCACAGCCACGGCGTACGAGCGCGGGCCTCGGTCAGCATCTTGTCCAGCCGCGCCGGACCACACGTTCGCTTCTCGCCCGTGGCCTTGTTGTGCGCGTACATCTCCTTGGACTTGGCGACGCACTCATTCCAAATCCACCGGCACCGGTCCCACTCCGAACCCAACGCGGCGCGGGCGGTAGACGACACGCGCACACGGTAGGTGTACCGGGCGTGCCCGGCATCCTCGCTCGTCTTTGCTGCCGTCGTCATGATCCTCAAATTACCTGGGAAGTACGACAGTTGAGAGTAACTTGATCTTGGTGGACTGCCTCACCACCACGGCAGGTGGACGACGCATCGCCCCTGACGGCGATTGGTCTTCCCCTGTCCTGCTCCGCAGGAGTCCGATTCGCCCCCGCAAGCGGGAGGTACCCCCACCCCGGCCTGAAGGCCGGGGCATCCTCGGAGGAACGAAACATTGAGCCTTGAACGATTCCTCACCGTTGCCGCGGCCCTCACGGCGGCGACGGCCATGGCCGGCAGGCCACGCCCGGCACCTGCCGCGCAGCATGCGGCCTGGGAGGATGTCATCAAGGACTCCTTTGGGAGTTACCGAGCCTTCGAGGCGGAATGGAACTATCGGTATCCCTGGGGCTCGGACCACAACGGCACCGCCCGATGTACGGCAGCCCGAGCGACCACAACCACATCTCCCTCAACCAAGGAGTACTCACCCTGCAGACGACGCGGATCTCCTGGGACGAGGGCAACAGCAGCTCCCCTCCGTACCTGCCGATCCGCTACCACTCCGGCGCGGTACACGCCAAGAATCAGATCGTGGTGACCAACCAGTTCCCGCAATACGAGGTGAAAGGCGAGTTCCAGGCGCCGAGCACCCGGGGGACCTGGCCCGCGTTCTGGCTTACCGGGGTCAACAGCTGGCCGCCGGAGTGCGCACGACACCCTGGAGTTCAAGGGCAACACCAACAACTGGTTCAGCACCTTCCGGACGGCCTCGGACCTGTCGACCACCATCGTCCCGGTTTCCCCTCACCGGGCAGCTCGCACCGTTACCGCGCCTGGCTCACCAAGGTGAACGACAGGGACGTGGACATCCACTACTACCTCGACGACGCGTGGAAGGCGGTCCACCGGGCGGCCGGCTGGGTCGGCAAGCCACTGCGGCTCATCGTCAACCTCCAGATGGAGGGCTCGTCGGGCTCCCCGGGACCGGATGGTGCCACCTACTACCGCACGCGCGACGTCTACGTGGGCCGTAGTCGCGCATCCTGACCCAGGACGTCCAGGACAACAAGGTGAGCGCCAAGCCCTGATCCCGGGTCCGGTCGGGTGAGGCGGACACGGTGGACCGTACCGTCGGCCCAGGTGGCGGTCAGCTCGTACGCACCGCGAACCCGTGCCACGCCCACGGTCACCGCGGCCTGCAGCGGCAGCGGGTCCGGTTCGGCGGTCAGCCGGGCGACGCAGACGAAGAGGTCGCCGTCCACATCACCCGTCGTTTCACCGGAGAGGGCAGGGACCGTGGCCCGCCGGGTGAACGCCGTGTGGGTGGCCGGCAGGTCCGCGGCGGGCGAGAGCCCGTGCAGCGCCAGGAGTTCCGACCGTGGGGAAGAGGAGTCGGCCGGGTCCACAGCCCAGCCGGTCTGGCGGACCCTCGTCCCGGATGCGGCGCCCGTCACCAGATGGGCGCGGATCTCGGCCGCGCCGTGCGCCAGTACGAGGCCGGTGATGAGTGCTTCGCCCGCCGGGCCCCCCTGGTCGCCTTCTCCGGGCAGGCGCGGGCGGTGCCAGGATGCGGCCCAGTCGTCGCCGGCGCCCAGGGGCCGCAACTCCTCGCGCAGCGAGACCCGTTCATCCTCGACCAGACCGAAGTGATTGTCCGGCGGGGCACCCAGCGGCACCGGACCGGTGGTCGTGGAGTAGGCGAGCCGAGTGTAGTAGGGGTCATACCGGGAGTCCTCGCTGCCGTGGTTGTGCAGGCGTACGAGACCGTCGGCGGCCGTGGACTGGATCAGCCAGTTCGGCGCCCGTAGGGCGGTCACGGCATCGCCGCGCTCCGCGGGTCCCGGTTCCTCGGCGGCGGTCCACACCGGGTGTTCCGCGGGGAGCAGCAGGCCCAGAAAGGCCTTGCTCGCCCAGTACGGCGAGGCCGGCCCCGAATAGCCCTGCAGTACGCCTTCGTACGGCCCGTGCCAGCCCAGGCTGAGCAGCCCGCTGCGGTCATCCACCGCGCCCCGGTCCAGGAAATAGCGCAGCGCGCCGGAGGCGAGCCTGCGGGTGGTGCCAGGGGTGAGCGGGGTGTGCTCGGTCAGGGCGCCGAGCCAGAGCGGGGCGGTGGTGGCCATCCGGTAGGTGAGCGAACGGCCCTGGTGCATGGGGGCCCCGTCGCCGCCGAACAGCCGTGCGTAGTCGGCGAGATGGACCGCCAGCCGCCCACCGTAACGGTCGAGGAGTTTCTCGTCGCCGGACAGCCAGGCTTCGAGCACCGGATACAGGTGCATGGCCCAGCCGTTGTAGTTGTCGAAGGCGCGGCCCGGCCCGTCGGTGTACCAGCCGTCGCCCACGTACCAGGGTTCGATCCGCTCGAGGCCGCGGACGACCGCCGCCCGCGCGGCAGCGGTCTCGTACCCCGCCTCGGCCAGGAAGCCACCGACGGTGACGGCGAACAGCTCCCAGTTGCAGGGCCAGGCCTCCGCGGTCAGCGCGTCCGCCAGCCAGCCCGCGGCCCGGTCCCGTACGCCGTCGTCCAGCCGGTCCCAGAGCCACGGCCGGGTGAGCCGCAGCCCCAGCGCGATGGACGCGGCCTCGACCAGGGGCTGGCTGCGGTCCTGGATCGGCGGCCAGTCTTCCGTCCCCTCGCCGCCGGGCGCCAGGGTGCCGGCGGCGAGTCCGTCCCCGTAGCGCTCCATCAGCCCGGCCGGGTCGGCCCCGCGGGCGCCCGCGACCCGGAAGGCGGCGAGCAGGAACGTACGGGCATAGCCCTCGAGCCCGTCCGAGCGACGGCCCGACCAGCTGGTCCGGCCGCCGGGCAGGTGGTAGAGCGCCCGGCGAGGAGTGGCGTAGGGGGCGACGGCGGCGACCAGCCGGTCGGCCGCCGTCTCCCAGTGGGCGCGGGTCCAGCCGGTGTAGGGGCTGGTGCGCCGGTCCTCCTCGGGTAGTGCGAAGGGGTGGTGTGAGGTCACCGGATCAGCACACCCCGATATCGGCCGAGAGCCGGTCGATCTCGGCCACATCGGCCTCCGTGACGACCGGTGAGTCGAGCACCGCGATGTTCTGTTCGAGCTGGGCGACGCTGCTTGCGCCGATCAGGACGGAGGTGACGCGCGGGTCACGCAGCACCCAGGACAGTGCCAATTGGGCGAGAGTCTGGCCGCGCCCCTGGGCGAGTTTGTCGAGCGCATGCAGGAAGGCGAGCTTCTCCTCGGTGAGCGCGTCGCGTTTGAGGAAGTGGCCGATGGCCATCCGGGAGTCGGCCGGGACGCCGTCCAGGTAGCGGTCGGTGAGCTGTCCCTGCGCGAGCGGGGAGAAGGCGATGACTCCTGCGCCCGCTTCGGCGGATGCGGCCAGGAGCCCGCCTTCGATGCCGCGGTTGAGTATGGAGTACGGGTGCTGGTTGATGAGCAGTGGGGTGCCGAGCTCCTTCAGGACCTGGGACGCCCGGGTCATCTGCTCGGGACTGTAGTTGGAAAGGCCCGCATAGAGGGCCTTGCCCTGGCGCACCGCGGTGTCCAGCGCCCCCATCGTCTCCTCGATCGGGGTGTCCGGGTCGGGGCGGTGGGAGTAGAAGACGTCCACGTAGTCGAGGCCCATGCGGGTCAGCGACTGGTCGAGACTGGCCAGGAGGTACTTGCGGGAGCCTCCTTCACCGTACGGGCCAGGCCACATGTCGTACCCGGCCTTGGTCGCGATGAACAGCTCGTCGCGGTACGGGCGGAAGTCCTGCGCGAAGAGCGTGCCGAAGTTGGCCTCCGCACTGCCGTAGGGCGGTCCGTAGTTGTTGGCCAGGTCGAAGTGCGTGACGCCGAGGTCGAAGGCGCGGCGCAGCACCGCGCGCTGCGTCTCCAGGGGACTGGTGTCACCGAAGTTGTGCCAGAGGCCGAGGGAGACCTTGGGCAGGAGCACTCCGCTGCGGCCGCAGCGTTGGTACTGCATGGTGCGGTAGCGGTCGCCCGCGGCGAGATAAGGCATGCGTCGTCCTTGCTCATCAGGTTCGGGGTGATGCCGAGCGGGCCCACGTCGGCCCGCCCGGCATCAGGGAAGATCAGGCGATGCGTTTCCACTGTTCATTGCTGCCGCCCGTACAGCTCCACTGGGCGATCGCCGCCATGTTGGCCGTGGACTCGTCCAGCACGTCAAGACATTTTCCGCTGTGCCGGGCGAGCAGCCGGACGTAGCCGCTGCCCGCGTCCTGGACCTGCCACTGCTGGTGGGTGCCACTGCCACAGGTCTGCTGTTCGACGACCGCGCCGTCCGCCGTGGCGGCGCCGCGCACCCCGAGGCACAAGGAGCTGTGCCTGGCCATCAGCTGGACGTGACCGCCGCCGACGTCCTTGAACCAGAACTTCTGGTTGCCGCCGCCGTTGCAGGTGTACTGCACGACGGCGACAGCCGGGTGGAGGGACTGGTCCGGGACATCGGCGCACTTGGAGCTGTGCCGTGCGGTCAGGGATTCGTACGGGCCTCCGCGTCCGCCCACCGTGCCGGCCTCGGTGTCGATCGTCAGCTCCGGATACCAGTCCATGGTCATGGATGTGGCGGTCGGGAACTTCAGCGGCAGCCACACATAGCGCGAGTCGTTGACCGTCTTGCCGAAGGAGTTGCCCCACCGGTCGCCCATATACAGGTACGAGGTCTCCCGCCCGCCCTGCACCGGCAGGACGTATGCGGTCTGCGACCCGTACGCGGTGGCGTCGCCGACGTTCCGCATGGCGCTCCACGGGCCTTGGAGGCTGGCGGCGGTGGCGTACTTCTGCTGGTTGGGGTTCCAGTTGGTGGCGCCGGAGGTGAGCATGAAGTAGACGTTTCCCCGCTTGAACAGCGCGGGCGCCTCTCGGTGGCCGCTCGGCCACGGATTCCCCACCAGGCTCCGGGCGCCGAGGTAGTCATCGGTCAGCCGGTAGATGTGCAGGTCGTAGTTCTCCCGCGCCGCCGAGATCATGTAGCCGGTGCCATTGGAGTCCTGGAAGAGCGTGATGTCACGGGACATATGGCCCAGCGGACGGAAACTGCCCTTCCAGGCGTAATCACCGTCGACGGTCGGTGAGGTGGCGACCGCGGCTCGGGCCTCACCGTAGTCCCTGCCGTTCTCCTTGTGCATCCACATCACGAACTGCTTGGTCTGCTGGTTGTAGATGACCTTCGGCCGCTCGATGTTGGCGAGGGCGAGCTCGGGGTGGGTGGCCTGGGTGAGGACGTGATGGCGGAATTCCCAGTTCTTCAGATCCTTTGAGCGGTAGGCCGAGACGTAGCGGAAGGTGTTGTCGGCGTTGCGGTTCTCGCCGAACCAGTAGTAGTACGCGCCGACTTTGATGATCCCGCCGCCGTGCGCGTGGACTGGGCCGCCCGAAGTGTCGGTGAACTGGGTGCCGTTGGTGACTGCCACGGGTGCGGCCTGGGTCGGCCCGGCCGGCAGCAGGACGCCGGCCAGACCGATGCAGAGGGTCGCCACCAGGGCTCGTAGCCGTCGGTGCCTCACGGCAACCGCTCCTTCAGTACGGTGAAGTGGCGGGCGAATCCAGACAGGTCGGGCAGCTGACGCCTCGGGGTCCAGGTCTTGAAGCCGTCGCGGCTGTCGCAGTAGTAGTACTTTCCGTCGCGGTAGGCGTCGAAGTAGATCCGCCAGCCGCCGTCGTCGAGGCGCACCAGCGCCTGTCCCTCGTTCCAGCTGCCGAAGCCGGCCCAGTCCCCGGTCCCCTTGAAGGTGTACGGGCCGGTGAGCGCGGGCGCGGTCGCGTACTCGATGTATTTCGTCGTCTCCTGCTTGCAGAAGGCGTGGTACATCCCGCCGTCCCTGACGACGAAGGTGTCGATGTAGTTGGAGTTGTGGATGCCCCGCAGCACGACGGGCGGCGCCCACGTGGACAGGTCGGCCTTGGTCGCCCGCAGCAGGTGGGGGGCGAAGTCCGTCAGGTCGTTGGTGGTGAGCGAGACGATGACGTTGACGCTGCCGTCCTCGTCCACGAACCACTCGGGCGCCCAGGTACGGTCCAGGCCCGCCATCGGGATGGTGTGGTTGCGCACGAAGGTCCAGTTGACGCGGTCGCGGCTGCGCGCGAAGCCGATGGTGTTCCCGGTCCAGTTCGTCGTGTAGACGATGTAGTAGTAGCCGTCGGTGTGCTTGAGGATGCTGGGGTCCCGGATGAGTCCGCTCGGAGGCGTGTAAGCCGGGCCTTTCAGCAGCTTGTACGTCGTCGCGTCGGCCGACTCGTACACGTACATGTTGGATTCGCTGGTGTTGGTGAACGCGGTCATCGTGTAGCGCGTGACGGCCGCGACACCGTCCGCCCGTGTGTCGGCGACGGGTATCCCGAAATCGGGAGTGCCGTCCGCCTTCCAGCGCAGGGGCTGGATGCGGGTGTGCCGGTTCGGGTCGTTCAGCGGGTCGCCGGTGATCTCCTTGTACTGGCGCGCGTGGTAGACGAGGACGTCGGTGCGGCCGTCCTCGGCGACGGTGAAGGAGTTGTGGCCGGGACCGTACTGCTTGGTGGTGTCGTTGCTGGTGAAGACCGGGACGGGGGACTTCTTCCAGGACGCCGCCTTCATCAGGTCGCTGTCCGCGTCGGCGGTCAGCAGGCCCATGCAGTAGTTGTGGTCGGTGGCGCTCGCGGAGTACGTCATGAAGACCCGGCCGCCCCGCTGGATGACCGAGGCGCCTTCGTTGACCTTGTAGCCGATGCACTCCCAGTCGTATTCGGGTGTCGACAGACGTACCTGCGGCCCGGTCAGGGTCCACGGGTTGGCCATCTTCGAGAGGAAGATGCCCGTGTTGTTGTCCATCCCGGGCTCGTGCTGCGCCCAGGCGAGATAGCGGGTGCCGCAGTGGACGAACGTGGTGGCGTCCAGCGAGAACGTGTCCCAGGCGGTGGTGATCCGCCCCTTCTCGGTCCACGTTCCCTGGAAGGGGTTGGCGCTCGCGTTTTCCAGGACCCACATCCGGATCTTCCAGACGTCGTCAGTCCGGCCGGCGGCGAAGTAGATGTACCACTTGCCGTCGATGTGGTGGATCTCCGGGGCCCAGATGTGGGCACCCGTGTCGCCGCTGGTGTGCTTCTTCCAGATCACCGACTCCTGGGCTTTGGCCAGCCCGCGCAGGGTCCTGGAGCGGCGCAGGATGATCCGGTCGTACTCGGGCGCGGTGGCGGTGAAGTAGTAGAAGCCGTCGGTGTGCCGGTGAATGTGCGGGTCGGCGCGCTTGCGTACGAGAGGATTGAGGTACGGGGCGGCCTTCGCGGCATCGACCCGCTTCTCGGGTACGGCGCCGTGGGCGGCCAGGCCCCTCGCTCCTGCCGCCACCCCCAGGGTCAGGGCGGCTCCCTTCAGCATCAGTCTGCGACTGGGCTCTCGCTCTCCACTGTGGCTCATGAGGTGGTTCCCTTCACCGGGTTGATGCCACGCTGGGTGGGTTTGATCACGCGGATGGTGCCGTCGTCGTTGAACCGCATCCGGTCGATGGCGACCTCGCGGTGGGTGCCGTCGCCGCCAGGGCGCGCGAAGCGGTGGTAGACGATGTACCACTTGTCCCGTCCCGGTACCTGGATCACCGAGTTGTGCCCGGTGCCGAGGATCTGGTCGCTCTCGTCCTTGCTGAGGACGGGGTTGGTCGCGGCTTTCGTGAACGGGCCGAGCGGAGAGTTCGAGACTCCGTACGTCACACGGTAATTCGGACTGCGGGTGTCATCCTCGGACCACATCGCGTAGTAGCGGCCCTTGCGCTTGAAGACGGTCGGCGCTTCGTTGTAGCCGGGGGGAGTGATCTTCACGGGCTGGGTGGCGAAGGACACCATGTCGTGGCCCAAACGCGCGGCCTCGAAGCCGCCCTGGCCGAAGTAGAGGTATGGAGTGCCGTCGTCGTCGATGAAGACGTCCGGGTCGATGGACTGGTGGCCGAATTCGCCCTTGGCGACAAGCGGCTTGCCGAGGGCGTCCACGAAGGGGCCCTTGGGGCTAGAGGACTTGGCGACGCCGATGGACTGGCAGGCGCTGAAGTACATCCAGTACGTGCGGCCCTTCTTGACGACCGCCGGGGCCCAGGCGTTCTGGTGACACCAGGAGAGGTCGGCGAGGTCGAGGGCTGTGCCGTGCGCGGTCCATTTCACCAGGTTTGGCGAGGAGAAGCTCTTGAAGCGAGTGCCGCTCCAGCCCGGGTGGCCGTCCTCGGTGGGGTAGATCCAGTACCTGCCCTTGGCGTACATCACATCGGGGTCGGCGTGGTAGCCCGGCAGCGCGGGGTTGTTGTCCTTGGGCAGCACGGTCGCGGTCTCCTGGATGACCGTGCCGTGGCGCACGACGCCGGACAGGGCGGGGAGCTCCTTCTTCGGCGTCCAGTGCTCCAGGTCCGTACTGTCGCTGTAGTAGTACTTCTTGACGGTGTAGCCGTCCATGAACATGCGGTAGCCGCCGTTCGGCAGCCGGACGATGGTCTGGCCTTCGAGCAGGTCTCCCCAGCCGGCCCAGTCACCTTTTCCCTTGAAGGTGTACGGGCCGGTGACGCGGTCGGCGACGGCGTGCTCGATGACCTCGCCCGTCGCGTTCTTGGTGAAGGCGTGGTAGGTCGCACCCCTGCGCACGATGTACGTGTCGATGTAGCCGTTGTAGTCGGTCGCGCTGGGGTGGATGCCCCGGAGCGGTTTGGGCTTGCTCCACTTGGTGAGCGTGTCGTCGAGCGCGGTCAGGATGTAGGGCTGGAAGTGCCGGTAGGAGGTCGGCCCGGTGGAGAGCGAGACGACGATGCGGACCTTGCCGTCCGGAGAGTCGGTGAAGAACTCCGGGGCCCAGGTGTTGTTGGCCGCCACCCCGTGGTCGATGTCGGCGACATGCGTCCACTTCCGGCGGTCCTTGCTGGTGGCGATGCCGAAGGTCTTGCCGGTCCAGCCGGTGGTGTACGCGACGTAGTAGCGGCCGCCGCGCTTGATGACGCTGGGGTCGCGGACCAGGCCGGCCGGCGGGGTGTACGCCTGGTCCTGGACGGACCAGAAGTTCTGGGCGTCGTCGGAGCCGTAGACGTACATGTTGCTCTCGCTGCTGTTGGTGAACGCGGTGAACAGATACCGCGAGACGGTCTTCGGCGGCTTTGCGGCCGGAGCGGGCTCCGCACCGGAGGATCGGCCGATGCCGAGCGGTACGGCCGCGACCAGAAGGGTCATCAGTGCCAGGAGCAGGCGGATCGCGCTCCTGGGTCTGGCTTCGAGCAGTGGCATGGGTCGGGTCTCCTACCGATGGTCCGGGCCGTATGCGCCCCTGACCGCAACTGATCATTTTTGTTGGGGGATTAAGCGTTCTGGGGTCATCGGACGGCCCCGTGATGCGCTGCAAAACTTTCGAAGACGGTCGCGCGCCTCGACGTTCGGGATATCGACGTTCGGTATATCGACGTTCGGGATTTCAGCGCGTTCGGGCTTACCATGTTCGAGATTTCGAAAATTGGAGGGTCTACGTGCGCCAATTCCCGTGGTGTTCACGCCGCATTGATGCGGGGCTAATGTAGGAACCGGCTGCTGCACTGTCAATGTTTCGATGGGTTGAATGGCATCATTCGAAACATTCATCCTGCCGGGTGCAGCTCCCGGAAACGCCAAGATCCCGTCCGATCAGCCAGATCGGACGGGATCTCGTGCACCGTTCCCGAGGCATTGAGTGCGGCTGTCAGCCGTACTGCTTCTTCAGCCGGTCGTACTCGGCCTGGGTGACCGGCAGGACCGTGCCGTGGCGGGGTCGGCCGGGCAGGGCGTAGTTGGACGACCGGGTCCACTTGCCGGAGTTGAGGTCAGTGGTCTCGAAGGGTATGTAGCCGCGGCCGCCGTACTCGTCGATGAACTGGTACCACTTGTTCTGGGTGTTCGACTTGAACACCAACGGCCCCTCACCTCGGCTGATCGAGCCCCTGCCGATGCAGTCGGCGATGAAGGTGTACCTGGTGTTCAGGACCCAGGCCGACTTGTCCGCGGTGATGAATTTGCCGCACGTACCCCCGTCGCGCTCGTCCTTCGTGAACCGGTAGTAGTGGCCGTTGTGCTTGATCATCGTGGAGTCGATGACCGAGTGGCCCGGGTTGTACCACGTCTTGGCCGCGCTGAACGTCGTGAAGTCGCTGGTGGTGGCGTACAGCATGCGGTTGTACGTGTTGCCCGTGTGGTCGGGGTCGTTCGCGGCGTAGATCTTCGAGGCCCAGTAGACGACGTACTTTCCGAGGCTCTCGTCGTAGGTCGCCTCCGGCGCCCAGGCGTTGCCGGCGGTGTCCGGCGCGACCTTCGACAGGTGCTGGTTGGTCCACTTCACCAGGTCGGTGGACTCCCACACCACGATGCTCTTACTGCCCTTGCGCTGCGGGGTGTCCCAGTCACCGCTGCCGTACTGGCGCTGGTCGGTGGCAAGCAAGTAGAACTTGTCGCCTTTCGGAGACCGGATGATGAATGGGTCACGCGCGCCCTTTTTGCCCACGGTGGACGCGAGCACCGGCTTGCCGCCGTTGAGTTCCGTCCAGTGCAGGGGATCATTGCCCTTGCTCAGCGCGTAGTAGACCTGCTCACCATTCGAGTACCCCTCGCCTGTGAAGTAGACGAAGAGATACCCGGCATAGGCCGGTGCCGCCTTGGCTTTCTCCTGAGGCCAGCTGACAAGCGTGGCCGCGGTAGCAGCCAAGGAGAAGGCCACGATCCCGGCAAGGCGACGGAGACGGCGTCTGCCTCGCCTGTGCTGTGGCAGCGACTGCGTGCTGTGCCGATCTGTCGGAGGCGTCAGAGGGTGGTCGGTTTCTGACATGAGTTCACCTCTATCGTGATGCGGTATGTCGACGACGTGTCGTCGTCGCGGTGGCCGTGCAGTGGCCATGGGCAGATGTCAGCCGGACGAAACCCGGCTCACCACGCCGGGGTGTTCGTCGGCGGGCGCGTCGTCGGGACAGAGGCACTCTCCAGGACCGCCCGCTCTTGCCAGGCGAGATGGCGCTCGGTGACGGCGTCATCGCTCACCATCGGTGGGCCACCTGAGGCGCGATCAGTTCGTCGTAGACCTCACGTACCGCGCGCTGCGCGTCGTCAGACAACGGCGGCAGGTCCGCGGCGGCTGCATTACCGCGTGCTTGTTCGGGGTTTCGTGCGCCCGGGATGACCACGCTCACGCCGGGCTGGTCGATGATCCAGCGCAGGGCGAACTGGGCCATGGTGACGCCGGGTGGTACCAGGGGAGCCAGCCGGCGTACCGCTTCCAGGCCTGTGGTGAAGTCCACGCCGGAGAAGGTCTCGCCGATGTTGAAGGCCTCCCCGTGCCGGTTGTACGTGCGGTGGTCGTCGGCGGCGAAGGTGGTGTTCTCGTCATAGCGGCCGGACAGCAGGCCGCTGGCCAGCGGTACTCGCGCGATGATGCCCACGCCCGCCTCCCGGGCCGCCGGCAGTACCTCGTCGAGGGGCCCGAGCCGCACCATGTTCAGGATGAGCTGGACGCTGGCGACGCCGGGACGCGCGATCGCAGTCAGCGCCTCGGCCCGGGTCTCCACACTCACCCCGTACGCCGCGATGCGTCCTTCCTCCACAAGGGTGTCGAGCGCGTCGAACACCGCGTCCGTGGAGTACACCACGCTGGGCGGGCAGTGCAGCTGCACCAGGTCCAAGGTGTCCACGCCCAGATTGGCCCGGGACCGGTCGGTCCACGCCCGGAAGTTGTCCAGGGTGTAGCTCGCCGGATCCTGCGGCATGACGCGCCGGCCCATCTTGGTGGCCACAGTGATCCCCGCGTCCGCCCGCGACTTGAGGAACCGGCCGATCAGCTGCTCGCTCCGCCCGTCACCGTACGCGTCCGCGGTGTCGATGAAGGTCACGCCGGCGTTGGCGGCTGCCGACAGCACCGCAAGGGCCTGATCCTCGTCCACCTCTCCCCAGTCGGCGCCCAGCTGCCAGGCCCCCAGCCCTACTACGCCGACCCGACGGCCGGTGCGGCCGAGCATTCGATCTTCCACCGTGAATCTCTCTCCTGTCTGGTGTCGGCCGGCGTTGCGGCGGTACCGCGATCAGTCCTGCGGTACCGCCGCAACGCGGCCACACGGAGGTCCGCCCGGCCCACTGGTCACCGCGGGGTCGAGGGCGGCTGGCAGGCGCCGTCAGTCGGGTCTGATGAATTGATTCGGGAAAGCGCTTGCCATCACACACCGTAAGGTCGATCGACGGGTGCGGCAACGGCTCGGACGGGACCAGTCGCAGTGCTTCCCGCAATCAACGCCTATTACCTGTGCCTTTCTGGGAAGGCGTCAACCTTGGCAGGCTTTTGTCCGTTAGGCGACTTTGGCGTCAGCTGCGGGCGAACCTGCCAGTCACCACAGACTCGTGCGCGGGAAGGACTCAGTGTGCCAGCTGACAGAAAGCGCTGTCATGGATCTGGACAACGTTCTGGCGCGCTTCGATCCTTTCATTGGTGACATGGACAGGAGAAGAAGACCATGATCAGACGCAGAACGATGCTCACCGCGGCCGCAGGCGGTCTATTGGGCAGTGCGTCGGCGACGGGCACCGCCCGGGCCGACGCGACCGTCGGAATCAACCCCGGTACGACCTACGGGAAGTGGGAGGGATGGGGCACGTCGCTCGCCTGGTGGGCGAACGTCTTCGGGCAGCGTGACGACTTCGCAGACGCGTTCTTCACCACCAAGTCCGTTGCGTACGGCGGCCGTACGCTGCCCGGCCTCGGGCTGAACATCGCTCGATACAACCTCGGCGCATGCAGCTGGAACAGCGTGGACGGCGAGCGGATGGTCGAGTCGCCCAACATCCCCGGCTTCAAGCAGATCGAGGGCTTCTGGCAGGACTGGCGCAACGAGGATCCCATGTCGGCGGCCTGGGACTGGACCGCCGACGCGAAGCAGCGCGCGGCCCTAGTCAAGGCAACTCAGCGGGGCGCGATGAGCGAACTGTTCGCCAACTCGCCGATGTGGTGGATGTGCCTCAACCACAACCCGTCAGGCGCCGCGAACGGCGGCAACAACCTCCAGTCGTGGAACTACCAGCGGCACGCCTATCACCTGGCGGTGGTGGCCCGTTACGCCAAGGACCACTGGGGCGTGAACTTCACCACCGTGGACCCCTTCAACGAGCCGTCATCCAACTGGTGGACAGCCACCGGAAAGCAGGAGGGCTGCCACATGGACGCGTCCGTCCAGGCGGCCGTGCTGCCGCATCTGCGCAGCGAGCTCGACAAACGCGGCCTCACCGGCACCTGGATCTCCGCATCCGACGAGACCAGTTACGACCTGGCCCGCACCACCTGGAACACGTTCAGCTCGACGACAAAGGGGCTCGTCAACCAGGTCAACGTGCACGGCTACCAGGGATCCAGCGGACGCCGCGACCTGCTGTACAACGACGTCGTCACCACCGCGCGCAAGCGCCTGTGGAACTCCGAGTTCGGCGACAAGGACGGCACCGGCCTCGCCATGGCGAGCAACCTCTGCCTGGACTTCCGCTGGCTGCACCCGACCGCCTGGTGCTACTGGCAGGTCATGGATCCCTCGCCAGCCTGGGCGCTGATCCACTACGACCCGGACACGCTGCGGCCCGGCGCCGTCCAGACCAAATACTACGTACTGGCCCAGTTCACCCGGCACATCCGCCCGGGGATGCGCATCCTGGACACCGGGGCCGGATACGCAGTTGCGGCGTACGACCCTGGCCAGCGACGGCTGGTGGTCGTCGCCGTCAACTCCGGTGCGGCGCAAACCCTGACGTTCGACCTCTCCCGCTTCGGCCGCGTCACCGGGGGAGCCGGCGGGCTGGTCCCGCGATGGAACACCCTCACCTCGGGTGGCGGCGATCTGTACACCCGCCGCGAGGACACCTACCTCAGCGGCAAGCAGCTCCGCGTGCCCTTCGCGGCCAGATCGGTGCAGACGCTGCAGATCGACGGCGTGGAGTGAGCGGTGAGATCGCGCATGCCGGCGCCGGACTGCCGGGGAAAGCCGTCCAGGTGCTTGCCAAGGGCGACCAATGTCATGCAAGATTCAACGACCTTCCTCGCCCGAGGCGGACGACCGGCGCCGACGGCCTTTCTGCCATGCGACCTGCCGCGATGACCACCGACCGTGACCGCCCGGGCAGGAGCTCCGCTGCTTCTCAGTGAGGGACGTGCTTTATGTCCGACCGTCCGTTCCCCTCGGACAGTGCCCGGGAACCGTCCGAGTTCGCGGTAATGACAGAGCATTGGGACGCGGTCCTGTGCTACGCCGACATCTGCACCGTCACCACCGCGGACGGTGTCCGTCTGGCCACCGAAGCATGCGCCCGAGCCCTGCGGGAGGCCCGCGAGCTCCGCTCCGGAAGCACCCTGCCGCTGGCCTGGCGCCCCACCTTGCTCAGAGCCGTACACGACACGGCAGTCACCTGGCAGGCCCGAGAAGATGGCGACCGGCTCCACCCGGAACTGCGCATCCGGCTGGCCACCGAGGCAGCGCGCCCCACCACGGCTCGACGACGGCGGCCGCTCGCCCTGCGGGCCTTTCAGGACATGCCGACCCCGGACAGGTCCCTGCTGTGGTACGTCGAGGTGGAATCACAGCCGGTCGCGGCAGTGGCCGAGACCCTGAGCGGCGGTCCGGCGTTCGCCGAGGCCGAAATCTCCCGCGTCCGCCAAGCGTTCCGGCAGCGCTGCCTATGGGCCCATGCCGCCGCTGTCGAGAACGAGATATGTCGTGGCTACATCAGGCTGCTGGACGTGGCCACGCGCACACCAAGCTCGCCCTCGTGCCCCGATCTCAGGCAGCATCTCCCGCAATGCGATGACTGCTCGGAGGCCGCCGCCTGCCTCGCCCTGCACGAAGGCGAGGTGCCCGGCGCACTGGCCACCGGCCTCCTCGGCTGGGGCGGACTCGCCTACCTCGAAAGCCGTCGCCAGGCCGCCGCCGACAGCGCGTACGGCGACCGGACGGCACCGAGGCACCGGCGGGCCACCCGTGGCCGTGCGGGATGGGCCAAGGTGGCTTGGATCGGGGCCTTGCTCACCGCCGCCGCGCTCCTGGCCTTCCTCATCACGCTGATACCCATGTCCTCCGGGTCCGACGTCGCCACGCCCGTAGCCCCGACCGTGAGCAGCAGCCAGGAGAACGTGGGATTCGAGACTCTGGCTCCCGTCGAAGAGGTGTCCCCCTCGAGGTCCGCCGACAAGAGCCGGTCCGCCAAGCCGCCGTCCGGCGCTGAGCGGCCCCGTCCCACCAGCACTACACGCCGGCCCAAGCCGACATCCACGCCCCCCGCACCCGCCTGCACGGCCCGCTACAAACTCGTCAACCAGTGGGAGGACGGCTTCCAGGCTGACGTGGTGATCACCTACAACCGGCCCCTCAACGGGTGGCAGCTCACCTGGTTCTTCCCGGATATGCAGCACATCTACCAGATGTGGAACGGCCGTTATTGGCAGTACGGTCCCTCGGTCACCGTCCGACCGGTCGACTACAACACCCAAGTGGCCGCCAACCAATCCATAACGGTGGGCTTCCTGGCCAAGTCGCCCTACAGGTACAACTCCGCTCCCAGCGACTTCGCGCTCAACGGCCGTCGCTGCGCGATGTGAGCCGCGACCGCGGGGAGTTGATGTCGGTTTCGCCACCGCGGCCGTCGCAGCCGCGGTCGGGGTTGAACATCAGGTACGTACCGGAGGAGCAGGAGCGCTAGGTGCCGATCTTTCCCGTGCCGGCGCCCCCGCGGACGATCGCCGGTACGTTGGCCGGCGGGTCCAGCGAGTACGGGTAGTAGGCGCGCGGTTCTGCGACGTTGCCGTTCGTCTCGCACGGTCCTGAGCCGACGAAGATGTTGTTGCGCTGCACCAGCCGGCCCGGGCCGGAGTCGGCGTAGCCACTGGCCGAGTAGCAGGGGTGCGGCACATTCTCGACGTAGTTGCCCTCGACCATCACGCCCGCGTTCATCGTGGACGCGACGCCGTACAGCGCGTTGCCTCGGTAGTAGTTGTTGAACACATGCACCGGCTCGCCGAACCGGACCCGGGGGTGCCGCTGCCGTGAGCCGTCGAAGTAGTTGTGGTGGATCGTGACCTTCAGGTGGCCGGTGTCCTGGCCGGCGTTGCCGTCGGAGTGTCCGATCAGCATGGTCTTGTCCGTACGGTTGAACCAGTTCCACGAAACAGTCACGTACTCGGCTCCCCGGACGATGTCGATCGCCCCGTCGGCCGGGGAGACGAACTCGTTGTGGTCGATCCAGATGTGATGCGAGTTCTGCCCGACGTTGACCGCGTCGTCCTCGGCGTCGGTGAACTTGATGTTGCGGACGATGACGTTGTACGAACGGTAGAAGTCCAGCCCGCCGCCGTTGATGACGGCCGACGTGCCCTCCCCGACGATCGTCTTGTTCGGGCGTACGCCTTGCTTGCTGGTGATGTTGATGGTGCCTCGCACCCGGATGACCAGCGGGCCGACGGTGTCGATGTACTCCAGGAACTGTTCGGACGTAGTGGCCGTGACCGTCGGACCTCCGGCACCGCCCGTGGTGCCGTTCTGGCCGAGCGCGTTGACGTCGGCGAAGCCGGTCGGCTCGTCGGCCAGCGGCCTGTCCGCGTACGCGCTGCCGCCCAGCCCCACCACGGCGAGCAGTACGCCGAGCATGAGGGCCGACACTCCGCTGATGGCCCGTAACGACGATGACGACGTCATGATGCTCCTCCCTTTGAGCGACTGGATCTTGCCGACACCAGCACCGCCACGGTCGATCGTGGGCACGTCGACCGGGTCGTCGACCGCGAACGCCACCAGTCCTCGATGCACGGATCGGACCGGTCCACCCGCCGTACGGACCGGTCCGATCCGCGGTCTCAGGTGACGTCGACGGAGTACGCCTTCGTGTCCAGCCGACCGGTGCCGCGGAAGACCTCGGTGCCCGCTTCGATGCCGGAGATGTACTTGCTATTGCTCAGCAAGTTGCGGCGGACCAGCTCGTGGGTGAAGTCGTCGAGGTTCAAGGTGGCCTTGGTGGTGTTGGAGGTGCGGACGAAGGAATGCACCTTCCAGCCGATGTCGCCCTCGTAGAGGTCCCACGTGGCGCCGCCGAGGCTGACGGTCGCGACCTTCGAGCCGAGGGGTCCGGCGCCGCCCTGCCGGTTGAGCCAGATCATGAGCTCGTCGGTCGGCTGGTCCGGCCAGTCAGCGTTGTTCTTGTTGTGCAGCCAGAGGTCGTACGCGACGTTCATCGTCCCCGGGTTGGAGCTCACGGAGAACTCCCAGCGAGTATTGATCGGCTTGCGGTCTCCGACGCGGACAGGCAGTTCGGTGGACGCCTTGTCGACCTTCCACCCCCAGTGCCAGCCGAGCACGGAGCTCGAGTAGGACTTCACGGAGTTCTCCTCGCCGGGCTTGCTGGTCCAGCTGTAGTCCGTGCCCCATGAAATGGTGTTGCCGTTGCGGGAGTTGTCCCAGACGCACTGGGTACCGGTGCCGTCGTTCTGGCCCCAGAGGTTGTTGTTGATGTAGTACTTGCCCATCGTGATCGTCTCGAAGGCGCCGCACTTCCTGGCGTCCTCGCCGGCCTGGGCGACGGTGACGGAGGCGGTGGCCGCGAGCACGGCCGACGTCGCGATAAAGATCTTGGCCCGTTTCGTCAAGCGGAGGCGCCGGGGCTGCATGGGGGGTGTTCCTTCCGTGGGCGGGGGCCTACGCCTGTCAGTGGCCGCCATGCGCCGGAAGGTTGCCTGGGTCACCGGGTAACTGCTCAGCCCTTGGAGGGGTCGAGGGACGCCAGAGCCTCGTCGGTGAGGGTGCCGGGGCGCTCGCGCTGCGGGAAGTGGCCGGTGGGGACTCGGGCGACCTCCTTCGCGGTGGCGTAGTCGATCACCGACACCTCGTTCTCGTTGGCGAGCGAGACGAAGCAGTGGCGGCCGTCGGAGCCGGTGGCGGTCCAGTACGGCAGGGCGTCGGTGTCGTAGTGGACGTATCCGTCGGCGCTCAGTCCAGGACGGTCGACGATGGCGACGTAGTCGTCGATGGTGCCGGCGACACAGAGTTTGTTCTCACCGCGGTTGATGGCCATGCCGTGGTGGGCGGAGTTCTGCGGGTAGTCGTCGGGGCGGTCCTTCGCAGCCTGCTCGCTGAACGGCATCTCCACCCGGCGCGTGATCTTCCCGGCGGCCAGGTCGTACTCGACGAAGCCGTTGAGGTACGAGAGCTGGGCGTACATGGTCTTGTTGTCCTCGGTGAAGACCGCAGGGCGGACGCCGTACTCGAAGTCATAGGTGCGCAGCGGCTTGAAGGTCTTTCCGTCCACCGCCGTGACCTGCTTCTTGCCCTTGAGTCCGTTGAGCCACTTCGGCAGCGAGGTGACGCCGATGCTGGAGTTGTAGAGCACGCTGCCGTCGGGCGAGTAGTCGTTGGCGTGCGGATACGTGCCGGTGGCGAAGGTCGTGACGAGCTTGCCGGTAGCGGTGTCGAGAACCTCGGACTTCCCCGCGGTGAGCGCCGAGACGACGAACCTGCCGCCGTCGGCGGAGAGGGCGGCATGGTCGGCCTTGAACCCCTCGGTCTCGTGGCGCCAGAGCATCCGGCGGCTCGCGATGTCGAACGCCGCCACGTCGGACAGCACACCGCGCGAGACGTACAGCGTCCTGCCGTCGGGCGACACGGCCATGTCGTCGACGAGTTTGCGGTAGCCCTGGGTGGAGTTGACGATCTCGTAGCCCGCCCGCTCGATGGGGTCCATCTCGGCTATGCGCTGCTCGAGATCGGGCACGGCGTCGAACGAGCCGAGGTTCTCGAAGGTGCGGGAGTCGATGAAACTGATCGTCCCACCCTGGCCGTTGCCGACGAGCATCACATCGTGCAGGGGGCGGCTTTCCTCGCCCGCGGCGGCGGTGGTGTGGCCGCCGGTGATCGCGGCCACGGCAGCCAGCACTGCGCCGAAGCAGATCGCGCGGCGGACCGGGTGCCGGCCGGCGAGGACACTCCTCGCGGTCGGGGCGGGCGTGCCGGGGGCGGATCTCGTCGGAGGGGAGGGAGCGGGACGGCGCATGGGGGGTCCTCTGGGGTGGGGGGCGAATCTGAAAAGGTTGAAGCTCACACAACTGCTGTTACCGACGGTAAGGGGCCCTTCCGCGTCTCGACAAGTGGCCTGCAGCAGGAAAATGGCGAGCAGCGGCAAGGGAGTTGACCGTGGCGGGCAAGGTGAGGCGGCCCACCGGCCGGTACGCGGGCCGGTCGACGCAGGATCGGCGGGCGGAGCGGCGGCAGCGGCTGCTCGACGCCGGGATGCGGCTGTTCGGCGACAGCCCCGGCTACCGCGCCACGTCCGTGGCCGCGCTCTGCGCGGATGCCGGGCTCTCGACCCGCCAGTTCTACGAGGAGTTCCGCAGCCTCGAAGAGGTGCTGGCCGCTCTCCATCTGCTCGTCAACGACTGGGCGGAGCAGGCCGCGGCGGAGGCGCTCGCCGAGGCGTCCGGCCTCGGCCTCGAGGAGCGCGTGGCGGCGGCGTTCCGCGCGTACGCCTCCGCCGTCACCTCCGAGCCCCGGCGGATTCGGATCGCGTTCGTCGAGATCGTCGGTGTCAGCCCGCAGTTGGAGCACCAGCGGCTCAGCCGACGGTCGCGCTGGGTGGAGTTCATCCGCGCGGAAGCCGAGGCGGCAGCAGAGCGCGGAGAGGCCGCGCCACGCGACTACCGGCTGTCGTCCACCGCGTTCATCGGCGCCGTCAACGGGCTCCTCCATGACTGGAGCGCAGGCTGGGTCGACGCCACGCTCGACGAGGTCGTCGACGAACTGGTCCTGATCCTCCTTGCCATGCTCCTCCCGCCGGGGCGGCAGACCGCGGGCGGCCCGGTCACGAACGGGTAGGCGGCGGACCGACGGCTACGGGCCCTCGACGCCGGAAGCAGGCGCTCGTCGTCGGAGTGCCCGCCGGCGAGGGCGGACTGTGGTGGCCTCCTGCGGCGGGCTCAGCCGCGCGGGCGGGACAGCGTCGAGCCCCGGACGACGAGCTCCGGCTGGAGCACGATGCGCTGGTGCTCGTGCTCCCCCGCCCGCTCCCCCGTCTCCTCGATCAGCAACTCCGCCGCCGTACGGCCCATGCGGAACGCCGGCTGGCGCACCGAGGTCAACGGCACCGCCGCCGCGGCGGCGAACTCGATGTCGTCGTAGCCGACCAGGGCCATCTCCTCCGGGACGCGGACCCCCGCGCCGTACAGCGTCTGCAGCACCCCGAGGGCGAGGAGGTCGTTGGCACAGAACACCGCCGTCGGGCGCGGCGACATGCCCAGCAGCCGCGCCCCCGCGTCCCGCCCGGCTGCCACGTCCAGCCGCTCGGTCTCCACATGCCGCAACCGTCCCGCCGGCAGACCCGCGTCCTCCAGCGCCCGCAGCGCCCCCGTCCGCCGGTCCTGGCACTGGGCGAGATGCATGGGGCCGCTGATGTACGTCACGCTGTCATGGCCGCATTCCACCAGGTGCCGTACGGCCAACATGCCGCCGGTGACGTCGTCGACCGACACCGAGCACCCCTCGCCACTGGGGACCACGCGATCCACGACGACGTACGGGATGCCCTGCCGGCGGAAGCCCTCCAGATTCCGGCCCGTGGTGTCGGCAGGCGTGATGAGCACGCCGCGCACGCGCTGCTCCGCGAAGAGGGAGAGATAGTCCGCCTCCTCGCTCGGGCTCTGCGCGCTGTTGCACAGCATCACGCCGAGACCGGCCGCACGGGCAGCCCGCTCCGCCCCCGTGGCCACGTCCACGAAGAACGGGTTCGCCATGTCGAGCACCAACAGCGCGATGATCCGGCTCCGGCCCGCCCGCAGCTGCCGCGCCATCTCACTGCGCACATACCCCAGCCGCTCGATCACTCCGAGGACCCGCTCACGGGTCTCCTCAGCGACCATCTCCGGGCGGTTGATGACGTTCGACACCGTGCCGACCGACACCCCGGCCTCGCGTGCGACGTCCTTGATGCCCACCATGCCTGTCACGAGCTCCGACCATCCGCCTTCCCTCGGCCCCGTGCGCGGCCGCGGCCTCATGCTACGCAGGTCGACTGCCGTACACCGGGCCGAGGCTGCTGCTCGGCCGCCCGGCTTCCGATCACTTGGGCAGGGCGAAGTCGACAACGCGGATCGGCGAGGGCGTCGTACCGCTGGACTTCTGCTGGTACATGAAGGACAGCACGCCGTCCTGGGCGAGCCGGGTGTCGTCGACGACGACCTCGCCGAAGGCGTTCAGGCCGCTGCCGTCGAAGAGCAGTTTCCAGTCGGTGTAGCCCGAGGCCTTGGACGCCCCCGCGATCCTCCCGTACGGCATGACGGCGTAGGCGTTGTCGTACCTGTCGAAGGCGAGGTGCGTGCGCTGGCTGGAGTTCAGCGGCACCGGGATCTCGGTCTTCCGCCAGACGCCGGTCGTCGCGTCCTTGCGGACGTGGAAGGCGCGGCCGTTCGCCGTGCGGTCGCGCACGTAGTCGGTGGTGCACTGCCCGAATCGGCCGGGGACGTAGCTGATGACGGCGTGCGGGCGGCCGGCGGAGTCGGTGGCCTGGCTCTCCTGGTTCATCAGGGAGTGGTCGGGGTTCAGCGGGTCGACGACGAGGCCGGTGTCGTTGACGGAGACCCGGTCGGAGCCTCCGGTGGTGCCGACGACGGTGCCGGCGGCGTTGCGCCAGGTGCGGCCGCGGTCGGTCGAGTAGACGTAGCCGGTGTCGTGGTTGGTGAGACCCCCGCTGCTGCACATCACGGCGGCGTTCTGCTCGCGCCACGTGAAGAAGGCGTGCAGCCTGCCGTCGGCGCTGTAGTCGATGCCGTGTAGGTACATGTTGCGGGAGCTGCTGGAGCCGTGCTCGCTGGTGTACGTGCCGGTGGAGCTGGTCCACTCGCCGAGCGCCGTCCACCTCCTGCCGTCGTACTCGGCGAGGGCGTTGCGGCCGTTGCCGGATCCGGCGACACGGTAGCTGAGCTGGAGCCTCCCCTCCGGGGTGGAGATGAACTGCGGGTAGGTGAACTGCCAGGTGAGGGTGAGGCCGTCGAGGGTGGTCTGCACGGCGCCGAACTCGCTCGCGGTCCATGCCCGTCCGCCGGGGTCGTCGAGCAGTCCGGCAGCCGACCTCACGTAGAAGAAGCCGTCACTGTGCGAGTCCATGTTGATGTGCAGACGCCCGTCGAGCTTCGACACACCCATGGAGATCACGTTGTGGGAGTCGTTGTAGCGCAGCTTGTGGGGAAGCTTGACGGTCCGCCAGTCCGACGAGCCCAGTGCCCGACGGGCGATGACCGCGCTGCGGTCCGCGGTGTACCAGGCCGCGTACTGGTGCCCCTTGTAGGTGAGCAGTCCGTTCTTCTGGAACGAGCCGTTGTTGACCAGGCCGTTGTATGACACGAAGTACAGGGCCCGGGAGTCGAGCCGGGTGTCGGCGATCCTGCTGACCGCCGGGGTGGGGTCGGCCGCCTGCGCGGCGGTGCCGGACAGGGATACGGCGGAGAGCAGGGCGGTTGCCAGTACCACGCGGGTCGGGGGTCGTCTCATGGGAGGTCTCCGGGTGTGTCAGTGGGTTCAGTGGTCTCCTAGGCGAGGTGGAACACTTCGGTGAGCGGTTTCATCGCCTCGTCAGGCCGCTCGCCGTCGAGCGCCTCGAAGAAGTCCGCCATCTCGGCCTGCCAGCGGGAGTTGACCTCGGTGGCGGCCATGGCGGCCTGGGCCTTCGCGAAGTCCTCGGTCTCCAGGTAGCCGACGAGCAGTCCGTCCTCGCGCAGGAAGAGCGAGTAGTTGTGCCAGCCGGTGGCTGAGAGGGCTTCGAGCATGTCGGGCCAGACCGCCGCGTGCCGTTCGCGGTACTCGTCGAGCCGGTCCTGGCGGACCTTCAGTAGAAAGCAGACGCGCTGCATGTCCTCGTACCGCCTGTCCTGTCTCAGAAGTCGAACTCGTCGATGTTCTTCCTGTCGAAGACGGTTGGCGGGCCGAGGATGATCTCGCCGTCCTTGCCGATCTCGTACTCGCCGAGCTTCCCGGCCGTGAACTTCTCGCCCTCGGCACCGGTGATCTGTCCGGAGGCCAGGGCTGCGGCGGCGTACGCGCCGAGGTAGCCGAGCTTCTTCGGGTCCCACAACGAGAACTGCTCGACCGTGCCGTCCTTCACGTACTTGCGCATCTGGTTGGGCGTTCCCAGACCGCCTATGACGACCTTCCCCTTGTAGGAGGAGGAGCTGATGTAGCGCGCAGCGGCGGCGATGCCGACCGTAGTGGGCGAGATGATGCCCTTCAGCTTCGGATACGCCTTGAGCAGGCCCTGAGTCTCCTGAAAGGACTTCTGGTCGTCGTCGTCACCGTAGGCGACCTTGACCAGCGTCATGTCCTTGTACTTGGGCTTCTTCAGCTCGTCCTTCATGAACTCGATCCAGGTGTTCTGGTTGGTCGCGTTCTGGGTGGCCGAGAGGATCGCGATCTCGCCCTTGTGGTCGAGCTGCTCGGCGATGTGCCGCACCTGGCTGCGGCCGATCTCCTCGGAGCCGGCCTGGTTGATGAAGAGCTGACGGCAGTCCTTCGCGGTGTCGGAGTCGTAGGCGACGACCTTGATGTCCTGCTTCATTGCGGTCTTCAGCGGGGTGCACACCGCGTTCGGGTCGTTGGCCGCGATGAGGATGGCGTCCTGGCGCTGCTGGATCAGGCTGTTGATGTACGAGACCTGGGAAGAGGCGCTGGCGTCGGAGGGCCCGACCTCCTTGCCGGTGCCGCCGAACTCCTTGGTCGTCTCGATGCCCGCGTCGTCGACGATCTTCTCGTACGGGTTGTTGATCTGCTTGGGCAGGAAGGCGAGCTTCAGTCCTTTCTTCAGTTCGGCGTCCGGGTTGGCGGTGGCCTTCCCCGCGGCCCCCTGGGTGTCGGACCTGGCGGAGTCCTTGGTGGTGCCCGAGCAACCGCCCACGGTGACGGCGAGGGCGCAGACGGCCGCGGACGCGGCGAGGGAGCCGCGGCGTGTGCGGGAGTGCAGGTGCATGAGGGGACAGCCTTTCAGGACGTACGGGTACGAAAAGGTGAGGGCCGGGGGCTAGGGGGCGGTGGCGGCCGCGGCCCGCCGGTGCCGGCGTTCGGAGATCACGGAGACGAGCCGCGGGGTCAGCACGGAGGCGATCAGCAACAGTCCCGTAACCACCACCTGGATCTCGCTGGAGACGTCGTTGAGGGTGAGCAGATTGCGCAGCAGCCCGATGAGCAGCACCCCGGCGACCGCGCCGCCGAGGGTGCCCTTGCCACCGTCGAAGTGGATGCCGCCGAGCAGTACCGAGGCGATGACGACGAGTTCGAGGCCAAGGCCGTTGTCGGCGCGGGCACTTCCGTACCGCAGCGTGTAGACGATGCCGGCGAATGAGGCGAACACACCGGAGACCAGGAAGAGCACCAGCTTGATCCGCTTGACCCGGATCCCTACGAAGTACGCGGCGTCCTCCTGCGCGCCGATGGCGAACAGCGACCGTCCGAAGCCGGTGCAGTGCAGCACGACGGCAGTGATCGCGGCGAGCACGACGAACAGCGCGACCGGGTACGGGACGAATGTCCCGGGCACGGTCGTGGTGTGCGTCGCCCACTGGGCATACGACTCGGGGAAGTCGGCGACGGCCTCGGTGCCGAGCACCACGGAGGCCAGGCCCCGGAAGAGGGCGAGAGTGCCGATGGTGACGGCGAGGGAGGGCAGTCCGACCCGGGTGACCAGCCAGCCGTTGAGCAGTCCGCCCAGCGCGCCGACCAGCAGACAGACCGGCACGATCATCTCGAAGGCCCAGCCCGCGTTCCACAGCGCGCCCGCGAGCGCGCTGGACAGACCCAGCATCGAGGCGACGGAGAGATCGACCTGACCTGCGACGACCAGGAGGGTCATCGGCAGGGCGATGAGGGCTACTTCGGCGATGTCGTTGAAGGCGGCGGAGAGATTGGCGGTGTCCGCGAAGCCCTCGGTGGTGCCGGTCCCGACGAGGAAGACGGAGACCAGCAGGACACCGACGATGCTGTCCCAGCGCAGGAGCGTGGTGAGTGCGGTCATCGCCTGCTCCTCTTCCTCAGGGCGTGCGTGGTGCGGATCTGCACGATGCGATCGGCGGAGATGGCGAGGATCAGCAGGGCACCGGTGATGGCCTGCTCCCAGAAGGGGTCCACCTTGAGGACGACCAGAGCGCCGGAGATGGTGGTGAGCAGCAGGGCGCCGAGCGCCGCGCCGGACACCGAGCCGGTGCCGCCGGTGATGGCGACTCCGCCGACGACCACCGCGCTGACCACGGTGAGTTCCCAGCCGCTCGCCGCGTTGGCGACGACGGTGCCGAAGCGCGCCAGCCAGAGGGCGCCGGCGAGACCGGCGACGGCGCCGGAGAACACATAGGCCGCCAGCACGCGGCGGCGGATGGGGATGCCGGCCAGCCGTGCGGCCTCGGGGCTGGATCCGATGGCATACAGCTCACGGCCACTGCGGTAGGTCCGAAGGAAGTAGGCGGTGGCGGCGAGCACCGTGACCGAGATCAGCGGCAGGTAGGGAATGCCGAGGACGCTGCCGCTGCCCAGTGAGAGCACGGAGTCGGGCAGGTGCACCGCGTTGATCTGGCCGCCGTGCGCCAGGGCGTAGTCGACGCCCTGGACGACATACAGCATGCCGAGCGTGACGACGAGCGCGGGCACCTTGCCAAGGCTGACGAGGGCCCCGCTCACCAGGCCGCACACGGCGCCGATGCCAATGCCGAGGAGCATCACGGTGAGCGGTCCGTCGTCGGTGCCGGAGACGAAGTCTCCGAGGGTGAACGCGGTGAGGCCGACGACCGAGCCCACCGACAGGTCGATGTGGCGGGTCACCACGACGACGGACTGTCCGACGGCGAGCAGCACCAGGATCGAGGAGTTGAGCAGGAGGTCCTTGGTGCCCTGGCTGTCGAGGAAGGAGGGGTTGGCGATCCAGGTGCCGAAGACGAGCAGCACCAGCGCGCCGCCGATGCTGATCTCCCGGGCCCGGAAGACGGCGTCGACGAGAGCGCGGGCATCGCTCCGCTCCGGGGCGAGCGCGGCGGGGGGCTTGTCCAACGCTGTCGTCATGCCGCCACGGCCGTTCCGCCCAGGCCGGTAGCGGCGGCCATCACGGACTCCTCGGTGGCCTCCGCGCGCGGGATCTCGGCGACCAGCCGACCCTCGTGCATGACGAGGACGCGGTCGGCCATGCCGAGGACTTCGGGGAGGTCGGAGGAGACCATGAGCACGGCGAGGCCTTCGGCGGCGAGGGAGGACAGCAACCGGTGCACTTCGGCCTTGGTGCCGACGTCGATGCCGCGGGTGGGCTCGTCGACGATGAGCACCGCCGGCTCCGTGGCCAGCCACTTTCCGAGCACGACCTTCTGCTGGTTGCCGCCGGAGAGCATCCCCACGCTGTCGGAGAGCTTGTCGTACTTGAGCCGGAGCCTGGCCGCCCAGTCGGCGGCCCGCCCGCGCTCGAGGGCGCGGCGCACCAGACCCCCCTTGCCCAGCCTGTTCAGGCCGGTGAGGCCGATGTTGCGCTCGATGGACATCTCCATGACCAGTCCGCGCTGGCGTCGGTCCTCGGGGACGAGCGCGATGCCGGCGTCCATGGCGGCAGTTGGCGAGCCGGCGGGCAGAGCCTTGCCGCCCACGTGCACCTCGCCCGCGTCTGCCCGGTCCACTCCGAAGACGGCCTGGACAACCTCGCTGCGTCCGGCGCCGACAAGCCCCGCGAGAGCGACGATCTCGCCCCGGTGTACGTCGAACGAGATGTCGCGGAAGACGCCCTCGCGGGTGAGACGACGCACGGACAGGGCGGTGTCGCCGAGGGTCGTGCACTGCTTGGGGTAGAGGGCGTCGAGGTCGCGGCCCACCATGCGGCGGACGACGTCGTCCTCGGTGAGGCCGGCCAGCGGTTCGGAGGCCACCAGGCAGCCGTCCCGCAGGGTGGTGACGCGCGTGCAGAGCCCGAAGATCTCCTCGAGCCGGTGGGAGATGAACAGTACGGCCGCTCCCGCCGCGCGCAGGCCCTCGACGACCGAGAAGAGCCGGGCGGTCTCACTTCCTGTGAGGGCGGCCGTGGGCTCGTCCATGACGAGCACGCGGGCGGAGGTACGAGGCCCCTCGGCGGTGGCCGGGTGGGAGAGCGCCTTGGCGATCTCGACGATCTGCTGGTCGGCGATGGAGAGTCCGCGGGCGGGCCGGTCGGGGTCGAGGGCGACGCCGAGCCGGTCCATGAGGTCGGCGGTCGCGGTGTGCGCGGCACGGCGGTCGATGCGGCCGAGGGAGCGGCGGGGCTGACGGCCCATGAAGAGGTTCTCCGCGACGGAGAGGTCGGGGAAGAGGGTCGGTTCCTGGTGGATGACGGCGATGCCAGCGGCCCGGGCGTCGGCGGGGCTGTTGAAGACCGCCGGTTGGCCGTCGAGCAGGATCTGGCCTGAGTCGGGCAGATGCACGCCGGCGAGCACCTTGATGAGGGTGGACTTGCCCGCGCCGTTCTCCCCGGCGAGCGCGTGGATCTCGCTGGGGAGCAATTGCAGGGAGACGGCCCGCAGCGCCCGTACGGCGCCGAAGGACTTGAACACGTCCCTGAGCTCCAGGACGGGGGCCGTGCCCGTGTCGGACTGCTTCATCAGCTTCCCTGAAAGGTTTCAAGTGATTTCACGGAAGCTAAACGCGCCGGGGCCGGAGCGTCAATGGGCGCCGCAAGAGAAGTTAGGTTCGTCGTCCCCCACCTATGCCTTGACACGCCCGAGGAGCCATCCTAGTTTCCGAGGAATGAAACGATTCATGCGACTGCCCGTCCGCCTCGTGCGACGCGCGGCCACCACGCTCGACCCACGGGAGCACTGATCCATGACCGCGGTCTCCGCCGTGAAGGCAGCACTCAGGAGCCAGGCCCTCGAGACTCCCTCGTGGGCGTACGGCAACTCCGGTACCCGGTTCAAGGTGTTCGCCCAGCCCGGCGTGCCTCGCACACCCCGCGAGAAGCTCGACGACGCGGCCCGCGTCCACGCCCACACGGGTGCCGCCCCGGCCGTCGCCCTGCACATCCCCTGGGACCGGGTGGACGACTACCCGGCGCTGGCCGCCTACGCCCGCGAACTCGGTCTGCGGATCGGCGCGATCAACGCCAACGTCTTCCAGGACGACGACTACCGGCTCGGCTCGGTCACCCACCCCGATCCCGCCGTGCGCCGCAAGGCGTTGGACCATCTGCTGGAGTGCGTCGACATCATGGACGTCACCGGCTCCCGCGACCTCAAGCTGTGGTTCGCCGACGGCACCAACTACCCGGGCCAGGACGACCTCCACCTCCGCCAGGACCGGCTCGCGGACGCCCTCGCCGCGGTGTACGAGCGGCTGGGCGAGGGGCAGCGGATGCTCCTGGAGTACAAGCTCTTCGAGCCGGCCTTCTACGCGACCGACGTCCCGGACTGGGGCACGGCGTACGCACACTGCCTGAAGCTGGGCGACCAGGCCCAGGTGGTGGTGGACACCGGCCACCACGCGCCCGGCACCAACATCGAGTTCATCGTCGCGCTGCTGCTGCGCGAGCGCAGGCTGGGCGGCTTCGACTTCAACTCCCGCTTCTACGCGGACGACGATCTGATGGCCGGCGCGGCGGATCCGTTCCAACTCTTCCGCATCATGTACGAGGTCGTCCGTGGCGGTGGCCTGTCCCCGGACACCGCCTTCATGCTCGACCAGTGCCACAACATCGAGCCGAAGATACCGGCGATCATCCGCTCGGTGATGAATGTGCAGGAGGCCACGGCCAAGGCGCTGCTCGTCGACGGCGACGCCCTGTCGGCGGCCCAGCGGGAGGGGGATGTGCTCGGCGCCAATGCCGCACTGATGGACGCGTACGCCACGGACGTACGGCCGCTACTCGCCGAGGTCCGCAGCGATCTGGGCATCGACCCGGATCCGCTCGGCGCGTACCAACGCTCCGGCTGGGCGGACAAGATCCGCTCGGAGCGGGTGGGCGGCACGCAAGCCGGGTGGGGGGCCTGACCCGACATGGCGCAGCACCCGCAGATCGATCAACTGCTCGCTCGGTCGCACCGGCTCGGGGCGGACCCGCGCAACACCAACTTCGCGGGCGGCAACACCTCCGCCAAGGGCACGGACACCGATCCGGTGACGGGTCGTGAGATCGAGCTGATGTGGGTCAAGGGCTCGGGCGGGGACCTCGGGACGCTGCGGCCCAGCGGGCTCGCTGTGCTGCGGCTGGACCGGCTGCGCGCGCTCACCGACGTCTACCTGGGCGTGGAGCGCGAGGACGAGATGGTCGCGGCCCTCGACTACTGCCTGCACGGCAAGGGATGGCTCCCGGGGGAAGGCGGCACAGCCCCGTCCATCGACACCGCGATGCACGGCCTCGTGGCCGCCGCCCACGTCGACCACCTCCACCCCGACTCGGGCATTGCCCTCGCCTGTGCGGCGGACGGAGCGGCGCTGACCAAGGAGTGCTTCGGCGACCGTGTCGCGTGGGTGCCGTGGCGGCGCCCCGGATTCCAGCTGGGCCTGGACATCGCGGCCGTCAAGGCCGCCAACCCGGAGGCGGTCGGCTGCGTCCTCGGCGGACACGGCATCACCGCCTGGGGCGACACGTCCGATGAGTGCGAGGGCAACTCACTGCACATCATCCGCACCGCTGAGCGGTTCATCGCCGAACGCGGCAGGGCGGAGCCGTTCGGCCCGGTGCTCGAGGGGTACGAGCCGCTGCCGGAGGCCGCGAGGCGGGCCCGCGCCGCCGCGCTGGCCCCGCTGATCCGCGGTCTGGCCTCCACTGACCGCCCGCAGGTCGGCCACTTCACGGACGCCGAGGCCGTACTGGACTTCCTCTCCCGAAGGGAGCATCCCCGTCTTGCCGCGCTCGGCACTTCCTGCCCCGATCACTTCCTGCGGACGAAGGTCAGGCCACTGGTGCTGGACCTGCCCGCGAACGCGCCCCTGAAGGAGGCGGCGGCCCGGCTGAAGGAGCTGCACACCGTCTACCGCGAGGACTACCGCGCGTACTACGAGCGCCACGCGACCTCCGACTCCCCCGCGATGCGTGGCGCCGACCCGGCGATCGTGCTGGTGCCCGGCATCGGCATGTTCAGCTTCGGCAAGGACAAGCAGACGGCGCGCGTGGCGGGCGAGTTCTACCTCAACGCGATCGGCGTGATGCGTGGGGCTGAGGCCGTCTCCTCGTACGCGCCCATCGAGGAGGCGGAGAAGTTCCGCATCGAGTACTGGGAGCTGGAGGAGGCCAAGCTCCGCCGGATGCCGGCACCGAAGCCGCTCGCCACGCGTGTCGCGCTGGTCACGGGTGCAGGCTCGGGCATCGGCAGGGCCATCGCGCACCGACTGGCGGCCGAGGGCGCTTGCGTGGTCGTCGCCGACGTGAACGCGGAGGGTGCCGCGGCCGTGGCCGGTGAACTCGGCGGCCCGGACCGGACGGTCGCGGTGACCATGGACGTCACGTCCGGGGAGCAGATCGCCGCCGCGTTCACGGAGGCGGCGCTCGCCTTCGGCGGCGTCGACCTGGTGGTCAACAACGCGGGCATTTCCATCTCCAAGCCCCTGCTGGAGACCACGGCCGACGACTGGGACCGGCAGCACCGCATCATGGCGCGCGGCTCCTTCCTCGTCTCTCGGGAGGCCACTCGCGTCATGACGGCCCAGGGCATGGGCGGCGACATCGTCTACATCGCCTCCAAGAACGGTGTGTTCGCGGGCCCGAACAACATCGCGTACGGGGCGGCGAAGGCCGACCAAGCGCACCAGGTACGGCTGCTGGCGGCCGAGCTGGGCGAGCACGGCATCCGCGTCAACGGCGTCAACCCCGACGGCGTCGTCCGCGGCTCCGGCATCTTCGCGGGAGGGTGGGGGGCGCAGCGGGCCGCGGTGTACGGCGTACGGGAGGAGGAACTGGGCGAGTTCTACGCCCGGCGCACCCTGCTGGGGCGCGAGGTGCTCCCCCAGCATGTCGCCAACGCGGTGTTCGCCTTGACCGGCGGGGATCTGAGCCACACGACGGGGCTGCACATTCCCGTCGACGCCGGCGTCGCAGCGGCCTTCCTGCGCTGACACGCGTGCTCACGCGTCGCGTTGTGGGTGCCCACACCCTTGTGAGGACGGACGAACATGTCACCAACCGACCCCCTCCCCTTCGCCGCCGTCGACCTCGGCGCGTCCAGTGGGCGCGTCATGGTCGGGCGCGCCGGGCAGCGAACCCTCGTCCTGGAAGAGGTCCACCGGTTCCCGAACACGCCCGTGCGCGTGGGCCCCACCCTGCACTGGGACATCCTCGCGCTGTACCGGGGAGTGCTCGACGGGCTGCGTGCCGCGGGGCGCGCAGCCGGGAGTCGGCTCGCGAGCGTCGGTATCGACGCGTGGGCCGTCGACTACGGCCTGCTCGACGCCAGCGGCGCGCTCATCGGCAACCCCGTCCACTACCGGGACGCCCGTACGCAGGGCGCCCCCGCCGAGGTCGCGGACGCCCTGACGCCTGCAGAGCTTTACGCGGCCACCGGCCTGCAGTATCTGCCGTTCAACACCGTCTACCAGCTCATCGCCGCCCGGGGTACGCCCGCCCTCGCCGCGGGTCACCGGCTGCTGCTGATCCCGGACCTTGTCTCCTACTGGCTGACAGGCGAAGCCGGGACCGAGCTCACCAACGCCTCCACCACCCAGCTCGTCGACCCGCGCACCCGCAACTGGGCACGTCAGGTCGCGGACGCCCTGGGTATCGACCTGTCGCTCTTCCCGTCACTGCGCCGTCCCGGGGACCCGGCGGGGACGCTTCTTCTCGCCGTACTGGAGGAGACTGGGCTGACCGGGCCCGTGCCGGTGACCGCCGTGGGCTCGCACGACACGGCCTCCGCCGTCGTGGCGGTCCCGGCGTCCGGGGAGCGGTTCGCGTACATCGCCACCGGCACGTGGTCGCTGGCCGGTCTGGAGCTCGACGCCCCGGTCCTGACCGAGGACAGCCGCCGCGCCAACTTCACCAACGAGCTGGGCGTGGACGGCACCGTCCGCTACCTGCGCAACATCATGGGCCTGTGGCTGCTCCAGGAGTGCCTGTGCGCTTGGGAGTCCGCGGGCCGTCCGCAGCCGCTCGACGGGCTGCTGGCGCGGGCCGCGGCCGCAACGCCGCTGCGCTCGGTCGTCGATACGGGCGACCCTGCGTTCCTCGCGCCCGGACGAATGCCGGAGCGAATCGCCGAGGCCTGCCGCCGCACCGGCCAGCCCGTGCCGCGCGACCCGGCCGAGACGACCCGCTGCGTGCTGGACTCCCTGGCCCTGGGCCACCGCTGCGCGGTCGCCGACGCACAGCGGCTGTCCGGCCGTACGGTCGACACCGTGCACGTCGTCGGCGGCGGCGCGCGCAACGAGCTGCTGTGCCAACTCACCGCCGACGCCTGCGGACTGCCCGTGGTGGCGGGTCCCGCGGAAGCCGCGGCGCTCGGGAACGTACTGGTGCAGGCCCGTACGGCCGGGGCGGTGCGCGGCGGATTGGCCCGGCTCCGCGCCCTGCTGCGGGAGACGCAGGCGCTGCGGCGCCATGAGCCGAGGGGCGATCATGCCGCATGGGACCGGGCGGAGGCCCGGATCGCGGGAGCACGCGGCGGCCGAGGAGTTGACGTGCTCAAAGCGTCTCAGTAAGTCGGCGGGCGCAGTCCGGGGTTGGCGATCACTCGCTGGACGACGACGCCGGCAGCGCCACGCACCGCGGCTTCGCCGGCCAGGCGGGAAACCTCGACGGTGACCTTCGACCAGGGGTTCGCGATGGCGCGCTCACGCAGCTGGCGCTCGACCGGCTCTCGCAGCCAGGGGGCGAGCGTGGCGTACAGGCCTCCCAGTACCACGGTCGCCGGGTCCACCACGTTGACCAGTGACGACACGGCGATGCCGAGGTACTTGCCGGCCTCCCTGATCGCGCGGCCCGCGTTGGCTTCGCCTCGCTGCGCCCGGGCCACGAGTTCGGCGATGGATCCCTCGGGTTGTCCGATGGCGGTGGCGGCCGCGGTGCTCAGGCCCGCGGCGCGCAGGATCGCCTCCTGTCCGGAGACCTGTTCCAGGCAGCCGCGCGCGCCGCACGCGCAGCGTGGGCCGCGTGGCTGGACGGCCACGTGCCCCAGTTCGCCAGCGAATCCGTGCGCGCCGCGGAACAGTTGCCCGCCGACGACGAGGCCTGCCCCGACCCCGATTTCGCCGGACACATGGACGAAGTCACCCCACTCCCGGCCGCCGCCGAACCACAGCTCGCCGAGCGCGGCCAGGTTGGCCTCATTGTCGACGTGGATCTGTAGGTCGGGGCGGCCGAGCAGCCGGCGGAGCGTGTCGACGACGGGCACGTCGGACCACCCGAGGTTGGGCGCGCGCCGGAGGAGACCTCGTTCGGGATCGGTAAGTCCGGGTACGGCGACGGCGAGGCCCAGCACGTCCCATCCGTGTTCGTCCGCGGCGGCGAACGCTTCCTGCGTCAGGCTCGTCGCGCGCCCGAGCACCACGTCCGGGTCCGAGCCGCGGCTGTCCCCCCGGCACACCTTCTGCATGCGGATCTCGCCGGCCAGGTTCTGCACCGCGATCGCGACGTAGTCGACGTTGATCTCCAAGCCGATACCGACGGGACCATCGGGGTTGAGCGCGAGGGGGCGGCTCGGGCGGCCGGTGTGAGCCCGCAGCTGCGCACCGAGTTCCGCGGTCAGTCCGCTTTTGATCAGTTCGTCGATGAGCGCGGAGACAGTTGCCTTGGTCAGGCCGCTGGCCGTGGCGATCTGGGCACGCGAGACCGGGCCGTGCTCGGCGACGTACCGCATGACGAGCGCGAGATTGTGCCGACGCATCGACTGCTGTCGCACGGGGGCCAGCGCGGTGCCATCAACCATCTGTGCAACCACTCCTATCGTGCGAGCGCACCCGCGGAAGCCCAGCATCGCAGGTCATGAATGCGTTCGGGGGACCACCGCCGGTGCCTGGACGCCCGCGGTTTCTCGTATCGGTCCACCGACGTACCGGGGTGCCCGCGCATACGGGGGCGGCGGTACGCGCAGGTGGCCCTCACGCGTCGAGCAATGGACGAGAACGGTCGAGGACTGCGGCGATCCGGTACAGCGTCTCGTCGTCGCGCGCTACTGGATCGTGCACCGCCCCGCGGGTCGTGTGCCAACCCTGTGCGATCTCCGTTGCGGGCTCGCCCGTCAGGCAGCTCGCCGCCTGGGCTGCGGCGCCGAGGGCGACCAGTTCTCGCTGGTCGGGGACCAGCGCGGCGCGGCCGGACAGGCGTCGCACGACGTCCTGCCAAGCTGCGCCACGTGATCCACCGCCGATGAGGAGGAGTGGGGCCGCGGGATCGACCCCACTACCCACCTCGGACACCCGTTCCAGTGCGTCGAGCAGAGCGTAGACGGCGCCCTCGTACGCGGCTCGTAGGATCTGGCCCGCAGTGGTGTCGTGGCGCACGCCGGTCAGCAGGCCGGAGGCGCGCGGCAGGTTCGGGGTGCGTTCACCGTCGAGGAACGGCAGGACGACCAGGTTGCCGCCGGGTTCGGTGTCCTCGCGGGACACGCCGAGCAGCGCCGCCACCCGGTCAACGGCCAGGGTGCAGTTAAGCGTGCAGGCCAGGGGCAGGTACCGGCCGGTGGCGTCAGCGAAGCCGGCGACGACGCCGGTCGGGTCGCCGGGCCGACGCGTGGACACCGCGAATGCCGTGCCGGAGGTTCCCAGGCTCAGCACAGGCTGCCCCGGGGTGAGGCCGAGGCCGAGGGCAGCGGCCATGTTGTCGCCGGTACCCGCCGCAACCACGCAGGCCTCGCGCAGGCCCAGGTCGTTCGCTGCCGGGCGACGGGTCGTGCCGACGGGCTGGTCCGCGGGACACACCTCGGGAAGCAGGGCCGGGTCGAGCTCCAGCAGCGGCAGGTCGAGCACCCGGGGTTCGTAGGCGCCGGCGGAGGTGGCGTACCAACCGGTACCCGAGGCGTCGCCGCGGTCGGTGACCGCGCGTCCCGCCAGGCGCTCGGTGAGGAAGTCGTGCGGCAGCCGGACCGCCGACGTCGCAGCCGCGTGGTGCGGTTCGGCCCGGCGCAGCCATGCCCACTTCGTGGCGGTGATGGCGGCCACCGGTACGGTGCCGGTGCACGCCGCCCACTCGGCGGGGCCGCCGAGGGCGTCGATGAGCAGCGTGGCCTCTGGTGCTGATCGGGTGTCATTCCACAGCAGCGCGGGGCGGACCGGGCGGCCGGCCCGGTCGAGGGTGACAAGGCCGTGCTGCTGCCCGGCGACCGCGATTGCCGCCACCTGGCGGGCGAACCCGGTCTGCGCGAGCGCGTCGCGCAGCGCGCGCCACCACGCCTCGGGGTCGGTCTGCCGTGCGCCGTCGGTACCTTCCACTGGGTGGCGCGCGAGCCCGGACGCGAGCACAGTCCCGTCATCGACGTCCACCACGAGTACCTTCGTGGACTGAGTGGAGCTGTCCACCCCCGCGACAATCCGCTGGCTCATGGGCGGTCCTGGTCCCTCACCGGACCCCGAGCAGCAGTTCCATCACGAGCTGGTCGAGCCGCTCGTTGTGGTAGCCGCGATCCGCCAGGACGTCCGGATCGAACTCGGTGGCCTTCAGTTTCTCTGCTGCCTCGCGCGTGTGACCGCCGACGGTCGGGGTCGCCAGGTCGGACGCCCCGGCCGCGCTCAGCGCGGCCTGGATGTCCCCATCGACGGCAAAACGCCGAGCCTTGTCCGCCAGGATCAGATAGGTGCGCATGCAGCCGGCCGCGAACTCCCATACGTCCTCGCCGGCGTCGGTCCGGTACGGCCGGGCGTCGAAGTGCCGCGGGCCCTGGTACCCGGCCTCCTCCAGCAGCTTCACCAGGAAGAACGCGTCCTTGACCTCCTCGGACCCGAACCGCAGGTCCTGGTCGTAGCGGCCGGGCTTCTGGGCGTTGAGGTCGATGTGGAACAGCTTGCCGGCCCACAGCGCCTGCGCCACCCCGTGATAGAAGCTCAGGCCGGCCATGGTCTCGTGCGCGACCTCGGGGTTGACCCCCACCATCGCCGGCTGGTCCAGCGTTTCGATGAAGGCGAGCATGTGGCCGATCGTGGGCAGGAACGTGTCGCCGCGCGGCTCGTTCGGCTTCGGCTCCAACGCGAACCGCATCGGGTATTCGCGGTCACGGACGTACCCGCAGAGGAAGTCGATCGCCTCCCGGTACCGGTCCAGGGCCTCGCACGCGGGCTTGGCGGCCATCGCCTCCACGCCCTCGCGGCCGCCCCAGAACACGTACGTGGGCGCGCCGAACTCGGCGGCGAGGTCGATCGAACGCATCACCTTGGCCAGCGCATACCGCCGGATCTCCGGGTCGTTCGCGGTGAATGCCCCTTCCTTGAAGACCGGGTGGGTGAACAGGTTCGTGGTACCCATCGAGACCACGACCCCCGTCGCGTCCAGCGCCTTCCTGAAGCCGGTCAGCCGCTGCTGACGTTCCGCCGCACTCAGTCCGGGTGGCAGCAGGTCGTCGTCATGGAAGCTGACGCCCCACACGCCCAGGTCACCGAGACGGCGCACGATCTCGCCCGGTTCCAGCGGCGGACGCACGGGGGCCCCGAACGGGTCTGTTCCCGGGTGGCCCACCGTCCAGAGTCCGAAGGCAAAGCGGTGCTGGGGGCCGGGCGCGAGCACGTTACTCACTCGAACTCCTCAGTTCGTTCGGTCAGGAGAACCAAGTCCTTGACTATCGGATCCAGCGTGGGACGCAAGGCGCACGTCTGCGGTTGTGATACTTAGCAGTTGAGAGTGCGTTAGGCCAGTGAATAAACTAACCATTGCAACGAGGGCTCTCAATCCCTAAGTTGCTTCGCATCACGAGCGCCTCGCCCCACAGGGCCGACCCAGCACTCCAAACTCCCGCTTCGCGTCGGCACGACTGCTCCGACGCCCCCCGCTGTTGGCATGTTCTGACAGACCTCTCGAGGAGTCCCCCACCATGCGAAGACTCATCGGCGTCATAGCCGCCGGCGCGATAGCGCTGACCGGCCTCACCGCCTCGGGTGCGACATCCGCCGCCGCGGACGACACCTCCGGCACCTTCAATGTGCTCACGTACAACATCGCCGGACTCCCGCTCGGACTCGGCGACAGCGACCCCGAGAAGAACACCCCGCTGATCGGCCAGCGCCTCGGTGCCTACGACATCGTCAACGTCCAGGAGGACTTCAACTACCACGCCTCGCTGTACGCCAACGACCGCCACACCCACCGCACCGCCACCAGCGGCGGCGCCGGCTTCGGCGACGGGCTGAACACCCTGTCCGACTACGTCTTCGACGACTCCCAGCGGGTCCGCTGGAACGACTGCACGGGTACCAACTGCCTCACCCCAAAGGGCTTCACCCTGGCTCGGGTCCGCCTCGCCGAAGGCGTTCTCGTCGACCTGTACAACGTCCACACCAACGCCGACTCCGACGACGCGGCTCTGGCAGCCCGGCGCGCCAACATCGAGCAGCTGTCGGACTTCATCCAGGCCAACAGCAGCGGCAACGCCGTCATCGTCATGGGTGACACCAACACCCGCTACACGCGCACCGGGGACAACATCCGCACCCTCGTCAGCGAGAACGGACTCACCGACGCCTGGGTGCAGCTGGTCCGCGGCGGCTCCGCTCCCCCGGCCGGCAGCGAGGCGCTGCTCTGCGACAGGGCCGCCCCCACCAACACCTGCGAGGTCGTCGACAAGGTCTTCTACCGCTCGGGCCCGCTGGTGAACCTCACCGCTACCCGCTACAACAACGACTGGCAGAAGTTCCTCGACTCCGACGGCAAGCACCTGTCGGACCACTTCCCGCACACCGTCGACTTCAGCTGGTCCCTGCCGTCGAACCGCCGCGCCAGCGACACGTTCGGGGGCCCGCACGGCACCGCCTTCAACGACGCCGACAACCTCCCGGCCAGGCCCCAGGGACGCACACTCACTCTGCGCGGCGGCTCCCGCCTGGACGCCGTCTCCCTCGCCTTGGACGGCGGTACGGTGCTCAGCCACGGCCGTACGGGCGGCACCCCTGTCTCCCTCACCCTGGCGGCCGGCGAACACCTCACCTCGGTCACGCTGACCCAGGGCAAGAAGGACGGCCACACCAGGATCTTCTCCGCCGCCTTCACCACCAGCACAGGCCGCACCCTCTCGGCCGGCAGCGCCACCTCGGACACGGTGACCTACACCGCGCCTTCCGACTGGCAGATCATCGGCTTCACCGGCCGCTCCGGCGACGAGATCGACAAACTCGGCATGATTTACGCACCGAAGTAGCCACACCACCGCGCGCGATCCGCGGGCCGCGTGTCACGGGTGTTGACGCGGCGACACGGCTGGCGCCATTCTCTCCGGGCGAAATCCCGTACCCCGTCCGGTATATCGAACACTCGAGGAGTTCGGCATGGCGACAGAGGCGACCGGATCTGCCCCGCCGAGCCGGTCACGCATACGATCGAGGCTCGTCCCCACGGTGGGGGTCCTGCTCGCCGGTGCACCGCTCATCGTGCTTCCCACCGCCACGAGCGCGCCCATGCCGGCCGCCGCCGACTACTCGCTCGCTGTCGACCCGACCCGCACCGGCCCCGCCATCGACGACACCATGTACGGCGTCTTCTACGAGGACATCAACCGCGCCGCCGACGGCGGGTTGTACGCCGAGCTCGTCCAGAACCGGTCCTTCGAGTACGACCGTGCGGACAACGCCTCGTACAAGCCATTGACCGCGTGGACCACCACCGCGACCGGCGGTGCGACGGGCGCCGCGGACGTGGTGGACGACGAGAGCCGCCTGAATGAGCGCAACCGTCGCCATCTGCGGCTGCGGCTGAACGGCGGGGGCGGCGAGGCAGCGCGGTTCGGTGTCACCAACGCCGGCTACAACTCCGGCATCGCCGTCAAGCAGGGCGAGCGATACGCCTTCTCGGTGTGGGCACGCACCGACCGGGGCTCCGGCACGCCGCTGACGGTCGGCCTGAAGGACGCCGCCGGAGGCACGCTGCTCGCGGAACCGCTGCGCATCACGGTGCGAGGGGACCGCTGGACGAAGTACTCGGGGACGCTCACCGCGCGCACCACGAGCGCGAACGGCCGCCTCGCGGTGACCGCGGGCGGTGCGGGCACGGTCCGGCTCGACATGGTCTCGCTCTTCCCTCAGGACACCTACAAGAGTCGGCCGAACGGCATGCGCAGGGACCTCGCCGAGAAGATCGCCGCACTGAAGCCGGGATTCCTGCGGTTCCCCGGCGGCTGCCTGGTCAACACCGGGAGCCACGAGGCGTACGAGGCCCCGGACTGGCAGCGGCGGCGGTCGTATCAGTGGAAGGACACCATCGGTCCGGTCGAGCAGCGGGCGACCAACGCCAACTTCTGGGGCTACAACCAGTCCTACGGCATCGGCTACTACGAGTACTTCCAGTTCGCCGAGGACATCGGCGCCATGGCGCTGCCTGTCGTGCCCGCGCTCGTCACCGGCTGCGGTGAGAACCGCGCGACCGACGACCCTGAGCTTCTCCGGCGGCACATTCAGGACACCCTCGACCTGATCGAGTTCGCAAACGGCCCCGTAACGTCGACGTGGGGCAAGAAGCGGGCGGAGATGGGCCACCCGAAGCCCTTCGGCCTGACCCATCTCGAGGTCGGCAACGAAGAGAACCTGCCCGACGAGTTCTTCAAGCGCTTCACCGAGTTCCGCAAGGCCATCGAGGCGAAGTACCCGGACATCAGGGTGATCAGCAACTCCGGGCCCGACGACAGCGGCCGGACCTTCGACCGCGCCTGGGAGCTGAACCGGCAACACAACGTCGACATGGTCGACGAGCACTACTACAACAGCCCGCAGTGGTTCCTGGAGAACAACCACCGCTACGACTCCTACGACCGCAAGGGCCCGAAGGTCTTCCTCGGCGAGTACGCCTCCCAGGACAACCGTTTCTACAACGCTCTCACCGAAGCGGCGTACATGACCGGGCTCGAGCGCAACGCCGACGTCGTCAAACTGGCGTCGTACGCTCCGCTCCTCGCCAACGTGGACTCCGTGCAATGGCGTCCCGACATGATCTGGTTCGACGGCCAGAGGTCGTGGGGCTCGACCAGCTACGAGATGCAGAAGCTGTTCATGACCAATGTCGGAGATCGGGTGGTGCCCAGCAAGGCCTCCGCCACGCCCTCCACTGTGGCTCCGATCAGCGGCGCCGTCGGCCTGTCGACCTGGGCCACCAGCGCTGCGTACGACGACGTCGAGGTCACCTCCGCGGACGGCAACGCCCGCTTCAGTGACGACTTCTCCGACGGCGACGCGCAGTGGACCAGGGCCGCCGGCCGCGGATCGTGGACGATCCAGGACGGCGCGTACGTGCAGACCGACGCCACGGCCGAGAACACTCTGGTCACCGCCGGGGACCCCGCCTGGCACGACTACGACCTGCAGGTGAAGGCGACCAAGCGCTCGGGGCGTGAGGGCTTCCTCGTCGCCTTCGGCGTCAAGGACACCGGCAACTACTACTGGTGGAACCTGGGCGGTTGGGGGAACACGCGCTCTGCCGTGGAGAAATCGGTCGGCGGCGCCAAGCAGACGATGATGGAGGACGGCACCACGATCGAGACCGGCCGTGAGTACGACCTGCGGATCCAGGTCCGCGGACGGCAGGTGACGCTGTTCCTCGACGGCAAGGAGTGGGGACGCTTCACCGACGACAAGGCCGCCGAGCCCTTCCGCCAGGTGGTGACCCGGGACGAGACCACAGGTGATCTCATCGTGAAGGTCGTCAACGCTCAGGACACGGCTGCCCGTACGCGCGTCGACCTGGGTCCGGAGGCCGACGTCGCGCCGGTCGCCCGGCTGACCACGCTCCAGGGGGATCCCGATGCGGTCAACACCCCCACCTCACAGCCGATCCGCCCCCGCCGGTCGACGTTCGACGGCGTCGCCGACACCTTCACCTACACCTTCCCGGCCAACTCGGTCACCTTCATGCGCATCAAGGACCGGTCGCCGAAGTCGTGAACGGGCGTCGCAGGCCGGGCCCGCACATGCCATGCCTGCGCGGGTCCACCGACTGCGCCGCGGACCGGCCCCTGCGGCGACGGTGGCGGGCACACTGCTGCTGCTGGCGGGCTCAGCGCGGGAAGCTCTCGCCCAGCTGCGCACCCGACGGCGGTGCACCCAGCGCGTCCGGCCCGTATGACACCACGCCGCTGGTGGTCAGCCCGCCGGTCGCGCCGCGCAGCGTCCAGACCGCGCCGCTGTTGGTGTGGGCGCCGTCCTCGCCGGGCGTGCCGACCGCCAGATCGGACTTGCCGTCCTTGTTGGTGTCCAGCAGCTGCACCGCCGAGCCGAAGTGGTCGCCCTTCTCGGCGATGCCCGGAACCCCGGAGGTGCTCTGGTTGAAGGCTTGCGCCCCGCTTCCTGAAAGCCCGCCGGCGCCGCCCTTCAGCAGCACCACCGCGCCGGTGTCCTCCTGCCCGGTGTTCAGGTTCTCGTACGGGACGCCCACCGCGACATCGGCGTACCCATCGCCGTTGGCGTCCTTCGCGGACAGCTGGTAGCCGAACTGGTCGCCCTCCTCGCCGATGCCCGGCACCCCGGAGGTGTCCTGGGTGATGGTGGTGGTACGGGTCTTGCTCGGCCCGTTCTTGGTGCCGTAGAGCACCTTCACCGTGCCCTTGTCGTACGGCAGATTCTCCACGACGCCGCCCGGCACCGGACGGATCACCAGGTCGCCATAGCCGTCCCCGTCAACGTCGCCGACGGTGCCGGTCGCGGCGTCGTCAAGGGTCTGGTCGGTGCGGAGCAGCCCTTCACCGGTGCCGCGCCAGAGCTTGCTGGCGTTGGACATCTCCTCAAAGGCGTGTGTGGTGACCACGTCGTCCTTGCCGTCGCCGGTGGTGTCGCCCGCGATGATGTCGGTGGGGGCGTCGATCTCTCCGGTGGCCAGATCGGCGGTCTTGGCGGCCTTGCCGCTGCGGTTGAACGGGCCGTAGGCGACGCGGAGTTTGACGTTGTCGGTGAACGATTCCGCGTTGGCCACCAGGTCCGGATGGCCGTCGCCGTTGAAGTCCCCGGCGGTGAGGTTTCCGCTGTCCGCCTCGGCGTAGTCGGTGAGCGCCACTCCGGAGCCGAGCCCCTTACCCGAGCCCCAGTGCACGATGGCGCCCGCAACCCCGCCGTACACCGCGAGGTCCGTATAGCCGTCCTCGTTCAGGTCGCGGGCGGCGGTGCGGCTGCCGTACTGGCCGCCGTCGACCGCGGTCGGCCGGCGCAGCGTTTGGGAGTGCCCGATGTCCGTGCCGTTCGCCGAGCCGTACACCACGGCCACGTAGCCCCCGCCGGACCCACCGGGGGCACCGGTGGCGGTGTCGGCGTAGCCGTCGCCGTTGAAGTCCGGCTTGCCGTCGGTCTTCACCAGGCCGGGGGCGGCATCGGCGCTGTCAGCGAGCGACGCCTGTATCGCGAAGGCCACCGGTGCGGCCACCAGCGCGGCGAGGGCGGCGCAGCGGATGACCAGCGAGGTGCGAGGCGCTCGATGAGACATGTGGGGGAACCTCTCATTGTTCAGAACTTCAGGTCGCGTTCACCCCGTAACGACGGTCGGCCCCCCTGGTCTGGTTGTGCGCTGTTACGCGGCTATGACATTCGGTGCCGCTGGGTGCCTGCGCGCCGACCGCGGCCGGTGCCGCTCCAGCCGAATCACGTGTATACCGTGCCGACCGCCGACGCCAGCTGGCCGCTGGCTCGCCGACGGTCGCCGTGCACGTGGTCAGCCGCAGCGGCGCCCGGTATTGATGCACTCCACGGCCTGCTCCATCAGCGAATCTGACATGGCGTTGATGAAGTCCCCATGGTCGGTGATGGGCTTGTGAAGTGACTCGGGAAAGCTGTCGACGGCGGCGCGGACTCCGGTCCGCGCCCCGGCCCGTCCTGGGGTCGGCGTACAGCTCAGCTCGGTCAGCAGATCCGTCCGGCCCCCGCCCGGTGGCCGACGAGGCCGGGGATCGCGTGGGGGGCGTCGATACGTGACCGCAGCTCCGGGGTCCAGCCCGCGTCCCGCTGGAGGGTTTCTTCGGGCATCTCCGCGTTGTGGACGGCGATCAGGTCGACGGGCTTGCCGTTCACGTGGTTCGCGTCGGCGGTGACCGGCGCCTCCTTCCACTTCTTGAGGATGCGCGCGGGGCTGACGCCCTCGGGGAGCGTGAACACGTTCTTCTCGGCGACCAGTCGCGACTCGTAACCGATGCCGAAGGAGTACGCATAGCCGTCGGCCGGGGCGACGTGGTGGTTGTTGTACGCGTCGACCTTGCCGAAGCGCACCCTCGGGGCCCGCTCGACGATGTTCCGGAAGAGGTTGTGGTGCAGGGTGACCCGCAGCCTGTCCCGGTCGGTGGCCCCCGCGCCGTCGCTGTTGCCGATCATCAGGGTCTTGTCGTGGTCGGCGAAGACGTTCCAGGACGCGGTGACCAGGTCGGCGCCTCTCACGATGTCGAGCTCGCCGTCGTGCTGCTGATAGAGCTCCCCGTAGTACCTGGGCAGCGAGCTGTCCGGGTGGGCGCCGTCCGTGAACGTGTTGTGGTCGATCCACACGTGCGTGGAGCCGTGCACGACCATGCCGTCGTACTCGGAGTTCCACGCTCCGGTGGCGCCGTCGGTGGGATCCCACTGCGGAAAGCAGTCGAGGGGGCTCTCCAGGGTGAGGTTGCGGACGATGACATTGTCCACGCCCTTGATCTGCAGGCTAGCGCCCGTGAATCCGGCGTTCCTGCCGACGCCCACGATGGTGGTGTTCGCGGGAACGTACGCGGTGACGGCCTCGGACTGGCGGGCGGCGGAGGCGGCGCGCAGGTCCTCCTGTTCGCCGCTGACCGGCTTGTCCCGGCCCCAGACGGCGGGGTCATAGTCGGCGAGGTACTTCCGGAAGTCGTAGCCCTCGGCCTCGAACGAGGCGCAGCCCTGGTCGTCCGCGCCGATCGTACCCACGACTCTGATGATCTTCGGGGTGCCGCCGTCCCGGAGGGCGGCCCTGAACTCCTCCCAGGTGGTGACGGTGTGGACGTGCTCGGCGTCCGCCGCCGCGCCGCCGGTCGTGCCCGTGCCGGCCGAGGCCCAGCCGTCCCGGGCCGGAAGGGTTTGGCGGCCCGGGTCGTGGGCGTGCGTGCGGCCCGGGTCGGCGTGGGCGGTGGTCGCCGTCGCGGCCAGCACCAGAGCGGTACAAGCCACGAGGTGGGTGATCCGGTCATGACTTCTTTGCGTGCTCACAGTGCGACCCTCCTCGGGGCTCGAGCGGTGTCGGCGCCCTGTGGCCAGGTGATCCAGGACTCGGGAATCTCGTCGTCGAGACGGCGTACGCAGCGTCGCGCCAGGCCCGCGGCCGTCACGCCTGCTGCTTCTTCCATTCGGCCTGCGCCTTGTTGAGCTGCTGGGCGAGGTCGTCGAGGAACTCCTTGGCGGCCATCTTGCCGAGCAGCACTTTCTGGAAGTTCGGCTCGTTGTCGGCCTTGGAGATGGTGTTCCAGTCGGGGAGGTAGTACGGCAGCTGGACGATCTTGGTGCTGTCGTCGTTCAGCGCCTCGGCGGCGAGCCTCGTCGGCTCAGACTTCTGGATCCAGGGGTCCTTGGCGGCGTCGGTGTTGGCCGGGATGGCGCCTGCCGACTCGTTCCACTTGCTGTTGGCCTCGTGGTCCACGGCGAACTCGATGAACTTCCAGGCCGCCGCCTTGTTCTTGCTCGACTTGAACAGGCCGAGCCCGTCGACCGGGTTGGACACCTGTACGCGCGTGCCGTCGTCAAGCGTCGGGGAGGGGATGCCGCGGAAGGTGTCGGGGCCGAGGGCCTTCACATGGTCCTGGTAGGAGCCCAGGTTGTGGGTCATCATGCCGATCTCGCCGCTGTCCCACTGGGCGACCATCTTGGTGAAGTCGTTGTTGAGGTCGGCCGAGGGCGTGTTCTTCTTGTAGAGGGCGACGTACTTCTCCAGTGCCTCGACGTTCTTCTGGGCGTTGACGGTCGTGCTGTCGCCGTCCCAGAACTCCGTGATGCCGGACTGGCCGTACATCGCGTCCAGCGCCTGTGCGACGGAGCCCGCACCTCCGCGGATGGTGTAGCCGAACTTGTTCCTGCCCTTGTCCGTGAGCTTGTCGGCGGCTTCGAAGAACTTCGTCCAGGTGGTGGGCGCGGCCAGCCCCGCGGCCTCGAACAGGTCGGTGCGGTAGTACAGCACGCCGTTGTTGGCGGACGTGGGCAGGGTGTAGAGCGACGTGCCGCCGGAGGCGGCCCGCACACTCTGGACCATGCCCGGGTTCAGCCTCTCGGTGAGCGAGCTCTTCGCGAGGCGCGAATCGAGCGGCTCGAGCGCGTCCTGCGCGGCGATCCCAGCGAGCATCGCGGCGCCGATGCCGCCGACGTCGGGCAGGCCGCCGCCCTGGATGGCGGTGTCGTACTTGGACTGCACCTCGGTCGCGGCAACACCGACGTAGTTGACCTTGATGTCGGGGTGCTTCTGCTCGAAGTCTTTGATGATGTCCTTCCAAATGTCGGTCCGGACACCGCCGTTGTTGTCCCAGAAGGTGATCTCTCCCTTGCCGGAACCCTCGTTGCCGGTGTCCCCTGCGGCGCCGCTGCCGTCGTCGCCGCAGGCGGCGCTCGCCCCGAGGGCGACGGTGAGAGCGAAGGCGAGCACCGCGCGGTGCCCTCTGCTGCTGCGGAAGATGGTCATGGTCGGCTCTCTTTCCTGGGAGTGATGCGGAAGCTGGGGAAGGCCGTGGCACCGGTGTGTCCCGGATTGCGGCGGGGTGCAGTCGGTGCGCAGCCGGGCGGGCGTCATGCGGTCACCGCCTTGCGGACGAGAGCCGCCGCCTCGCCGCGGTCGAGGCGGCCGTCGGCGACGATGGTGACGATCCGCCGTACGACGGTGGCTCCGGGCTCGATCGGCAACCGCTCTTCGTGGGCGAGCGAGGAGCCGACGCCCGGATACTCGGCCGCGCGCACGAACCATGGGTCACGGCGGGTCTCTGCGGTCGCCCCCGCAAAGACGAGGGTCCAGCTCTCACCGCTCAGCGCGAGCCAGCCGGCGCGGCTTTCGTGCACAGCGGCCTCCCCCTCGGCTACGGCGGTGAACACGGTCGGGGCCGCTGCCTCCTTGGGTGCGCGCCAGAAGAATCCGCCGTACGCGGCTCCTGGGCGGCCATTGATCGCGGGACTGCCGATCGACAGCAGCTCGGCCGTTGTATTGGTGAGACAGAACGTGAAGTCCAGTGCCCAGGCACTGCCGGTGAGTTCGGTGACGGCCACCGTGCGGCGCTCGTGCAGCAGCTGACCCGCCCCCGTGACCCAGCTCAGCTCCTCCACGAACCCGTCCGAGTCCCGGAGGTTGAAGCCCTGGTGGCGCTGGACTCCGTGGTTGTCCAGATTGGTCGGCCCCTGACCGCGCACGTAGGTACGCCCACCCCAGAAGTTGTGTCCCCGCACATCGGGCACGGCGACGCCCACACCGAGGTGATGCGGATGGTCTTCGGGCATCAGCTCGGTGACGGTCACCCCGTGGAGCGTGGAGACGGGGTGCAGATAGGGGCGGGGGGAGAGCCGGATGCCGAGCTCGGGCCGGTAGACGTACCGCCCGACGGGCCGCCCCGAGCAGCGCAACAACATGATGGTGCTCATGAGTGGTTCACTTCCGCCGGAAGCGCCCAGGGGACGCCGATTTCGGAGTAGAGGGAGAGGGAGTCGGCACTGGCGGCGACGAGGCCGTCGATGCCGCGGACGACTCGGCGCGGCGCGCTCTGGACGGGCGCCGGGCTGCCCGCCAGGGAGGCGGCCGGTTCGGTACGCCAGGCGGACATTGGCAGCTGCACCGGGTCGGGCGCCAGGCGAACCGCTTCGAGGACCCGCATGAACGCGCCCGTGGCGGCGGGCGGTACGAGCAGCCGTACGCCGAGCGTCAGATGCTCGACCAGGTTCTCCAGCAGGTCCGTCCTGCCGTACTGGATCTCCTCAGCGTCGTCGTGGGCGCGCTGCAGCAGCACACGGTCCTGCCGGTACCAGAACGTGATCCGCCCGCGCGTCCCGTGGATCAGGACGTACGGCTCGGCGGACTGCTCGGCGCAGAGGGTCGCGGCGACCGTGATCCGGCTGCCGCGCACGGTGGTGACGCGGACGCAGGAGGTGTCGTCGGACTGGATGGCGTTGGCGCGGAAGAGCTCCGTCTCCACGCCCGCGACGTCATCGGCCGCAGTGGTGCCGTCAAGGGCGAGTGCGGTGGCGACGGCGTGCGCGAGGGGGTTGGTGAGCACCCCGTCGACGACGTCGGCGCCGTCGAGCCTGCGCTGCCCGGCCCAGGGGGCGCGACGGTAGTACGCCTCGTCGCGCACCCACGCCCCGGCGGCTCCGATGCCCAACGGCTCCCCGATCGCGCCGCTCGCCACCCGGCCGCGGATGGCCGCCGTCGCATGCGAACCGAGCGACTGGAAACCGATCTGGCAGGCCACGCCCGCCCGTTCGACGCCGTCCACGATGCGTCGGAACTCCGTGAGCGACGGCGCGGGCGGCTTCTCCAGCAGCACGTGCGCACCGCGCTCTGCGGCGGTGAGCGCAAGGTCGGCATGGCTGGGTATAGGCGTACAGACCACGGCGATGCGAGCGCCCGTGGAGGCGAGCAGCGCGTCGAAGTCGTCCGACTGCTCGGGGGTGCCGAAGCCGTCGAGTTCGTCGTCGGTGAGGGCCTTGAGCTCACAGACGCCGGCGAGGCGTACGAGCCCTCTCTCCTCCAGTCGACGGATGTTGTGCAGATGCCAGCGGCCGTGACCCCGGGCCCCCGCGAGGACGACGGGCAGCGGCTGAGCGGGCGTCGTGGTCATCCCTTCACCGCCCCCGCGCTGAATCCGGTGATCAGCCACTTCTGGATGAAGGCGAAGACGATCACGACGGGGACGGCGGCGATGACGCCGCCGGCGGCGAGCGCGCCCAGGTCGACGCTGTCCGCGCCCATGAGTGTGTTGAGGCCGACGGGGATGGTCTGCTTCTCCTGGTTGCTGAGGAACATCAGGGCGAACAGGAAGTGGTTCCAGCTGTGGACGAAGGCGAAGGAGCCCACGGCGATCAGGCCGGGGCGCAGCAGCGGAAGCACGACGGCACAGAAGCCGCGGAAGCGGGAGCAGCCGTCCACCCAGGCCGCCTCCTCGAGGGAGGCGGGGACGTTCCTGATGAAGCCGCTGAGCAGGATCATCGACAGCGGCAGCTGGAAGACCGTCTCCGCGACGACGACACTGCCCAGAGAGTTGATCATGCGCAGTTCGGCGAAGATCTGGAAGAGCGGCACCAGCAGCAGCGCGCCCGGCACGAACTGGGAGCACAGCAGGGCCAGCATGAAACCCTTCTTCATGCGGAAGTCGAAGCGGGCGAGCGCGTAGCCGCCGGCGAGTGCGACGACCGTGGTCAGCACCAGCGTGGCGGCGCCGATGAGCAGGCTGTTCTGGAAGTACGTCGCGAAGCTGCGCTCCGTCCACACCTTCGTGAAGTGGTCGAAGGTCATCGGCCAGGGCACCAATGAGGTGGATCCGGTCGGGCGCAGCGAGAAGAGCAGCATCCAGTAGAGGGGAACGAGCGTGAACAGCAGGTAGATCGTCAGCGGAAGGTGGATCTGCCAGCGCGGGGCCTCGTCCCAGGCGCGCCGGGCCCCGGCGGGGCGCGCCGGCACGGTCGCGCCCATGACCGATTCGGCACGGGGGCCCGGCACCACGGCGGTCCCGGTGTCGGCGTCCTTGGTGATCACTTGTCGCCACCCCCGAACTTGCTCAGTCGCAGGTAGACGATCGAGAAGAAGAGCAGGATCACGAACGCGACCGTGGTCAGCGCGGATGCGTAGCCGAAGTTGTGGGCGTCGACGCTGGTGTTGGCGACGTACAGCGGCAGCGTGGTCGTCTCGCCCGCGGGGCCGCCGCCGGTGAGCGTGTAGAGCAGGTCGACGTTGTTGAACTCCCACACGGCACGCAGCAGGGTGGACAGGATGATCGCGTCCTTCAAGTGGGGCAGCGTGATGTGGAAGAACTGCCGGATGCGGCTCGCGCCGTCGACCTCGGCCGCCTCGTACAGGTCCTTCGAGACGGACTGGAGGTCGGCGAGGATGAGGATCGCGAAGAACGGCACGCCGCGCCACAGCTCGGCGACGATCACGGCCGGGAAGACCGTAGCGGTGTCCGACAGCCACGAGGTGCCGTACTCGCCGAGGCCCAGGTCGGCGAAGTAACGAGCCATGCCCGTCTGGGAGTTGTAGAGCAGCACCCAGATCGCCGAGGTCAGAACGCCGGAGACGGCCCACGGCGAGAACACCAGCGCACGGGCCAGCGCCCGGCCGACGAAGCTCTGGTTGACGATCAGCGCCAGTGCCAGGCCGAAGAGGAGCTGCAGCCCCACCTCGACGACGACCCACTTGAGGCTGAACGTCAGGGTGCCCCAGAACAGCTCGTCCTCGCTGAGGATCGCGGTGAAGTTCTCCAGCCCGGCGAAGCCGTTCCGCCATGGTTTGGTGGGGGTGTAGTGCTGCAGGCTGTAGTAGAAGACGCTGAGCACCGGGTAGGCGATGAAGCCCAGCATCAGCAGCACGGCGGGCGCGATCAGCAGGTACGGCAGTCGGCGCGGCGTCGCACCGGGGCGGCGCCGGGGCGGGGGTTGGGCCACGGCTGCGGCTGGGGCCATGACTCTTCTCTCCGTTCTCAGGGACGTGCGGACGTGCGGACGTGCGGACGTGCGGGCGGTGCGAGGTGAAGCGCTTCGCGAACGTTGTTCGACATATCGGCCACAGTGCTGTGCAAGGAGCTGCTTGGGGGGCGGCGGGCTCAACCCGCGTACGGATCAGGCACCTTCCCCGGCTTCGCGAGAAAGGCGAAGTCGCAGCCGGTGTCGGCCTGGGTGACCTGCTCACTGTAGAGGGCGCCGTAGCCGCGCTCGTACTGTTCGGGCGGCGGGGTCCACTCGGCCCGCCGACGCTCCAGCTCCTCGTCCGGTACGTCCAGCCGCAGGGTCCGCGCCTCGACGTCGAGGCTGATCAGGTCGCCGGTGCGGACGAGGGCGAGGGGTCCGCCGACGTACGACTCGGGCGCGATGTGCAGCACGCACGTGCCGTAACTCGTGCCGCTCATCCGGGCGTCGGAGATCCGCACCATGTCCCGCACCCCCTGCCTGAGCAGGTGGTCCGGGATCGGCAGCATCCCGTACTCGGGCATGCCGGGGCCGCCCTTGGGGCCGGCGCCCCGTAGCACCAGCACATGGTCGGGGGTGATGCCGAGGGACGGGTCGTCGATGGTGCGCTGCAGCTGCTGGTAGTCGTCGAAGACGACCGCGGGGCCGGTGTGCTTGAGCAGGTGCGGCTCGGCGGCGAGGTGCTTGACGACCGCGCCGTCCGGGCAGAGGTTGCCGCGCAGCACCGCGACACCGCCCTCGTCCGCGACCGGGTTGTCCCGGGTGCGGATCACGTCGTCGTTGTGGACCCGGGCACCGCGCAGCTGTTCGCGCAGGGTGGCGTGCGCGACGGTCGGCCGGTCCAGGTGCAGCAGGTCGGTGATCCGACAGAGGAACCCGGGCAGGCCGCCCGCGAAGTGGAAGTCCTCCATCAGGTAGGGGCCGCCGCCGGGGCGGACGTTGGCGAGCACCGGCACCGTGCGGGCGATCCGGTCGAAGTCGTCCAGCGTCAGCTTCACTCCGGCGCGCCCGGCCATCGCGATCAGATGGATCACGGCGTTGGTCGAGCCGCCGAGCCCGAGGACAGTGGTGACCGCGTCCTCGAAGGCGTCCCGTGTCAGCAGGTGCGACAGCGTCACATCCCGGTGTACGAGGTCGACGATCCGCATCCCGGACGCGGCCGCCATCCGCTCGTGCCCGGAGTCGACGGCAGGGATCGAGGAGGCGCCGGGCAGTGTGACGCCGAGGGCCTCGGCGGCGGCGGCCAGCGTGGAGGCGGTGCCCATGGTCATGCAGTGACCGGGCGAACGGGCCAGTCCGCATTCCAGCTCGGCCATGTCGCAGTCGTCGATGAGGCCCGCACGCTTGTCGTCCCAGTACTTCCACATGTCGGTGCCGGAGCCGAGGGTCTCGCCGCGCCAGTGGCCGGGCAGCATCGGTCCGGCCGGTACCAACACGGTAGGAAGGCCGACCGAGGCGGCGCCCATGAGCAGCGCGGGGATCGTCTTGTCGCATCCGCCCATCAGCACGGCGCCGTCAACGGGGTAGGACCGCAGCAGCTCCTCCGTCTCCATGGCGAGGAGGTTGCGGTAGAGCATCGGCGTCGGCTTCTGGAAGGTCTCACTCAGCGTCGAGACCGGGAACTCGAGCGGGAAACCGCCCGCCTGCCACACGCCCCGCTTGACGGCCTGGGCCCGGTCGCGCAGGTGCACATGGCAGGGGTTGATATCGGACCACGGGTTCAGGACGGCGATCACCGGCTTGCCCAGGTGCTCCTCGGGCAGGTAGCCGAGCTGACGGGTCCGGGCGCGGTGGCTGAAGGACCGTATGCCGTCGGTGCCGTACCACTGGTGGCTGCGCAGCTCATCGGGGCGTCTGGTCTGCGTGCTCATACGCCCCACTCCCCCACGATGGCGGCGACCTCCGCGCGCTCGGCCTCCCCCAGGAGCCGGCTCGGCGGCCGTACGTCGCGCCGGCACAGATCGAGCTGGGCCAGGGCCTCCTTGACGACGGTGACGTTGTTGGCGGAGGCCTCGGCGGCGCGGAGCTCCTCGAAGCGCCGGATCTGCTCCCAGACCTTCATGGCGGCCGGGTAGTCACCAGATCGAAGCGCTTCGATCATGCTCAGGGAGATCTCGGGCGCGACATTGACGAGGCCCGAAGTGAAGCCGGTTGCTCCGGCTGAGAAGTACGAGGGGGCGTACGGCTCGGCGAGCCCGGCCACCCACACGAAGCGGTCCAGGCCCGCGTCCCGGGCGAAGGCGGCGAATCGGGCCGCGTCCGGCACCGCGTACTTCACGCCGATGACGTTGGGGCAGGCCTCGCCCAACGCTGCGAGGTGACCGCCCGCCAGGTGGGGGGCGCGGATGTAGGGGACGACACCGAGTTCCGGGACGGCCTCGGCGATGGCACGGTGGTAGTCGACCCAGCCGTCCGCCGAGACATACGGATGGACGGGCTGGTGCACCATCACCATGTGGGCGCCCGCCTGGCGCGCGTGCCGGGCGGCGGCGACGGCGGTCGGCACGTCGTGCCCGATGCCGACGAGGATAGCCGCCTCGTCGCCCGCCTCCTCCAGGGTCACCTCCGTGACGGCATAGCGCTCGCGGGGGGTGAGGGCGTAGAACTCGCCGGTGTTGCCGTTCGGCGTGAGCGTCCGTACGCCGGCGCCGAGCAGCCGCTGCAGCAGGACTCTGTGGGCGGCCGTGTCGAGGCCGCCGTCCTCGGTGAACGGGGTCACCGGGATGGCCACGACCTCCGCGAGTGCCGCTCGGTGCATCTCGTACGCGGGTGTGGTCATGCCCTGTCCCCTTCTGCCGCTGCGTCCTCTCCCCCGTCCGGAAAGGCCCGTTCGACGAACGAGGCGATGTGGTCGTGCACCGCCTGGGCCGCCCCGTCGGCGTCCCCAGCCCTCACCAGCCGGAGGATCTCCCCGTGCTCGGCGGCCTCGCGCTCCCAGGACGGCTCGGCCGCCCAGGCGACCGTCGAGACGAGCGCGGCCTGGTCCCGGACCTCGTCGAGCATCCGGCCGAGCAGCGGATTGCCGCAGGGCAGGTACAGCGCACGGTGGAAATCCCGGTTGGCGAGCGACCGGTCCGCCGGGTCGGCGGCCTCCGCGGCCCTGGACAGCGCCTCGCGGGCGTGGTCGACACTGGCACCGCGGCGGACCGTGCGGCGCACGGCCTCGGGCTCGAGCAGCAACCGCACGTCGTACACCTCACGCGCCATCGCCGCGTCGACCATGCGCACGGTCGCGCCCTTGTACTGGCTCATGACCACGAGCCCGGTTCCGGCGAGCGTCTTCAGCGCCTCGCGCACCGGCGTCTTCGACACCCCGAACTGCGCGGCCAGTTCCGTTTCGACGAGCGACTGACCTGGACTCAACTGCCCGGTCAGGATGCGGCGTTTGATCGCTTCCAGCACGTACTGCGTGCGGGAAGGGATCGGCGTGGGGGCGAAGGTCATGAAGGTGGCCGCTCTCAGCAGGCGAGTCTCGAGCATCGCGTCTCATATATGACGTACGAAGTACGACGCGATGAAGCTAAGACCGCCCGAGGTGTTCGTCAACGCTTCTGACAAGACAAGTTCAGCGGCCGAAGTCGGACCCCGGAACGCCAAGGCGTGTCCGCAGACGAGGCGATCCGGCCGGCCGCCCGGGGACGTTCCCGGGGCGGCCGGCCAGCGGCGGCAACGACTCCTGGAACACGGACTAGCCGCGGAGCGGGGCCAGTTCGATCCGATCGATGTTCGGGGCCCAGGCACTCCGATTGGCCAGGGTGATGGTGTTGCTGCCCTCCTTGAGGTCGAAGGGGACACCCAAGGTCCAGAAGTCGTCCCAGCTCCAGGTGTTTTTGAAGGTCACCTTCTTCGTCGTGGCACCCACCGTGACGTCGGCGGTGCGGGAAATGATGTCGGTGTTGTAGGCGTGGCCGTTGTCGCGCCGGTCGTTGTTGGAGTAGTGGACGACCAGCATGTAGCGGCCGGACTTGGGGGCGTCGACCGTGAACTTGGCGGTGCTGGAGGCGCTGTTGCCGAGCCAGCCGATGTAGCTGCCCGCCGAGGCGTACGAGCTGTCGACGAGGCGCGCCCCGCCGGCCAGCGCCGCCTGGGCACCCTCACGGGATATCACACCCTGGGGGTCGCCCTGGCCGTACACCTCCAGGGAGTTCACGGAGACCGTGCCGCTGCCGTTCGGGGTGGCGGTGATGCGGTTGTTGCCCGCGACGAGGTACAGCCGCTGGCCGACGCCGGGGCCCGCGCTGAGCGACGTACCGTGCAGGGCGAGTTTGACGGCAGCCGTGGCGCGCGGGGTCACCGTGTAGTAGCCGTCGCGCGGCGCGTACACGTCGAAGACCGCGCGGTCGCCCGAGCCCAGAACCAGGGCGCCGGTACCGACTCCAGCGGACGACGAGTAGTCGAAGGACGGCCGACCGGAGACATCGGCCAGGGTCGCCTCGTACGCCGCCTGGTGGGTGCGGTGTTCGGTGAGGTCGACGCGGTCGAGGGTGACCTCGGCGGTGTCACGCGCCAACGTCAGCGTGTGGGTGCCGGCGCTGAGCTGGACCGTCACGTCCTTTTTGGCGCGGTAGGTCCAGTTCTCGGTGGACGGGTAGGCCACCCTCGTGGCGGTACCGCCGTCGACGGTCAGCTTCTGGGTGGCCGGGGTGCCGGCCTGGTTGCCGTACAGGATCGCCAGGTCATAGGAGCCGGTGCGGGGCACGGTCACCGTGAACTCGACCTTGCTGTCGGCCTTGTTGAGGGACCCGACGTCCTTGGTGCCGGAGGCGGCGTAGCCGTTGGCGTTGCCCACCGTGCCCTGGGTGTAGACCTGGCCGTCGGTGATCTTCGCGTTCTCGGCCTCATACGAGGCTGTCCAGGGGACCGAAGCGGCGGCGGGGGTTCCGGAGCCGGCCGGGGTGAGCACGATCCGGTACGCGGACATCTTGTTCATGCCGCGCAGCGGCACGGACACGCTGCCGTCCGAGCCGACCGTGAGCTTCGTACGGGCGAGCACGCGGGGCGCCGCGTGCTGGCCCTCGTAGCCGGACCAGGCGGCCTCGGCGACGGTCGCCACCACGGACGAGCCGAAGACGCCGCTCTTGACGTTCTTCACCACCACATCCGCGTCACCGGCCGCGCCGCCCACGATGGCCTGGGCCTGGCGACGTGAGCTGTCCAGGGAGGCCATGCCCTGAAGGGTGTCGACGGCGTTGGCCTGAGGCGGCGTCACCTTGACGGTGTTGCCGGTCATCCCGGCGTACCAGCGGAACAACCACCAGCCGCCGTTGGGGATGTTGGTGCGCACCACATTGCCGTCGAGGTTGCCGGCGGCGTCCCAGTAGGCCTGGTCGGCGTAGACCTTGTTCCGCTCGAACATGGAGACCCACTGCACCAGCTGACCCGGCACGGACAGGTCCCGGCGGTTGGCGTACTCGTCGATGTTGACCGTGAGCGGCCCGATGCCTGCGGCCTTCTCGATGGAGCGGTAGTGGTCGAGGTTGCCCTGGAAGTTCCGGAGCGAGTTGGGGTTCAGCTCGTGCCAGGTCATGACCTCCGGCAGCACCTTGTTCGCCTTCGCGTAGGCGAGGAAGTCGGGCAGGAACCGGCGGTCGTAGTTGGCCTCGTTGGGGCCTGCGATGCGCGCGTCCGGGTCGATGGAGCGGATGCGCTGGTAGACGGTCTTCCAGTCGCGCAGGAAACGGTCACGGTTGGCGCGGTAGGTGTCGGGGTTGCTCGCGTCGAGCCCGTACCAGATCAGATCCGGCTCATTGAACGGGATATAGACGAAACGGTGGCTGTTCTCGGCGGCCGCCACATCCTTGGTGATCTTTTCGACCTTGGTGAGGTAGTCCGCGATGCCGAGGTCCTCGTACGGCCACTTGGCGTAAATGTCCTGCATCATCACCAGGACGTCCTTGCCACCGTTGCGGAAGAAGGACTTGGAGACGGTGATCGCGTCACCGTTGGGGTGCTGGAGGCCGCCCTCCGCCTTCTGCGAGGCGGTGGTGAGCTTCAGCGGCTCCAGCATGGCGTCGCTGGGCACTCCGTCGTCGCTGAGCCCGTACAGCGCGCCGTTGGCGCCGCGCAGCACGGACCCCTCGGAGGCACCGAGGTCGACGGCGATGGTCTGGGGCGCGGCGGACGCGCCCTCTGCTGCCGGAAGTGTGCCAGCCAAGGCGGCGACTCCCAGGGCGAGTGCGGCGGCGACCGCCGCCACGCGTGGTCCGCTGCGTATACGGCGTATACGTGGTCGTATACCGCTGGTACGGGTCGTGGTCACGCTGGACCTCCAGTCATTTGACGGCTCCACTGGTGATTCCGGACACGATCTTTCGCTGGGCCACCAGGAACACAGCGACCATGGGCAGGCTCATCACCACGACGTACGCGAAGACGAGATGCCAGTTGTCGAGGTAGAGCTGGGCGCTGGCGACCTTGTAGAGGTTGAGCGGCAGGGTCGCCTGTTCTCCCCCGCCGAGGACGAAGAAGGCGTAGAAGATGTCGCTCCAGGCGTAGAGCATCACCATGATCGTGGCGGTGGCGATCACCGGTCGGAGCAGCGGAAGGATGATCCGCAGGAAGATCCACAGCGGCTTGGCCCCGTCCATCCGCGCGGCCTCTTCCAGCTCCATGGGGATGGCCCGGATGAACCCGGTCATGAAGAAGATCGACGTGGACAGATACATCCCGGTGTAGACGGCGATCATTCCGGGACTGGTGCCCGCGAGGCCGAGCTGCCGCAGCTCCATGACGATGGTGATGACGGCGGGCGGCAGCAGCAGTCCGCTGATGGTGAGTGCGTACGCCGCCGAGACCAGCTTCGACGTGCGGCGCGCGAAGACCCAGGCGGCGCCTGCGCCCAGGATCAGCACCAGCACCACCGACGGCACCACGACCAGAAGGGAGTTGAAGAAGCCGCGGAACATCTCGCCCTGGGCGACGGCGTCCTCGTAGTTGCTCGCGGGCTGCCACTGCTGCGGCAGGTCGAGGTTCGGCTCGATCGCCTCGGCCTGTGGCTTGGCCGAGGTGACGGCGACCAGCCACAGCGGTACGCCGACGGCGAGCCCGGCGAGCAGCAGGACGAGGGCCGGGCGTCCGTAACGCCACAGCGGGGACACATGGGTGGGAGACGCATGAGTGCGAGACACACGAGGGGAAGCCACATGGGTGGCGGTCACAGCATCTGCTCCCTTCGGCGCAGCCCGATGACCAGCGGGATCGCGACGGCGACCACCACCAGGAACAGGACGAGGCTCATCGCGGAGGCCTGCGCGTAGAGGCCCTGTCCGAAGATCCGGAACATGTAGATGTTGAAGACCTCGGTGGAGGCGGCCGGGCCGCCGCCCGTGGTGGCCTGCACGATGTCGAAGGTGTTCATCGAGCCGATGAGCGCCGTCGTCACATTGAAGGTGACGGCGGGCGCGAGCATGGGCCAGCGCACCGACCAGAAGGTCCGCCAGGGCCCGGCGCCGTCCATCTTGGCCGCTTCCAGCATGTCGCCCGGGATGCCCTTGAGCCCGGCCAGATAGATCAGCATGGACAGGCCCATCCACTTCCAGCCGTGGATGACCGTGACCACCACCAGGGTCCAGGCGGTGGAGCCCAGCCACGGGAGGTCCGTGCCCAGGGCCTGGTTGAGCGCGCCGTCCTGGTTCAGCAGTGCCTGGAAGACATAGCCGACGGCGAGCGCCGAGATGAGCACCGGGAGGAAGAAGACCGCCCGGAAGAACCGGTTGAAACGGGTGTCCTGCTCCAGCAGCAGGGCCAGGACGAGACCGAAGCCGTTCTGGAACAGGGCGGCCAGCGCGGCGTACAGCAGGGTGGTGCGCAGCGCTCCCAGCAGGGAGCCGTCCTCGGCGACGGTCCTGAAGTTGTCCAGGCCCGTGAAGGCGATGTCCGCGTGGTACGAGGACCAGTTGGTGAACGGATAGTAGAAGTTGAGGAGGTTGGGCACCAGGAAGAAGGCCACGAAGACGACGATCGCGGGCAGCGCGAACCACCAGGGGTGGTGGACGGCCGCGCGGGGCAGCCGTCCCACCTTCTTCTGCTTCTCTTGCTGCGGGGCGCAGGAGAGTGCCGGCGTCTTCCCGTGCGTACGGCGTACGACGGTGTCGGTGTGCGTGTCGGCGTGGGCCATCAATTCTTCCCCCCGGGTCGACCACGGGTCCGGCCGCGGTCAGAAGCCGGGCGCATCCTGGGCCTTGGCCACCTGCGCGAACTGGTCCTGAATGGCCTGGGCGACCTGCTTGGGCGTCTTCTTCCCGAAGATCATGTCGGCGAGGTAGAGGTGGGTGTCCGGGGCGACGATGGCCTTGGCCTGGAAGACGCCGCTGGCGGTGGGCAGCGCCTCGACCTGGGCCTTGGACGTCTCGGGGAGCCCGTTCGGGGTGGGCACGGACGGCTGCACGGACGGGATCTTCATCGCCCTGATGTAGTCGTCGTAGTCCGGGCCGAGCCAGAAGGCGAGGAACTGGCGGGCGGCGTTCTGCCGCTTCTCGTCGCCGGTCTTGAAGGCGACGACCCCGTTCGTCTGGTCGGGTGAGTACATGCCGGTGGCCGAGGAGTTGGAGACCGGGAACCAGCCGATCTTCTTGTCCATCTCCGCGGTGGAGTACTTGGCCTGGAGCTGGCTCTGGAAGGAGGTGACGTTCAGGACCATGCCCACCTCGCCCTTCCACAGCGCATCGGCCTGGCCGGTGAAGGTGCCCGTCTTGTAGTTCTTCTGGGCGAGGCCGGCGCCGAGCAGCTTCTCCTGGTACTTCTTGACGGCATTGACGACGACCGGGTCGGTCCACTTCTCCTTGTTCTTGTTGAGGTCGGCCCACCACTGCTTGTCGAGGTCAGTGAGCTGGACCTGCATCTGCCACTGGAGCGGCCACTTGTCGCCGCCGGCCTCGTAGAAGCCGGCCGCGTCCGTCTTGTCCACGACCTTCTGGCCGAGGGCCAGCAGTTCGTCGTACGACTCCGGGAAGTCTTGCTCGCTGATCCCGGCCTTCTTGAAGACGTCCTTGTTGTAGTAGATGCCGAGCATGGCCGGGCTGGTGACAATCGCCGCGTACCGCTTGCCGTCGATGATGCCGAGCGAGCGCTCGGTGTCGCCCAGCTTGGACTCCCAGGGCTCGCCGTCCAGGGTGAGCAGGTTCTGCTGGGGCTGGATGAACGGGAGCGTGGAGATGGACGGCTGCCAGAACATCAGGTCGGGCCGGTCGCCGGAAGCCAGCTTGGTCGGCACGTTCTGCTCGTAGAGGTCGGGGATGGCCTGCCTCTCGACCGTGGCGCCGGTGGCCTTCTCAAAGGCCTCGACGACCTGCTTGGGCGCGTTGATGGTGTTCTGCGCCGTCCACATGGTCAGCTTCACACCGTCCAGGCGGGCTGTTGGGTCGACCTCGGTCTTGGTGCCGGCTTTGTCCGCGTCACCGGCGCTGCCCGCGGTGGGGTCGCTGCAGGCGGTGGCGGCCAGGGCGGCGGCGCATATCAAGGCCAGGACGGGGAGGACTCTGTTCATGGCGGTTTCTCTGCCTCACTGAGAGGGGGGCGTGCATGGTTGTGGATGGGGCGGCGGCGACCCCGAGCTCTCCCGCACCACCAGCTCCGGTACGGACACCGGGTGCGGGGCCACCGGCGCGAACTCCTCCAGCACCCCGTGCAGCAGGCCGAAGGCTGCCCGCCCGAGGCCGGTGAAGTCCAGGCGTACGGTCGTGAGTGACGGCGTGAGATACGCCGAGTGCGGGGCGTCGTCGAAACCGGCCACGCTGACCTCACCCGGCACCGCCCGGCCCGCCTCGTGCAGGGCGCGGATCACCCCGAGTGCGAGGTCGTCGTTGCCGCACAGGATCGCGGTGACGGCCGGGTCTTTCGCGAGCCGCCGCCCCGCGGCGTACCCGCCCCCGGGTCCCCAGCTTCCCTGCACCGGCCAGGTTTCCGGGGCGCCGGCCTCGCGCAGGGCCTGCCGCCAGCCGGTGGTACGGGCGCTGGTGCGGCGGGTGCTCGACGGAATGGCGACGTAGTGCACGGTCTCGTGGCCGAGGGACAGGAGATGACGGGTCGCCTCGTGGGCGGCCTCGCGGTCATCCGTCCACACCCAGGGGCGGTCGCCGCCGGGCGGGCTGGCCGGGGTCTCGACCACACCGACGACCGGCAGTTCCGGAGGGACGGCACCCAAGGCCCGTACCCCAGCGGGATCGTAGGCGATCACGATCAGTCCGCCGCCCGCGTCCGCGGCCCGCTGCACCTCGGCGGTGACGGCGGGCTCCTTGGCTGATTCGAGTACGCCGATCCCGACCGAGTACGAGGCGGCGCGGGCGGCTTCCTCGATGCCCTGGAGGATCGACGCATAGCCGTAGTGCGTGGTGTTGGCGGTGAGTACGGTCACCAGGCGGCTGCGCCCGCTGGCCAGCGCGAGCGCGGTGGCGCTGCGCCGGAATCCGAGTTCCTCGATGGCGGCGAGGACCCGCTCCCGGGTGGACGGCTTGACGCTGGGATGACTGTTGATCACCCGGGAGACTGTCTGGTACGAGACGCCGGCTGCGGTGGCGACATCCCGGATACTCGCCTGGCGCCTTGTGTGACCGGTCACATCCATGCGAGGATTGTGACCGGTCACACATTGGTCGTCAAGACTCCGTAGCGATGGATTCACGCGAGTGACCCGGGCCGCAGGTACGGGCGTTGCGGCGCACCGGCGGGCTCTTCAGTCTCAGAAGGGGGAACACGTTGACCGGTACGGCGCACACGGGCACCGCAGGCGGGGGCACCGACGTCCCGGGGAAGCTGACGTGGGGTCACTCGGCGCTCGACACGGAGTTCGCCACCGGCCCCGACGGGACGCTGCGGCTGGTCACGCTGGCCCGCCCTGGTGACTCCGAGCCCCGGTCCGACCCCAACGCGCCTCTCCCCCTCGTCGACCTCACCGCTCTCGGACACGGCAGCGGCTGGTCCGGCCCGCGCTTCACCGGTACGGCGTTCGGCACGCGGCTGCGCCACAAGACCGTCACCACGAGCCGGGACGACACCTGGCACCGGCTCTGTATCGAACTCCACGACCCGGTGACCGCCTTGACGGCCTTCGTCGAGCTGTCCTCGCCCGACGGCGTACCCGTGCTGCGCTCCCGCGTCCGGCTCCGCAACGACGGCGACGAACCCCTCGTCGTCCAGTCCGTCAGCAGCCTGCTCGCCGGCGCCCTCCCCTCCCCCGACGCCCTTCTGGTGCTGCGCGCCCGCAACGACTGGCTCGCGGAGTGCCGTTGGTACGCCGAGCCGCTGCGCGACACCGTCGCGGACATCAGCGTCGACGCACACCAGCACGACAGTCGCGCCGCCCTCGTCGTCGCCGGACGCGGCAGCTGGTCGACTGACGGCCACCTCTCCATGGGCGCCCTGGTCGAGCCCACCACGGAACGGGCCTGGCTGTGGCAGATCGAGTCCCCGGCCGGCTGGCGCTGGGACCTCGGCGAACGCGCCCACCACACGTGTCTCGCGCTGAACGGCCCCACGGACGCCGAGCACCAGTGGCGCGTCCGCCTGGAGCCCGGCGCGGAGTTCACCACCGTCCCGGCCGCCCTCGCCCTCGGCACCGGCTTCGACGGCGCCCTGGCCGCCCTCACCGCGTACCGGCGTACCATCCGCCGCCCGCACCCGGACCACACCGCCCTGCCCGTCGTCTTCAACGACTACATGAACACGCTGATGGGCGACCCGACGACCCAGAAGCTGCTCCCGCTGATCGACGCGGCGGCCGAGGCCGGGGCGGAGTATTTCTGCATCGACTCCGGCTGGTACGACGAGGACACGCAGGGCTGGTGGGACAGCGTGGGCGAGTGGCTGCCCTCGCCGCGCCGCTTCCCGGACGGCGGTATCCGGGCCGTCCTGGACCGGATCCGCGAGCGCGGCATGGTGCCGGGGCTGTGGCTGGAGCCGGAGGTCGTCGGCGTACGCAGCCCGGTCGCGTCCGCGCTGCCGCCGGACGCCTTCTTCCGGCGCGACGGCGTACGCATCACCGAACAGGGCCGCCACCAGCTGGATCTCCGGCACCCGGCGGCCCGAGCGCACCTCGACAAGACCGTCGACCGGATGGTCGGCGACTGGGGGGTGGGCTACCTCAAGCTCGACTACAACATCGTGGTCGATCCGGGCACGTGCGCCCCCGGGGACCTCTCCCCCGGCGACGGGCTGCTGGGCCATGCCCAGGCCTACCTGGAGTGGCTGTCGGAGGTCCTGGACCGGCACCCGGGCCTGGTCATCGAGAACTGCGCCTCGGGCGGCATGCGCATGGACGGTGCCTCGCTGGCCGTCGCCCAGCTCCAGTCCACCAGCGACCAGCAGGATCTGCTGCGCTATCCGCCGATCGCGGCCTCTGCCCCGACCGCCGTACCGCCGGAACAGGGCGCAGTGTGGGCATACCCGCAGCCGGAGTTCAGCGACGACGAGATCTCGTTCACGCTGGGCGGGGCGCTTCTGGGCCGTATCCATCTCTCCGGTCACCTGAACCGGATGTCACCTGACCAACTCGCCCTGGTAAGAGACGCAGTGATGACGTACAAGTCGATTCGCGGCGATCTGGCGGAGGCCGTGCCGTTCTGGCCGCTCGGGCTGCCGGGATGGACGGACGAGTGGCTGGCCCTGGGGATGCGGGTGCCCGGGGGCCACTCGTACGTGTCGGTCTGGCGCCGTCCGGGCGACGAAGGTCGCTCCGAACTCGCCGTTCCCATCCCCCACTTGGCGGGCAGTGCTGTCCTTGCGGAGATCCTGCACCCGTCGGCACCGGCCGGGACGGCCGTCTGGGACGCGGACCGGTCGGCGCTCACCGTGTCACTGCCGCGCACACCCACGGCCCTGCTCGTTCGGTTGAGTAGACCTTGAAGGTGCGGGCGGAACTCACCCCGGCTGTCGGCCCGCTCTTCCACCGATCTCCAGCCGAACGGCTCCACCCATCAGCTGATTTCCACGGAACTAGACACAGCGTGATGTCTCGGCGCTGAGTCGGGACGTGAACCTGAGCGCTCAACTCCACTCTGCAGTGGCCCTCGGTCACGTTACCCAAACGTGACGCCTCCCTTTCTGTGGGACCTCTTGACCGCCGTGAATTGTTAGCGCTCACAATGACTCTCGCGTTCACGAACCGTCCAAGGAGTACCGCCGTGGCACAACCGCCGCTTCGGCCACCGACCATGGCCGATGTCGCACGGCTGGCCGGGGTGTCCCACCAGACCGTTTCCCGCGTGATGGGGGACCACCCCAACGTGCGGGACGGGACACGCACCAAGGTGCTGCGCGCGATCGAAGAGTTGGGCTACCGCCGCAACTCCTCCGCACGGGCCCTGGCCACTCGGCGCACCCGGACTCTCGGGGTGGTCGCTTCCAACACCACCCTCTACGGCCCGGCGAGCACCTTGTTCGGGCTTGAGGAGGCGGCACGCGCCGAGGGATACCTCGTCTCCACGGTCAGCCTGCGCAGGCTGACCGTGGGGAAGCTGTCCGAGGCCCTGGACCACCTCAGCGAGGGTGGGGTGGAGGGAGTGGTCGCCATCGCCCCGCACCGGTCGGCGGTCGCTGCCCTGGCTGAACTCCGCCACCCCTTTCCGGTGGTGATCGTGGGGAGCGGCCACGCCATGGGGATCCCCAGCATCAGTGTGGACCAGAACCTGGGTGCACAGCTGGCCACCGGTCATCTCCTGGAGGTCGGCCACCGCAAGGTCTGGCATGTCGCGGGCCCTGAGGACTGGCTGGAGGCGGAGGACCGGGCGGCCGGGTGGCGGGCGGCTCTCGGAGCGGCAGGTATCGAGCCACCCCCGCTACTGAGGGGGGACTGGAGTCCGCTGTCGGGCTACCAGGCGGGCCGGGAACTGCTCGGCTGGGCAGGTCGCGGCCTGACCGCGGTCTTCGTGGCCAACGACCAGATGGCGCTGGGCCTGTTGCGGGCGCTGCGCGAAGCGGGCGTGGGAACTCCCGATGACGTCGCGGTGGTCGGCTTCGACGACATCCCGGAGTCGGAGTTCTTCGCTCCCCCGCTGACCACGGTCCGGCAGGACTTCTCCGCGGTGGGCGAGCGGAGTATCCGGTTGCTGCTGGACCGGATCGAGGGCCATGCCCCGGCCGGAACGCCTCGGACCGTCATCGAACCCCGACTCGTCGTTCGTGCCAGTACCTCAGGGCACCCACCCTGATGCTCAGAGTCAACTCGCCCTGACGCGGACCGGCCACCCATCCCCGGTCCTATGTGACCGGTATTTCGAACAATGATCGACAGGCTGAACGTAGTCCGGCCTTTCCCCGTACAAGTGCCAGCGGGTCCGTTCCGGGCCGGCACCTCAAAGGAGAAGACACCATGCTCAACAGACGCGATTTCATCACGGCGGCAGTCGGCGTGGCGGCCGCGGGCGGGCTCGCAGCCTGCGCCAAGGAGGATGACTCCACCGGCTCCACCTACGGGACCGGCAAGGGGATCACCCTGGGCTTCTCCCAGGTCGGCTCGGAGAGCGGCTGGCGGACGGCCAACAGCTTGTCCGTGAAGCAAGCGGCCAAGTGGCAGGGCGTCTCCCTCAAGTTCTCCGACGCCCAGCAGAAGCAGGAGAACCAGATCTCGGCGATCCGCAGCTACATCGCCCAGAAGGTGGACGTCATAGCCTTCTCGCCGGTGGTCGTCACCGGCTGGGACGCGGTCCTGAAGGAGGCCAAGGCCGCGAAGATTCCCGTCGTCCTCACCGACCGCTCGGTGGAGACCTCCGACCCATCCCTGTACGTGACGCTGGTCGGCTCGGACTTCACAGCCGAGGGCGAACGCGCAGCGGTGCTGCTGGAGAAGGTTCTCGAAAAGGCCGGCCACAAGGGCGCCGTGAAGATCGCACAGTTGGAGGGCACCACCGGTGCCGCCCCGGCGATCGAGCGGGCCAAGGGCTTCGCCAAGGTCATGAAGGCGAAGCACCCGGACTGGAAGATCGTGGCCAGCCAGACCGGTGACTTCACCCGGGCCGGCGGCAAGCAGGTCATGGCGGCCTTCCTGCAGGCCCATCCGGACATCGACGTGCTGTTCGCGCACAACGACGACATGGCCATCGGCGCCATCCAGGCCATCGAGGCGGCGGGCAAGAAGCCCGGCAAGGACATCCTGATCGTGTCGATCGACGGCGTCCGCGACGGCTTCGTCGCCATGTCGAAGGGCAAGATCAACGCCATCGCCGAGTGCAACCCGCTGCTCGGCCCCCAACTGATGGACGTCGTGAAGAAGGTGCACGCCGGCGAGTCGGTTGGGCGGTGGATCAAGACCAAGGAGGCCGACTTCACCCAGGAGCAGGCCAAGGCCGCCCTTCCGAAGCGCAAGTACTGACCGGACAACCGCGGCAGGGAGCCTCCGGCCGAGCACGTCGGCCAGGGGCTCCCGCCGGCCGTGAACGAATTCCACGAGGAGCGCTGCCATGGCAGAGCCACTGCCCGTCCTTGAGATGACGGGCATATTCAAGGAGTTTCCGGGAGTACGGGCTCTGTCGGGCGTCGACTTCCGGCTCTTCCCCGGCGAGATCCACGCCCTGCTTGGCGAGAACGGTGCCGGGAAGTCCACCCTCATCAAGGTGCTGACGGGGGTCCACTCGCTGGACGCCGGCACCATCACCCTCGACGGGCGGTCCGTGCGGTTCGCCAGCCCGCTGCAGGCGCAGCAGGCCGGCATCAGCACGGTCTACCAGGAGGTCAACCTCTGCCCCAACCTCTCGGTGGCGGAGAACGTCTTCATCGGACGTGAACCGACCCGCGCGGGCCGGATCCAGTGGAAGCAGCTGCGCCAGGAGGCCGCGAAGCTGGTGGACCGGCTCGGCCTCGATCTCGACGTCTCCGCGCCGCTGGGCTCGTACCCGCTGGCCGTGCAGCAACTGGTGGCCATCGTACGGGCCGTGGGCACCGGCGACGGCCGCGGCGCGGGCACCAAGGTGCTGATCCTGGACGAGCCGACCTCCAGCCTCGACCGCGACGAGGTCCTGGAGCTGTTCGCCCTGATGCGGCGCCTCAAGAACGAGGGCGTGGCGATCCTTTTCGTGTCGCACTTCCTCGACCAGATCTACGAGGTCTGCGACCGGATGACCGTTCTGCGCAACGGCACCCTGGTCAGCGAGCACATGGTCCGTGACCTGGACCAGATGGGGCTGGTCAAGCTCATGATCGGCAAGGACCTGGACGAGCTGGAGGAGCTCCACGACCACCAACTGCGGTCCGACGTCGGCGACTCGCTGCTCACCGCGGAGGGCCTCGGCAAGACCGGCCGCATCGCCCCCTTCGACCTGGAGATCCGGTCGGGCGAGGTGATCGGGCTCGCCGGGCTGCTCGGGTCGGGCCGCACCGAACTCGCCCGGCTGCTCTTCGGCGCCGACCAGCCGGACAGCGGGAAGCTGGCCGTGGGCGGGCGACAGGTCTCGCTCCACGCTCCGAACGACGCGATCGCCGCGGGCGTCGCGTTCTGCTCGGAGAACCGCAAGACCGAGGGCCTGGTCCCCGACCTGACCGTACGGGAGAACATCATCCTCGCACTGCAGGCGGCGCGCGGCTGGACCCGGCCCATCCCGGTCTCCCAGCGCGACGAACTCGTCGCCAAGTACATCCGAGCGCTGGACATCCGGCCCGCTGATCCGGAGGCCAGGGTCGGCGCGCTGAGCGGCGGAAACCAGCAGAAGGTGCTGCTGGCCCGCTGGCTGATCACACAGCCGAAGCTGCTGATCCTGGACGAGCCGACGCGCGGTATCGACGTCGGCGCGAAGGCCGAGATCCAGAAACTCGTGGTCTCACTCTCCGAGGAGGGCATGTCCGTGCTGTACATCGCTGCCGAGCTGGAGGAGGTACTCCGGCTCAGTCACACCATCGGAGTGCTGCGCGACCGTCGGCTGGTGGCGCGGCTGGCCAACGGGCCCGAAATCACTCCGAGCCGGATCCTGGAGACCATCGCGAGCGGAGAGCACCAGTGAGCACCACTTCCCGATGGCGTGCGGTGACGCATCACCGGCTCTTCTGGCCGGTCGCGGTCCTGGTCGGACTGCTGCTCGTCAACGTCCCCTTCACGCCTGACTTCTTCTCGATCCATCTGAGGGACGGCCACCTCTACGGCAGCCTCGTCTCGATCGTGCTGTTCGGCTCACCGCTCATCCTGGTGGCCGTCGGCATGACCCTGGTGATCGCCACCGGCGGCATCGACCTCTCCGTCGGTGCGGTGGTCGCGATCGCCGGGGCCCTGGCCTGTCTGTCCATCAGCGGCGAGACGGACCAGAACAGCGTGTCCGGTGTCCTGCTCGCGCTGGGCCTGGCGCTGGTGGCCGCGCTGGTGTGCGGCCTCTGGAACGGTGTGCTGGTCGCCAGGATGGGGATCCAGCCGATCATCGCCACGCTGATCATCATGGTCGCCGGGCGTGGTGTCGCCCAGCTGATCACGGACGGGCAGATCGTCACCGTCAACAGCGATCCGTTCAAACTGATCGGCGGCGGATACTGGCTGACGCTGCCCTTCTCCATCTTCGTGGTGGCCGCCGTCGTGGCCGTCACCGTGGTGCTGACCCGCCGCACGGCGCTCGGACTGCTGGTCGAGTCGGTCGGCGGCAACGCCGAGGCCAGCCGCCTGGTGGGCATCAGGGCCCGCCGCATCAAGATCATGGTGTACGTGTTCTGCGCGCTGTGCGCGGGCATCGCCGGCCTGATGATCAGCTCCAACACCTCGGCCGCGGACGGCAACAACGCCGGTCTGTGGATCGAGCTCGACGCGATCCTCGCCGTGGTGATCGGCGGAACCTCGCTTCTGGGCGGCCGGTTCTCCATCAGTGGCACGGTGATCGGCGCCCTCGTCATTCAGACCTTGACCACCACGATCTACACCATTGGCGTACCGACCCAGACCAACCTCGTCTTCAAGGCCGCCGTCGTCATCATCGTCTGCCTTCTGCAGTCCCCGAAGTTCCGCGCCAAGGTCTTCGGCGCCAGGTCGCGCGGCACGAAGACCCCAGCCCCGGTGGAGACCGCCGCGGTGGTCGAGACCGCTCCCGAGATGGAGGTGTCGCGATGAGCGCGGCCACCGACACCCGTACTCCTGTGAACGCCAGGACCACCCGCCTGCTGGGCGACCGGCGGCTGCCCGTCCTGGTGACGGCGGCCCTGTTCCTGGCGATGTACGCCGCCGGTCTGAGCCGGTACCAGAACTACGGGTTCGCCGAACCGCAGGTGTTCATGAACCTGTTCATCGACAACGGCTACCTGCTGGTCGCCGCCGTCGGTGCCACCTTCGTGATCCTGTCGGGCGGAATCGACCTGTCCGTCGGCTCGGTCATCGGCTTCACCACCATGCTGACGGCGTGGCTGGTGGAGCGTCAGGACGTTCCGCTGTTTGTGGTGATACCCATCGCGCTGGGTGTGGGGTCCCTCGGTGGCTTCCTGATGGGCTATGTGATCCACAACTTCGAGATCCAGCCCTTCATCGTGACGCTCGCCGGGCTCTTCCTCTTCCGCGGTCTGTGCCTGGTCATCAGCAAGGAGTCCATCTCCATCACCGACCCCTCCATCGGCAGTCTCGCCCAGACCCAGGTGACACTGCCCGGCGGATCGTTCCTGTCGATCGGCGCCGTGGTCTCGCTGATCGTCCTCGCCACCGCGTACTCCGTACTGCACTACACGCGCCTGGGACGCCGGGTGTACGCCATCGGCGGGAACGAGCAATCGGCCCTGCTCATGGGCCTTCCGGCGGGCGACACGAAGATCGCTGTGTATACGGTGAGCGGCTTCTGCTCGGCACTGGCCGGGCTCCTGTTCACGCTGTACATCCAGTCCGGTGACCCGCTGCACGCCGTCGGGATGGAACTCGATGCGATCGCCGCGGTGGTGATCGGCGGCACGCTGCTCACCGGCGGCTCCGGCTATGTGCTGGGCACCCTGTTCGGGGTGCTCGTCCTGGGCCTGATCAAGAGCATCATCCAGTTCGAGGGAACGCTCAGCTCATGGTGGACGAAGATCGCCACCGGGGTGCTGCTCTGCGCCTTCATCCTGATCCAACGCGCCATGACGGCACGCGGGAAGAAGACCTGAGTCACCGCAAGGTGGCACGCGCCGGCATGGACCGGCGCGTGCCACCGCGCCCTGCGGGGACAGAATCGACGGCGGCCTTGCGGATCAAGACCTCCAGTCCGCTGGGCGCGCGAAAGCGGGAGGTCAGTCGTACGTGATGTCCGAGGCCGAGTAGCGGCAGTACGTGCCGTCCGGGCCGCTGCCCGTCTCCACCGGCTCGTCTCCGGTGTCGTTGCCCCGGTACCGGACGCACGGCTTGATCTTCTTGCCCTGGTCGCCGTGGATACGGATGTTCCGCAGCGCGGCGGTGTCCCCGTAGTTGGAGTTGATGCCTACCACGGACGTGCCGCGGTACGTCACATCCACGTCGTTGAGGATGATGGTGCGCTTGTACTGGGTGGAGCAGTTCCCGCAGCTGCGCACCAGCTTCCCGAAGTCGGCCACCTGGAACCTGGTGACGACGAGTTTGCCCGCGCCGTTGAACTGGAAGACCTTGTCGGCGGCCTTCCGTGCACCGCCGCCGTGCACCGTGTACACGGACTTCGCGGACTTCCCCTTGAAGGTGGCGGCGTCCTCGCCGACATCCTCCCACCAGACGTTCTGCAGTGTGCAGCTGCCCATGCAGTGGATGCCGTCCGCAGCGGGGGAGCCGAGGACGACGTTCTTGAGCACGGCCCCGTCCTTCAGCTTGAAAAGGGGGTCCTGGCCCTCGCCCTGGCCTCCGTCGCCCAGGTCTCCGCTGCCGTAATGGCGCTTGAGCTTGCCGTCCAGGGTGCCGGACACCTCGATGGTCTTGGTGACGGGTGTGCTGCCGTTCGGTGTGGGCCACGGGTCGGCGGCGCTCGCGGGTGACAGCAGCGAACTCGTCGCGATGGCGGCTCCGGTCAGCCCGAACGCCGCGATACCGCTGATCACGGCCCGCCGGCGGCTGAGGGTCTTGCGGTGACGAATGCGTCGCCCAACTCGTTGAGTCATGTCGCTTTTCCTTGCACGGGGGTGAGACATTGCGTCGAGTGGTCGCCGCCAGGTGCGGAAAAGTTGCCAGGGATCAAGGCAGCCCGGATTCGGGTGTCTCAGGGGCTCTACGGGGCGAAGTTCCCCTCCACCCGGAGCCGTTCACCGCCGACCCGGCTGTCGGCCGCATAGCTGTCCTCAGACGCATCTCGGGCGCCCCGCTCGTGGTCGTACTGACCGGCGAAGAGGTGCCGGCCCGTGGCCACGGTACGGCCGGGCTTCAACCGCCAGCGGTACACGAGAAACCCGTCCAGCTCGTCGACGGTGAGCGTGAAGTCCTCCGCGGGAAGGGAACTCCAGGCGCCGGCCGAGCTGACGCCACTGGTGAGCGCGATGCGCAGCTCCACGGTGAGCGCGTCCAGGGGCGTCGTCGTCTTAAGAGTCACAGTGCTCTGTGCCCAGAACTCATTGCTGTGCGGATCGACGGAGCCGTCGCTCCTGAGCGGGCCGTCCTCGGTGCGGCCACCGCGGGGCGGGATGCCCTGTGCGGGCGGGGCGGTGCGCGTGGGCGAGGGGGCGTCGGGTGTCCGGGGCGCGCCCCTCGACGAGGTCGGCGGCCCACCGGTCGCGGCGTCGGAGCCTTGGTTCTCCGGGTCCGCCGCGGGGGGCTTCGCCGACGAGGGAGGGGCGGTCGCGGTCCGCGCCGGCCCAGGGCCCTGCACCACGGACGCCACCGCGTATCCGCCGGCCGTCAGCACACCGGTCACGGCGGCGGTCGCGCCCACGACACGCAGCCACGAAGGAGGGCCGACGTGGCGCCGGGGCGGCTGCTCGTGCCCGGGCGCCGCGATGCCGCGCTCGACCCGTGCCAGCATCCGTTCGCGGTCGGGTCGGTGGGAGGCGGCCGCGTCCTTCAGCTGCCGTCGCAGCCTGTCCATCAGTTCCTCCCTCCCACCAGTTCCGCGGATACGCGGGCGCCGAGCAGCCGCTCCAGCTGGGCAATCCCCTTCGACGTCTGGCTCTTCACCGTACCTACCGATACCCCGAGGGCGAGCGCCGTCTCCCGCTCCGACAGGTCGAAGGCGTGCCGCAGCACGACGCAGGCGCGCTTGCGGAACGGCAGAGTGCGCAGCGCTTCCTGCACATCGACGACGGTGGGCACATCCGGATCATCGGCCCAGCCCGAGTGCGTCGCCCAGAAGAGCGCGATGCGGCGGCGTTCTCGTACGGCACTGCGGACCCGGCTGCGCGCCAGGTTCGCGACGACACCCCGGGCGTACGCGGGGGGGTGTTCGGCCGCGCGGACCCGGTCCCAGCGGTGCCACATGGCGACCAGCGCATCCGCCGCCAGATCGTCGGCTCCCTCGGACTCACCGGTCAGCATGTGGGCGAGTCGGGCGAGTTCCGCATAGTGGCGCTCAAAGAAGTCATGGAACTCCGCGGCGGCGTCATCCGCTGGTATGCCCACGGCGGCCTCTTCCTGAGCTGCAAGTCTTTCCCTGGCATCGGTTCCCCGGCCCCTCCGGGTCCCGCCGAAGGAAGGCGCGAGCTGAGCAACCGCGTTCAGCCGCCGAAGGGGAGAGCGGCCACTCCCCGGCCCGCGCCCTGGAGGACCAGCAGGGATCCGGCGAGCGGATCCGGGTCCCGCAGACCGGTGCGGGCCGTGGTGATGTACAGGTCACGCAGGTCCGGGCCGCCGAAGGTGCAGGCCGTGGGTCGGCGCACGGGCAGCCCCACGGTCCGGTCGAGCCGCCCGTCCGGTGTGTAGCGGCGGATCTGAGCACCGTCCCACAGGGCGACCCAGACGCAGCCGTCAGCGTCGACGGTGAGCCCGTCGGGAAAGCCCGATCCGGGCTCGATGACGGCGAACTCCCGCCGCTCCACGATGCGTTGATCTTCAGCACACAGCACGTCGATACGCCGGGTGGGGCTGTCGATGTAGTAGATCAGCGTACCGTCCGGGCTCCAGCCGGTCCCATTGCTGACGGTCACCTCGCTCAGCAGGACGGTGGCCGTTGCGTCGGGGCCGATACGGGACAGCGTGCCGCCGCCCGGAGCTTCGTCGTAGCGCATGGTGCCCGCCCACAGTGCCCCGTCGGGCGCTACGGCGGCGTCGTTTCCGCGACGGCCCGGCACCGGGTCCCGTACCAGCCAGGCGAACGCGCCATCGGCGTCGTACAGGCCGATCCCGTCCCGGAGGTTGACCACGAGACCGCCACCGGACCGCGGCTTCGCGGCGCCGACATGCTGCTCGGTGGCCATGACGGTGCGGTGTCCGGTCACCGGATCCCAGGTGTGGACACGGGAGCCCAGGATGTCCACCCAGATCAGCCGACCGGTGGCCGGGTCCCAGGTCGGCCCCTCGCCGAGCGCGGCCCGTTCGCGGACCGCGACATCGACCTTCACCAGGCGCCCCGGTGACCAAGGCTGGTGGACAGGTCGCCGGCGCCCTTCGCGGCCAACTCGGCGAGTTCGCTCTCGCGCTCCTCGCTCCAGCGGCTCATGGGCACGGAAATGGAGAGCGCGGCGACGACTGCGCCCGAGCGGTCCCGCACGGGCGCGGCGACGCAGCTCACGTCCGGGTTGGCCTCGCGGTGCTCGGCGGCGATGCCGCGCTCCCTGGTCGCAGCGAGTTCCTCGCACAGCACCTCCGCGTCGGTGATGCTGTTGTGGGTCAGCGCGTCGAGTTCGCCGCACTCCTCGAGGCGCGCGTCCAACTCGTCCTCAGGGAGCGAGGCGAGGAGCATCTTGCCGACCGCGGTGCAGTGCGCGGGCAGCCTTCGGCCCGCGGCGGAGACCATGCGGACCGCGTGAGTGGAGTCCACCTTGGCGATATAGATGACGTCGGTGTCCTCGAGGATCGCGACATGGACGGTCTCGTCGCAGGTCTCGGCGACCTCGCGGGCCACCCGCTGACCCTCCGCCGCCAGGTCGAGCTGTTCCGCGTACCGGCTGCCGAGCTGGTAGGTCCGTACGCCGAGGCGATAGTGGCCCGGCTGCTCGGGAACGGGCACCAGGTACGAGCGGGCCGCCAGCGTGGTGACCAGTTCGTGCACGGTGGTGCGCGGCAGCCGGAGTCTGCGGACGATGTCGGGCGCCGAGTGCGTCCCGCCCCCCTCCAGGAACAGTTCGAGTATGTCCAGGGCCCGGGTCACCGCGGGAACCAGTCGCCCCATGGCCGTTCACCCACCCCTCCATGTCGTTCGAGGCTCCGACGGATGGCCGGAATGACGAACACAGCCTAAGGGCAGGCCGCCCGTCGGACAATCGCCCTGACGCACCCAGAGGTTTAGAGGAGGGTGCCACATCACGCCGTGCGCGACCCATTGACACCTGGCGGACTGCATGCTTACGGTCACGCCACAATTTCGAACGACCGTCGACATATCGAACACCGTGAGGGGCAACTGCCGTGCGCATCACTGGAATCAGCACCCATGTCGTCGGAACTCCTTGGCGCAACCTCACCTATGTGCTCGTCCACACCGACGAGGGACTCACCGGCGTCGGCGAGACCCGGATGCTCGGTCACACCGACGCGCTCCTCGGCTACCTCCGCGAGGCGGAGACCAACCACATAGCCGGCTCTGATCCGTTCGCGGTCGAGGACCTCGTACGCCGCATGCAGTACGGCGACTACGGACGCGCGGGCGAGATCGTGATGTCCGGGATCGCCGTGGTGGAGATGGCCTGCTGGGACATCAAGGGCAAGGCACTCGGCGTGCCGGTCTGGCAGCTGCTCGGCGGCAAGGTGACGGACCGGGTGAAGGCGTACGCGAACGGCTGGTACACCACCGAGCGAACCCCGGACGCGTACCACAAGGCCGCCCTGGAGGTCGTCGCGCGCGGCTACCGCGCCCTGAAGATCGACCCTTTCGGCACCGGCCACTTCGAGCTGGACGCCGAGCAGACGAGGTACTCGGTGTCGCTGATCGAGGCGGTGCGCGACGCGATCGGCCCGGACACCGAGCTGATGCTGGAGATGCACGGCCGGTTCAGCCCGGCCACGGCGGTACGCGTGGCGCGCGAACTGGCGCCCTTCGCCCCCGCCTGGCTGGAGGAGCCGGTGCCGCCGGAGAACCTCAAGGCGCTGAAGAAGGTCGCGGACAAGGTGGATCTGCCGATCGCGACGGGCGAGCGCATACACGAGCGCATCGCGTTCCGTGAGCTGTTCGAATCGCAGGCCGCGGACATCATCCAGCCGGACCTCGGACACATCGGCGGAATTCTGGAGACTCGCAAGCTGGCGGCCACCGCAGAGACGCACTACATGCTGGTGGCCCCGCACAATGTGGGCGGTTCCGTCCTGACTGCGGCCTCGCTCCAACTCGCCGCCTGCACCCCGAACTTCAAGATCCTGGAGCACTTCAACGACTTCGCGGACGCCGAGATCAAGAAGGTGGTCAGGGGCGCACCGCGAGTGGACCCCGCCACGGGCTGCTTCGAGGTGTCGCACGCACCGGGTCTCGGTGTGGAGTTCGACGCGGAGGCCGCCGCCGAGTTCCCCCAGCGGCCGGCCCACTTCAACCTGTGGGCCGAGGGCTGGGAGAAGAGGGAGCCGAAGTGAGCCACCCGTCCGCCGAGGGCGCCCCGGTGAGCCGGGCCGTAGTCGTCGACCGTCCGGGCGAGTACCAGCTGGTACGTGGCGGCGTCCGCGAGCCGGGCCCGGGCGACGTGCGCGTGCGCGTCGCGGCTGCCGGTATCTGCATGAGCGACCGCGAGGTGTACGACGGCCACCGCGACGCCTCCTACGTCCGCTACCCGGTGATCCCCGGACACGAGTGGTCCGGCACGGTCGAGGCGGTGGGCGAGGGGGTGGACCCGGCACTGATCGGGCGGAAGACCGTCGCCGAGGGCTTCCGTGCTTGCGGGGTCTGCGAGCGCTGCCGGCTCGGCGAGACCAGTCTGTGCTTCCGGGCAATGACAAGCCCCGCAAGGAGGGCGAGCTCGACCACGAGGGCGCCGAGTGGATACCGGCCTCGGCCGTGAACTGGCGGCGCGCCGACCGGCATCGAGGAGTGTCCCGAG
>NZ_JBQQCD010000027.1:0-70802 GCF_052245555.1 Streptomyces sp. KR80
CGCCGCCAGCGTTCGTCCTGAGCCAGGATCAAACTCTCCGTGAATGCTTTCCGGGTCACCCCGGCAACACCACGAGAGCGGAACAGCCGGAGGAATAATCCCGACCGTTCACAGCATCCTCGCTGTGCATTTCAAAGGAACCTCATCTCCCGAAAGAGACGGGGTATCAACATATCTGGCGTTGACTTTTGGCACGCTGTTGAGTTCTCAAGGAACGGACGCTTCCTTCAGACCCGCCACCGGGCCCTCCAGGCGCTTCCCTTCGGTGATTCCAACCGTACCAGATCAGATTTCCGTTCCGTGCCCGGTACGGATTTCCTTTTCCGGCCCCCTGGCTGGAGAGGGGTGTCACCGCGCGGCGCGGCAGGTGCTTTCCCCTGCCCGCCCTTCCGGCGTGGCCACCACGGTAGCCGATTCCCCCGCCGGCTCATAATCGAGCCTTTCGGACCGAATTTCGGCACGCCGAAATCGTCCCCGCAAGGAGATCGTGCAAAGTAGTTTGCCGCCGGTGCGGCTCGAGTGGCTGCCCACAGAGTCGGCTGACTCCGCGACAACCTGGAGAACACTACACGACCCCCGCGCCCCCCTTCAAACCACGGTGGCCGGTCCCCAACCGCGCTACAGTCGACTGCATGACGAAGCATGCGCGCACGCAGCAGTGGTGGGCCGCCTGACGGCGGCCGGCACCAGCGCATGCAAGGGACACGGCCGCCGCCTCCGGCGGCCGTTCGCGTGTCTGCATTCCGCATCTCGCTCCGGCCGGTGGACGCGGCGGCTCCGAGACTGCGGGAGACGAGACGAGATGGCGCGAACAGGGACCCGAATCTTCAGCGGGGTCAAGCCCACCGGGCATCTGACGCTGGGCAACTACCTGGGTGCCATGCGGCGCTGGGTCGACGAGGATCAGCATCGAGCCGATGCGCTGTTCTGCGTCGTCGATCTACATGCGCTCACCGTGGACCACGACCCCGCCCGCGTACGACGGCTCACCCGGCAGGCCGCAACACTGCTGCTCGCTGCGGGTCTCTCCCAGGATCGCTGCACCGTCTTCGTCCAAAGCCATGTGGACGAGCACACGCGGCTCGCCTATCTCCTCGAGTGCACAGCCACGGACGCCGAGATGCGGCGGATGATCCAGTACAAGGAGAAGGCCGTACGGGAGCGGGCGGGCAGCCGCAGCGTCCGGCTGTCGCTGCTCACCTACCCGGCCCTGATGGCGGCGGACATCCTGGCGTACGGGACGGACGAGGTTCCGGTGGGCGACGACCAGGCGCAGCACGTCGAGTTGACCCGCACCCTGGCCAGACGGTTCAACGACCGCTACGGGCTGGTCTTCACGGTGCCCGACGCCACCCACCCACCCGTCGGCGCGCGCGTCATGAACCTGCAGGACCCGAGGTCGAAGATGGGGAAGTCGCACGCGGAGTCGTCAGGCATCGTGTATCTGCTCGACGAGCCCGATGTGATGCGGCGGAAGATCATGCGGGCAGTGACGGACAGCGGGAGCGAGGTCGCGTACGACCGCACAGCACAGCCCGGGGTGGCCAACCTGCTGGAGATCCTGGCGGCGTGCTCGGGCGAGCGCCCCGAAGATCTGGCCGAGGGCTTCGGGTCGTACGGCGCGCTGAAGAAGCAGACCGCCGATGCGGTCGTCGAGCTGCTGCGGCCGGTACGTGACCGGCACGCCGAGATCAGCGCGGACCCGGGATATGTGGAAGAGGTGCTGCGGTCCGGGGCCGAGCGCGCGCGGGCCCTGGCGCGCCCGACGGTGGATGCGGCCTATCGCGCGATCGGGCTCCTGCCTCCGTCCTGACACGACGCCCCGACGCCGCTGCCGCTGCCATTGCCCTGACGGGCCGCGGAGGCGGAGAAGGCCGCTCGATAGTCGCGCGGGCTGGTGGCCAGCCGTGCGCTGAAGTGCTGACGCATGGTGACTTCGCTGCCGAAGCTCGCGCGGCGGGCGACCTCGGGCATGGCGAGGTCGGTGCGCTCGAGCAGCTTCTGCGCCGCGGCCAGCCTCTGTTCGAGGAGCCACCGGAGCGGGGTGGTGCCGGTGGTGGACACGGAATGACGGGCGAAGGAGCGCGGGGACATGCCCGCCCAGCGGGCGAGCAGCGCGACGGTGAGCGGCTCGTGCAGGTGGACGAGGGCCCGTTCACGAACCTCTGCCAGCGCATCGGCAGCGATATCGGCATCGGTTTCCGAGCCGGGCGTGGGGCGCTCGATGAACTGCGCCTGACCGCCGGCGCGAAAGGGAGCCGTCACCATGGAGCGGGCGACGGTCGCCGCCGCTTCGGCACCGTGGGCCATACGAACACGATGGAGACCAGGTCGATGCCGGCCGCGACACCGGCGGAGGTCCAGATGCCACCGTCCTCGACGAAGAGGGCATCGGGTTCGACGGTGATACGGGGATACAGCTCGCGCAGGAGTCCGGTGAGGTTCCAGCGAGTGATGGCACGGCGGCCGTCGAGCAGGCCCGCCTGGGCGAGGGTGAACGCCCCGCCGCACAGGGCCGCGATGATGGTTCCTGCGTCGTGGGCGCGGCGGAGCGCGGTGAGGACCGTCTCGGGCGTGGGCGCGGGATGGTCCTCCGGACCGGGGACGACGGCGCGAACCCGTCACCGCGAACCCGGTGGCGCGAGTTCGGCAGCGCGAACCCGGCGGCGCGGGGTCACAGCCGTGGCGGTGCCTGGCGGCGGGGTCAGCCCGTGCCGGAGGCCAGTTCGCGGCTGCGGTCGCGGGCAGCCTCAATCGCGGCGAGGAGCGCGGCCCGTACGCCGTGGCGCTCCAGCTCGCGAATGGCGTTGATGGTCGTACCGGCGGGGGACGTCACGGCTTCCCGGAGCTTGACCGGGTGCTCTCCGCTGTCGCGGAGCATGACGGCGGCGCCGATGGCGGCCTGGACGATCAGATCGTGGGCCTTGTCGCGGGGGAGACCGAGCAGGATGCCGGCGTCGGTCATGGCCTCCACGAGGAAGTAGAAGTACGCGGGGCCGGAACCGGAGAGCGCCGTGGCCGCGTCCTGCTGTGCTTCGGGAACCCGGAGGGTCTTGCCGACGCCGCCGAAGATCTCCTCGGCGTGGGCGAGGTGCTCGGCCGTGGCGTGGCTGCCCGCCGAGATGACGGACATGGCCTCGTCGACGAGGGCGGGGGTATTCGTCATGACGCGAACGACCGGGGTACCGGCCGCGAGCCGCTGCTCGAGGTAGGCGGTGGGGATGCCTGCCGCGCCGCTGATGACCAGACGGTCGGAGGGGACGTGGGGTGCGAGCTCGTCGAGCAGCGCGCCCATGTCCTGAGGTTTCACCGTGAGGATGAGGGTGTCGGCGGTCTTGGCGGCCTCGGCGTTGGAGACCGCCTCGATGCCGTAGCGGCCGCGGATCTCGTCAGCGCGCTCGCGGCGGCGAGCGGTGAAGAGGAGGTCCGCCGGCGACCAGCCGCCGCGGATCATGCCGCTGAGAAGGGCTTCGCCGATCTTGCCGGTGCCGAGAACGGCGACCTTTTGCGTCATGGTGTCGCTCACCTCGTCGGGGTGGGGGCGGGTGTGCGCAGAAGCGCACGTGGTGCGGGTCCATCCTGGCACCCGCGCGATGCGCCTGCCCGGCCCGCCCGCGGCTGGGCGTTCCCCCGGCCCGTACACCATGGGAGCCCGAGACCCCGGGTGCGTGGGCGGGCCTCGCGCACGGCCGGGCCGAGTGCGCGGCGGTTATGCCGTGCGGCGGCGGAGGGTGGCGGCGCCCAGTGCGAGGACCAGTAGGGCGCAGCCCGCGACGATCAGTGCGTCGCGGACGAAATCCGATGTCATCGAGGCGTTGCGGAGCACCTCGTTCATGCCGTCGACGGCGTACGACATGGGCAGCACGTTCGACACCGTCTCCAGCACCGGCTGCATGGTGTCGCGGGGGGCGAACAGTCCGCACAGCAGGATCTGCGGGAAAATCACCGCCGGCATGAACTGGACGGCCTGGAACTCGGAGGCCGCGAAGGCCGAGACGAAGAGGCCGAGGGCCGTGCCCAGAAGGGCGTCCAGAAGCGCGACGAGCAGCAGCAGCCATGGGGAGCCCGCGATGTCGAGGTCGAGGGCCCAGACCGCGAGACCGGTGGCCAGAGACGCCTGGACGACGGCCAGGAGACCGAAGGCGAGCGCGTATCCCAGGATCAGGTCGCCCTTGCCGAGCGGCATGGAGAGCAGCCGCTCCAGCGTGCCGGAGGTGCGCTCGCGCAGGGTGGCGATCGAGGTGACCAGAAACATCGTCACCATCGGGAAGATGCCGAGCAGTGAGGCGCCGATGCCGTCGAAAGACTGCGGGCTGGCGTCGAAGACGAAGTAGAGCAGTACGAGCAGCACACAGGGGACGATCAGCAACAAGGCGATGGTGCGGGGGTCGTGGCCGAGCTGACGGAGTACGCGGCGGGCGGTGGCGAGCGTGCGGGCGGCGTTCATCGGGCAGCTTCTTCCTTATGCTTTTCGGTGTCGACGAGGTGGAGGAAGGCGTCCTCGACGGTGACGGAGTGCGTACGGTCGCGGAGCGCGGCCGGGGTGCCCCAGGCGAGGAACCGGCCCGCCCGCATCAGCAGCAGCTGCTCGCACCGCTCCGCCTCGTCCATGACGTGGGACGAGATGAGAAGGGTCGTGCCGCGCTCGTCGGCGAGGCGGTGGAAGAGGTTCCACAGATCGCGCCGGAGCACGGGATCCAGGCCGACTGTCGGCTCGTCCAGCACCAGGAGTTCGGGGGTGCCGAGCAGCGCCACGGCGAGGGAGACCCGGGAGCGCTGACCGTCGGAGAGCTTGCCGGTGAGCGCGTCGGCATGGTCGGAGAGGTCGACTTCGTCGAGGGCACGATCGACCTGTGCCCGACGGTCCGCGCGACCGAGGCGCGGGTCGAGGACCGCGGCGTAGTAGTCGAGGTTCTGGCGCGCGGTGAGGTCGGCGTAGATGGAAGGGGCCTGGGTGACGTAACCGACCCGGGATCGCAGTGCGGCGGTGCCTGCCGGCCGGCCGAGCACGTCGAGGGTGCCGGTGACCTTGGCCTGGGTGCCGGCGATGGCACGCATCAGGGTGGTCTTTCCGCAGCCGCTCGGGCCGAGCAGGCCGGTGACCTGGCCGCGGGGGATCTCGAAGTCCAGGCTGTGGAGCACGGTGCGGCCGCCGCGGACGACGCTGAGACCGCGGGCGCGGACGGCGGGGTCGGCAGGCTCCCCTGATTTATTCATCATGCGTTGAATAATGCTCACGGCAACCGGCGACGTCAAGACCGGGACGGTCGCCTCGCCGGCGGGGCTGCTGCCGCGGAGCGCACGGCTACGGCGCGAATCCCACCCGCCCGGCGTCGAACCCGGCCGACGGGCACGGGGCGAGACATCGCCGGCGCGGACGGCGTGGGGTCCACGGCGACGATGTGGCAGCAGCAGGGGGGCCTGTCCGTTTCCACGCCGACGTCGATCGGCTCGACACCGGCGACCGGCCGCCGCTCCGCCCGGCTCCTCGACAGTCGCTAGCAGCTGGGGGCAGCCAGTTGGGTGGGCGCGTGCTGGGTGGTGATGGCGTCGGGGGACAGCGGGCCGACGACGTAGCAGCGTGCGGTGTTCCGCGCCGCTTCCGGGCAGGTCGCGGCAGCGGCGATGGACTCATGCGGTCATACCGCGGGGGCTGCGGAAGGCGTCAGGGCGTGTTCTGGGCTGACGTCGGGGCCAGGGCGCTCGCCCAGGCGGTCAGCGGCGCTTGCGCTTCTTGGCACCCGTGGCCGCCCGGCCCGGCGCCCGGCCGTCGGGCCCAGTGCGGGAGGACGGGTTGCCTGTGCGAGTCGCACGGCGGCGTTCGTACAGCTCACGCTCGCGCTCGTACTCGCTGCGGAGCAGCTTCTCGCCCGGGGCCTCCATCAGGCTGCGGAAGAACCAGGCGAGGAGCACGCCGATGAACCCGATCATGCGGATGCTCTGCAGGGACCGCTCGGCCGACTCGTCCCGGGCCGGTTCCGGGCGTCGGGTGAACCCCTGCCACGCGCGGCGGAAGGCGATGGCGCTGCACGCCGCGAACATCACGATCACCAGCATGCTCACGAAGCCGCTGACGGCGGCGATGCTCAGGCCCTGGAACGCGAACCGCAACAGGAAGGCGCCCGCCGCGGCGGCCAGCAGGGAGCCCGCGGCGACGCCGACGCGACGCAGCGCGTAGCCCCCGTCGTGCCGCACCCAGGTCGTACCGAAGAACCGGATCGGTTCAGGGCGGGGCCCGGCGGGCTGTTGCGCGTCAGTCATGCCGTCGATTATGACCCGGGCGCGCCGAATGGGATCCGGCCCGCCCGGGCGTACGGCCCCACGAGCAGCGGCGCACCACGTAACCGCTTCGAGCCCGTCGGCCAGACCCGACGCCCGGCGGCCGCGATCCGCAGCCGCCGTACACCACCGCGACAGCGGCCCCGCCGGCGAGGCGACCCGCTCAGGAGCAGCGGGGCGCCACGTAGCCGTCGCTGCCCGTCTTCACATAGGTGTCGGAGACGTACTCCCCCGGGCCGATCTTGTCCCAGATGCTCGACCTGCCGTACGGGCCGCGCACCGACTCCCCGGGTGTCTGGCAGTGGATCGTCACGCGCGAGCCCTCGGGCAGCACCCGGACCCGGCGGCTGTCGGTGCGCGGCGCGCTGCGTACGTTCAGGCGGTAGCCCGGCGCGATCGGATACGTGGCCAGGTCGGGTGCGGCGACCGTCAGGACGGTGTCGAGGACGGACTCGGTCCCCGCCCCCGTCTCCGCCGCGTCCGCCGCTCCTGTCGACTCTGTCGCCTTCGGTCTCGCGGCAAGCTCATCCATGGCCATCCGGCCCCTCCCCCGTTGAGCTATCGATATGCCAGCAGACATATCGGATGACATGCGCAGGCTAGCAAGCCGCCAATGTCTCGTACGTGCCATCGACTAGGCTCATCTGAGCCGCCAACTGCGGCCGAATACACGGGGGTGGGGCATGCCGCCGCTGCGCAGTCCCGGGACGGGCCCGGAAGCGGAGGATCCGGAGTACGCCGGCCGGTACCGGCTCGAGGCACGCCTCGGCTCCGGCGGCATGGGTGTCGTTCACCTCGCCCGCTCCGCGTCCGGCCTGCGGCTCGCGGTGAAGGTCGTGCACGCGGACTTCGCCGCGGACGACGAGTTCCGGGCCCGGTTCCGGCAGGAGGTGACGGCGGCCCGGCGGGTGAGCGGAGCCTTCACCGCACCGGTCGTGGACGCCGACCTCGACGCCGCACAGCCCTGGATGGCCACCCTCTATATTCCCGGTCCTACGCTCGCCGAGCATGTGAAGGGCAACGGTCCACTGGCCCCGGACGAGGTGAAGCGGCTCGCGGCTGGGCTGGCGGAGGCACTGCGGGACATCCATCGGGCCGGGGTCGTGCACCGGGATCTGAAGCCGGGCAACGTGCTGCTGGCGGAAGACGGGCCGAAGGTCATCGACTTCGGGATCTCGCGACCGTCGGACAGCGATCTGCGGACCGAGACGGGAAAGCTGATCGGCACACCGCCGTTCATGGCCCCGGAGCAGTTCCAGCGACCGCGCTCGGTAGGTCCGGCGGCGGACGTGTTCGCGCTGGGGTCGGTGCTGGTGCACGCGGCGACGGGCAGCGGGCCGTTCGACTCGGAGAGCCCGTACCTGGTGGCCTATCAAGTCGTCCATGACGAGGCGGACCTGACGGGCGTGCCGGGAGATCTGGTTCCGTTGATCCGTGCCTGCCTGGCGAAGGACCCTGCGGACCGGCCCACGCCGGACGCGCTGATGGAACTGCTGCGCGGCGAGGGACCGGCGGCGCCCCTGGACGCCCGTGTGCCCCGGCCCCGGCGGCCCAGCACGATCGAGAGCGGCCCCTCCTCCGCCGCCGTCGAGGAAGTCGCCTGGGCGAACACCGTATGGGAGCCGGGAGTTGGCCCTGATCGAGCGGAGCGGCAGCCGCGGCCTGCGGAGACGGCCGGGGACTCCCAGGGCCGGGAATACGAGGGCCGCGGCGCCGAAGTCTGGGGCTCCGAGACCTGGGACTCCAAGGCCGGTGCTTCCGGGGCCGAGGGGCCGTCGTCGCCCGCAGCGCCGGATGGTGACCGCCCGTCGGCCGCCCGTCCGCGCAGGAAGCGCGTGCGGTGGCCGGCCGTGGCAGCGGTCGTCGCAGCCGTGGCTCTCGGCGCGGGGGTCGCCGTCGCCGTACAGGACTCCGACCGGCCGTCCCCCGCCGGTCACGTCGAACGGAAGAGCCGCGCCACCGCCTTCCACCCCTGGGCGACCGCCCTCGCCGACATCGGCGGTCCCTCGTCGCGGTCGTCGAAGTCGCCGCGGCCGTCACGGTCCAGGACACCCTTCTGCACGTACACGGCCGACGCCCTGCACTGCGCCGCGGTCGGGGTGAAGGCCGCCCGGCTCGACCCCGACACGGGCAAGGGGATCTGGTCGCGCCGTGGCGCGGTGGCACCCGCCGACGGGACCGTGCCCGCCGCGCCCGTGCCCTGCGGCGGACTGCTCCATATCGTCTCCCCCGACGGCACCCGGCTGGAGGCGCTGGACCCGGCGACCGGCAGGACACGCTGGAGCAAGGACGTCTCCGCGTACGCGGGCGGGCTCTACCACGCCGGCGACACGGTGCTGCTGGTGTCGGACGACGGTGGGGTCCGTGCCCTGGAGGGAGCGACGGGCGAGGAGCTCTGGCGTCGGCCACTCGCCGGGCACGCGCGGCCGGTGTTCCCGCCGTACGGGGACTCCCGTACCGCGTACGCCGTGTCCCTGTCCACGGACGGGTCGCACACGCTGGTGACCGCCATCGACCCGGCGACCGGAGACCTGCGCTGGAAACACCGGCTGAGTGGCAATCTCACCCCGCTGGGCCGGGCCGGCGACGGATCGCTCCTGCTGAGCTCCATGGACCTCGAGCAGCGCACCGACGCGATCGTGCGCTACGACCCGGACCGGCGCCGGGAGCGCCGGATCCCGTTGGTCTTCCCGCTCACCTCGGCGACCGCGGCGGTACATGGCGACACGGTCCATCTCCTCGCCTACGGCGGCACGTTGCTGGCCGTCGACACTCGGCGGACCTCCGCGCGCGCCGCCGAGCTGTGGCGGATGGAGACCTCCGTGAGCAACACCTCGCCGGTGACCGTCGCGGGCGACCGGCTCTACTTCACGGGCGCAGACGGCCGCCTGCTCGCCGTCGACCGGCACCAGGGCACGCTCCTCGGCCAGACGCGGCCCCGGATGAGCGCGGCGAACCGCGGCTTCGTGGCCGAGGTGCCCGCGCCGCTGGTCGCAGACGGAAAGGTCTTCGCGGGCGTACCGGACGGCACCGTATTGGCTGTGGGGGTCGGTAGTCCGTCGCGTTGGTGACACCGTCGCCGGCTCGAACGACATCGCCCCACCCGCAACGGCTTGGCGACGGGAACCCAGCTGGTCGGCTTCAGCTCGTGGCGATTCCGCCAGGAGCGTGCAGCGGTTCCTGCGGCGGGGGAGTGCGGGCAGAGTCGGCGGCATGAGACTTCTGATGTTGGGTGGTACGGAGTTCGTGGGGCGTGCCGTCACAGAGGAGGCGCTGGCCCGCGACTGGCAGGTGACGGTGTTCCATCGCGGACGCCATGAGCCGCCGCCGGGTGTCGTCGACCTGCGGGGCGACCGTAACGCCGCGGATGGCCTGGCGGCTCTGGGCGAGGGGGAGTGGGATGTCGTCGTCGACACCTGGTCCGACGCCCCGTCGGCCGTGCGGGACACCGCTCGTCTGCTCGCCGACCGGGCCGAACGCTACGTCTATGTCTCCAGCCGGTCCGTCTACGCCTACCCGATGCCGGCCGGGCTGTCCGAGGACGGCCCACTGGTGGACGCCTCACCCGATGACGGCGACGTCGCGTACGCGCGGGCCAAGCGCGGCGGCGAACTGGCCGCGTCGGCGGCCTTCGGCGAACGGGCGCTGCTGGTGCGGGCGGGACTGATCCTCGGCCCGTACGAGAATGTCGGACGGCTGCCGTGGTGGCTGTCGCGCATCGCCCGCGGCGGGCCGGTGCCGACCCCGGGGCCGCGCGACCTAGGCTTGCAGTACATCGATGCCCGCGACCTGGCCATCTGGATCCTGGACGCCGCCGAACGCGGCCTCGGCGGCCCGTTCAATCTGGTGAGTCCACCCGGGCACACCACGATGGGCGAGCTGCTCGAGACCTGCGTACGGGTCACCGGTGCCGACGTCGATGCCGATGCCGAGCTGCGCTGGACCGATCCCGAACCGATTCTCGCCGCCGGTGTCGAGCCGTGGAGCGACCTGCCGATCTGGGTGCCGCCGGGCGAGCTCTACGACGCCCTGCACCAGGGGGATGTGTCCAAAGCTGTTGCAGCCGGCCTGCGCTGTCGCCCCGTCGCGGAGACGGTGGCCGACACCTGGGCCTGGCTCCAGACCCTGGGCGGCCAGGCACCCCAGCGACCCGACCGCCTACGGGTCGGACTGGATCCGGAGACGGAGGCGAAGCTGTTGCGCAGCTGACGGGTCCCCGGTCCGGTGGTCCTCCCGGGACGTCCCCCAGCTACCGCTGGGAGGTGCCCCCAGTCCGTCAGCTCCGGAGACCGGGGCCGCCGTGCCGCAGAACGATCCCACCGGCAGCGGCCAGAACCCGGGCCGTCAACCTTCCGGCCCGGAGGGCCCGTTCGGTCCGCGCGGGTCGGCAACGGCCCTGCTCGGGGTCGTACTCGGTCATGACGACCTCGGCGTGATCGGCATCCGGTTCTGCCATGGTCACCGGCCAGCCCTGGTGTTCAAGTGCGGCGCAGAACTCACGCGAGTGCCGGATGTCCACAGCGGTGTCGGCGGTCCCATGAACCAGCCGGACCGGGACGGGATAAACGGTCCCTGTGGCCAGGTCGTCCAAGGGGCCGGACCCCGTCCACCGCGGCCCGGACTCGTAAGCGGCCGCAATGCCGACGACCGCCATCGGGGTCCACCCGCCGACGGCTTCGGGCCGCATCACCCACCTCATCGCGACCCGGCCGCCCAACGACCAGCCGGCGAGCACGATCTTGTCGGCATCCGCGCCGAACGCTGTCGCGTTCTTGCGGACGAACTCCACCGATTCCAGCAGGTGCTCGTGCCCACCGTCGTGAGCGTCCGGGCGCCAGTCCGGGACGAAAACGCTCGCGCCGAGGCCTGCCACCGTTCGGGCGAGCGGCTCGAGGACGTCCCGTTCGTCCGGACCACTGCCGTGCCAGAGCAGCACCGCGGGCGCTGCCGCCTGTACCTCCGCGGCCCGATACACGTCCATCAGCTTGCCGCCGCCCCCATAGACGATCCCGCGGTCCCCACCACGGTCTGCGGTCACAGCTCAGCTCCCCCTCGCGTCCACGCCCTCATCGGCCGGAGTCGGCTCCCCCCGTGGCCCGACACCTCGCCACGTTACTCAAACACCACAGCGCCCCCCGCCGGTCCGGCGACCGCCGGTCCCGGGGGCTGCGTCGCGGGAGTCAGCCGAGCTTGGTGACGTCCCGGATCGCGCCCTTGTCCGCGCTCAGGGCCATCGCCGCGTAGGCGCGCAGGGCCTGGGAGACCTTGCGGTCGCGGTTCGCCGGGCGGTAACCGCCCAGCTTCTCCAGCAGGGCGGTACGGCGGGTGGCCAGTTCGTCGTCGGAGACCTGGAGTTCGATCACCCGGCCGGGAATGTCGATCCGGATCAGGTCGCCGTCCTCGACAAGGGCGATCGTGCCGCCGGATGCCGCCTCCGGCGAGGCGTGGCCGATGGAGAGGCCCGATGTGCCGCCGGAGAAGCGGCCGTCGGTGATCAGGGCGCACTTGGCGCCCAGGCCGCGGCCCTTCAGGAAGGCGGTCGGGTACAGCATCTCCTGCATGCCCGGACCGCCCTTGGGGCCCTCGTAGCGGACGACGACCACGTCGCCTTCCTTGACCCGCTTGCTCAGGATCGCCTCGACCGCGTCCTCTTGGGACTCGACCACGACCGCCGGGCCTTCGAAGGTCCAGATCGACTCGTCGACGCCCGCGGTCTTCACGACGCAGCCGTCCTCGGCGAGGTTGCCGTAGAGCACGGCCAGGCCTCCGTCCGCCGAGTACGCGTGGGCGGTGTCGCGGATGCAGCCGCCCGCGGCGTCCGTGTCGAGCGACTGCCAGCGCTCGGACTGGGAGAACGCGGTGGCGGAGCGACGGCACCCCGGGGCGGCGTGGAAGAGCTCCACGGCCTCCGGGGACGGCGAGCCGCCGCGGATGTCCCAGGTCTTCAGCCACTCGGCGAGGGAGTTCGCGTGCACGGCGTGGACGTCCTCGTGCAGGTGCCCGGCGCGCTGCAGTTCGCCGAGGATGGCGGGGATTCCGCCGGCCCGGTGGACGTCCTCCATGTGGTAGTTGCCGTTGGGGGCGACCTTGCAGACACAGGGGACGCGGCGCGAGACGGCGTCGATGTCCGCCATGCCGAAGTCCAGTTCGGCCTCCTGGGCGGCGGCCAGCAGGTGCAGGACGGTGTTGGTGGAGCCGCCCATGGCGACGTCCAGGGCCATCGCGTTCTCGAAGGCGGGGCGGGTGGCGATGGAGCGCGGCAGGACGGAGGTGTCGTTCTGCTCGTAGTAGCGCTTGGTGATCTCGACGACCGTACGGCCCGCCGCCTCGTACAGCTCCTTGCGGGCGGTGTGGGTGGCGAGGACCGAGCCATTGCCCGGGAGGCCCAGGCCCAGCGCCTCGACCAGGCAGTTCATGGAGTTCGCGGTGAACATGCCGGAACAGGAGCCGCAGGTCGGGCAGGCCGCCTCCTCGATGCGCTCCAGGTCCTCGTCGGAGACGGTGTCCGAGACCGCCTCGGACATGGCGTGGACGAGGTCGAGGTTGGAACGGACGGTGCCGTCGACGAGGACCGTCTTCCCGGCCTCCATCGGGCCGCCGGAGACGAAGACCACGGGGATGTTCAGGCGGAGGGCGGCCATCAGCATGCCCGGCGTGATCTTGTCGCAGTTGGAGATGCAGATCAGCGCGTCGGCGCAGTGCGCCTCCGTCATGTACTCGACGGAGTCCGCGATCAGGTCGCGGGACGGCAGGGAGTAGAGCATCCCGCCGTGGCCCATGGCGATGCCGTCGTCGACCGCGATGGTGTTGAACTCGCGCGGGATGCCGCCCGCGGCCTTGATCGCCTCGGAGACGATCCGGCCGACCGGCTGGAGATGGGTGTGGCCCGGCACGAACTCGGTGAAGCTGTTGGCCACCGCGATGATGGGCTTGCCGAAGTCCTCGCGCTCTACGCCCGCCGCACGGAGGAGCGCGCGAGCGCCCGCCATGTTGCGGCCATGGGTGACGGTGCGGGACCTCAGCTCGGGCACGGTGGTCCACTCCCTCGTGTGCGTACGTTCCGATGTGATCCCTCGAGCGTACGCCCACGCTCCAAGATCTGGACAGCAGGTCCGGATGACGGGACGCCTGGATCAGTGTTCGGTCAGGTACCGCTGAAGGGTGGGCGCGACCATCGCGATGATCTCCTCCACATCCACCGTGGCCAGCGGCTCCACCTTGATCCCGTACCGGAGGATCGCCACACCGACCATCTGGGACGCCGCGAGCTCGGCCCGAAACTTCGGTTCGGGGACCTCCAGCTCCCCCGCGACCCGCTCCAGCAGCCGGCGCAGCACGACGCCCCGCAGCACGGCGGCGGCCGCCTCGTACGTCAGCGCGGAGCGGATCACCGCGAGGAGCGGCGCCCGGGTGGCGGGGTTCTCCCAGACCCCGAAGAAGTGCCGGGCCAGCCGCTCGCCGACCCCCTCCGGTCCCTGGGCCAGGACATCCGGCACGGCCAGCGCCGGCTCGAAGGACACCTCGATGGCTGCCTCGAAGACCTGTTCCTTCGTGCCGAAGTAGTGGTGGACCAGGGCCGGGTCCACGGATGCGGCCTTCGCGATGCCCCGGATCGAGGTCTTGTCGTAGCCACGGGCGGCGAATTCCGCGCGGGCGGCGGAGAGGATCCGGTCACGCGCTCCGGGGCCGGGCCCCGCGTCCGTGCGGGCCGGACGGCCCCGCTTGCGCGGAGGGAGGGTGGTCACGGCCGTCCCGCCCTGGTCGGCGAGGCGAGATAGAGCCGGGTGAAGGCCAGCGCCTCCGCGAGGTCCGCTTCCCGCTCGGCGGCGGACATGGCCCGCCGGGTGTTGACCTCCACGACCACATGACCCGTGAAGCCGGTGGTCGCCAGCCGCTCCAGCAGTTCGGCGCAGGGCTGATCGCCGCGCCCCGGGACCAGGTGCTCGTCCTTGCCGGAGCCGCTGCCGTCCGCGAGATGGACGTGGGCGAGCCGGTCGCCCATGCTGTCGACCATGGCCAGCGGGTCCGTACGGGCCGTCGCCGTGTGCGAGAGATCGACGGTGAAGTGCCGGTAGTCGCCCTTGGTGACGTCCCAGTCCGGCGCGTAGGCCAGCATCTCGCGATCGCGATAGCGCCACGGATACATGTTCTCGACCGCGAACCGTACGTCGGTCTCATCGGCCATCCGCCAGATCCCGGAGACGAAGTCCCGGGCGTAGTTGCGCTGCCACCTGAAGGGCGGGTGGACCACCACGGTGGACGCGCCCAGCTTCTCCGCCGCGGCCTTCGCCCGCTGGAGCTTCGTCCACGGGTCGGTGGACCACACCCGCTGGGTGACCAGCAGGCACGGCGCGTGCACGGCCAGGACCGGCACCTGGTGGTAGTCGGAGAGCCGCCGCAGCGCCGTGATGTCCTGGCTCACCGGGTCGGTCCAGACCATGACCTCGACGCCGTCGTACCCCAGCCGTCCGGCGATCTCGAAGGCCGCCGCCGTCGACTCGGGATACACGGAGGCAGTGGACAGCGCGACCTTCGCGTCCGGGATGCGCACGACAGGATCAGCCACGGGAGACAGCGTACGGCGTGCCGTGTTCGGCAAAAGAGGGGTCCCACCCCCGGGCGACCGGGGGCGAGCCCGCGCACCGGACCGGGGATCCACCCGTCAGGACGCCGGGAGATGGTCCAGTCGGCGCAGAATCACGCCCTCCCGCAGGGCCCATGGGCAGATCTCCACCTCGTCCACTCCGAACAGGTCCATAGCGGCCTCGGCGACCAGCGCTCCGGCGAGCAGCTGCCCGGCCCTCCCCTCGGACACTCCCGGCAGCTCGGCCCGGGCCGCGGCCGGCATCCCCGCGAGCCGGGGCACCCACTCCTCCAGCGCCTTCCGGGTCAGCACCCGCTGGACGTACAGGCCCTCCGCCGACCGGGCCGCGCCGGCGATCCTGGCCAGCTGCCGGAAGGTCTTCGACGTCGCGACCACGTGGTCCGGCGGGCCGAAGCGGGCGAATTCGCCCACGATCCGTGCGATCTCGGTCCGTACGTGGCGGCGCAGCGCCTTCACGTCCGCCGCGTCGGGCGGGTCGCCCGGCAGCCAGCGGCTGGTCAGCCGTCCCGCACCCAGGGGCAGCGAGACGGCCTTGTCCGGCTCCTCGTCGAGCCCGTACGCGATCTCCAGCGAGCCGCCGCCGATGTCGAGGACGAGCAGCCGCCCGGCGGACCAGCCGAACCAGCGACGGGCGGCGAGAAACGTGAGCCGGGCCTCCTCGTCGCCGGCCAGCACGGCGAGGTCGACCCCGGTCTCCTCGGCGACGCGGGCCAGCACGGCATCGGCGTTGGAGGCCTCGCGCACCGCGGAGGTCGCGAACGGCAGCACCTCCTCGACGCCCTTGTCCTCCGCCGCGTCGAGCGCGTCGAGGATGGTGGCGACCAGCTTCTCCACACCATGGGGCCCTATGGCGTCGTCCCCTTCGAGGAGTTCGGCCAGCCGGAGCTCCGCCTTGTGGGAGTGGGCGGGGAGCGGACGCGCGCCGGGGTGCGCGTCCACGACCAGCAGATGAACCGTATTCGAACCCACGTCGAGGACACCGAGTCTCATGGGGTGAACGCTACTGCGGCGGGTGATGGGTCACGTACGGGCCCGGGCCCGCATACGCTGGAGGCGTGGCGAAGACGAAAAAGGCCAAGCAGGACAAAGCTCAACAGGACCTCCCCCAGCCCCTGCCCGACGAGGTGGGGCTGGACTTCGCTCGTGCCTGGGTCGAGTTTCCCGACCCCGCCGACGAGGAGCAGGTCTTCCGCTGTGACCTGACCTGGCTGACGTCCCGCTGGAACTGCATCTTCGGCAGCGGCTGCCAGGGCATCCAGGCCGGAAGGCCCGACGACGGCTGCTGCACACTCGGCGCGCACTTCTCGGACGAGGACGACGAGCAACGGGTCGCCGCACACGCGGCGCGGCTGACGCCGGACATCTGGCAGTTCCACGACGTGGGGTCCCAGGGAGGCTGGGTCGAGATCGACGAGGACGGCGAGCGGCAGACGCGCCGCTGGCGAGGCTCGTGCATCTTCCAGAACCGGCCGGGTTTCACCGGCGGCGCCGGGTGCGCCCTGCACATCCTGGCGCTGCGGGAGGGCCGCGAACCACTGGAGACGAAGCCGGATGTGTGCTGGCAGCTGCCGATCCGGCGGACGTACGACTGGGTGGACCGGCCGGACCAGACGCGGGTGCTGGTCGTCTCGATCGGCGAGTACGACCGCCGGGGCTGGGGGCCGGGCGGGCACGACCTCCACTGGTGGTGCACGGCGGCGCGCTCCGCGCACGGGGCGGGAGAGCCGGTGTACGTCTCGTACCGGCCGGAGCTCACGGAGCTGATGGGCAAGGTCGCGTACGACCGCCTGGTGGAGCTCTGCGAGGACCGCATGGCCTCGCTCCTCCCGATCGCTCCCCACCCGGCGGACCCGGCGTAGCCAGGCGCCGGTGACGCGGCGTCAGCGGGTCCGGCCGGGGGGCTCCGAGCCGCCGGGAGACGGGGAAGCGGTGCCGTCCGAAGGGGTCGGGGTCGGGCTGGGCTCGGGATCCGAAGGGCCCGGGGTGGGCTCGGGGCTCGCTCCACGGCCATGGATGGTGATCACCGCACCTGCCGGATCCACGGCCACCCGCGCCGTCCACTCCCCTTCCGGCTCCTGCGCCTCGTCGACCGAGACGGTGATCGTCACCGACTCCCCGGGCCTGAGCACGCCCGAGGTGAGATTCAGCTGCAGCCAGGGGGCGTCCGCGTGCGCCGTCCACCGCACCGGAGAGCCCCCGGACGCGGTCAGCGTGATGAGCGTCGCGTCGTCGCGCGACTGTGCGTCGACCGTCAGCCGTCCCGGCGCAGGGCTGGTGGCGGGCCTGCTGGGCCTGGCGGTCTTCGTCGGTCCGGCCGGGGTGGGCGACGTCGTGTCCCCCCGCCCGTCCCGGGGCCACATCCGGTCGAGGGACACATCGACGACCTCCACCGACACGTCCGGCGAGTGGTCGCCCGCGCGGAAGCGGGGGCCGTGCCCGGGCTGCGCGTTTCCCGCCTTCTCGTACGGGTTGCCACCGAGGTCGTCGGCCTCTTCCGTCTCGGCGGCTGACACCGAGTCCACGCTCTGTCCCTCACCGGTCACCGGCGCTCCCCGGTACGCGGCCCACAGCGCGAGCACCGGCGCCGCCAGCACCGTCGCGACCACGGTCGTCGTCACGGCGCGGCTGCGCATCCGGCGTCGCCGCTCCACCCGATCCTTGGGGGCCAGCGGGAAGCCGCCGCGGTCGTAGCGCGGGGCGGGCCGAGCGCTTCCGGAGCGACTGCGCTGGACGCGCTCCATCGCGGCGTACGCGGCGGGGCGCGGCGCCTCGAGCACGCGGAGGGTGCCGGGCTCGACGGTGGTGCTGCCCGGCCAGGGGCCGGCCGCGGTGGCGCGCTCGGCCGTACGACGGCAGGCGGGACAGTCGTCGACGTGCCGGACGAGCTCCCGGCGGAGGGCGGTGCCCATGAGCACCTGGTTGTCGCCGGTGAGCCGGGCGACGACCGGACATCTGCCGCGCTCGACGACGAGGAGCGCGGCACGGGTCCGCTCCACCTCGCAGGCGGCGCTGCACAGCAGGGCGCGCGCGGCGTCGGGCGCCATGCCCAGCACGGCGGCGATCTCATCGGCGGACAGCTGGTGCCGTACGGCGAGCTCGAGGGCCTCACGCTGCTCCGGGGTGGTGCCCGCGGCCTCCGGCCAGGCGAGAGCGGCGAGATCGCGGCGGCGCTGGATGGCGGCCGCCTCCGAGAGCGGCGGGTCCACGGGCCCCGTGCCCGTGCCACGGGCCCGGCGCGCCTCGGCCAGCTGCTGGAGGCAGGCCCAGCGGGCGAGGGCGTAGAGCCAGGGCCGGCGCAAGGGGTCGTCTGCGGGGCGGCGGGCACGGCGGCGCTCGGCGAGTGCCAGGGCGTTGCCGAGCGCGGCGGTCGCGGCGTCGTGCTCGCAGAGGACGGAGAGGCAGTAGGTGAACAGACCGTCCAGATACGGCTCGTAGCAGGCGGTGGGCGACTGCGGGTCCGTACGGCCGGCGGGGCCCTGCGTAGCGCTCCGCCCGGGGCTCGGCATGGCGCGCGGCGCACGGTGGTGCGCCTTGTGTGCGCCGGTGGTGTGCGTGGAGTGCTCGCGCCTTCTGCTCATCACCCCGGCGACGGTAGGCGGATGATGCCGGGTCCCTCGCCCTACTTGAGCAGGTTTAACCCCTACGGGTGACCTTCGCACCCGAAAGGGGACACGCGTTCCACTTCCCATGACGCCGGTCTGATATAGGGCCCAGCCCCGACCGTGACAGTCGGCGACTGTCCTGGCGAATCCCATGGCCAATCCCATGGCCAATCCCATGGCGAACTCCCTTGTCGGAGCCTGCCGATACGGTGAGGCGCATGGCTGCCCGATCGTCCCGCTCGTCCGCCAAGGACCGCCCCTCGTACCGCTGCACCGAGTGCGGCTGGACCACGACCAAGTGGCTCGGCCGCTGCCCCGAGTGCCAGGCCTGGGGGACCGTCGAGGAGTTCGGCACGCCCGCGGTCCGTACCACCGCGCCGGGCCGGGTCACCTCCGCCGCCCTCCCCATCGGCCAAGTGGACGGCCGGCAGGCCACCGCGCGCTCCACCGGCGTGGCGGAGCTGGACCGGGTGCTGGGCGGCGGCCTCGTCCCCGGCGCCGTGGTGCTGCTCGCCGGGGAGCCCGGCGTCGGCAAGTCCACCCTGCTGCTGGACGTCGCGGCGAAGGCGTCGTCCGAGCAGCAGCGCACGCTTTACGTCACCGGGGAGGAGTCCGCGGGCCAGGTCCGGCTCCGCGCCGACCGTATCGGCGCGGTCGACGACCACCTCTACCTCGCGGCCGAAACCGACCTGTCCGCCGTCCTCGGCCACCTGGACTCGGTCAAGCCGTCGCTGTTGATCCTGGACTCCGTACAGACCGTCGCCTCCCCGGAGATCGACGGCGCACCGGGCGGCATGGCCCAGGTCCGCGAGGTCGCCGCCGCTCTCATCCGCGCCTCCAAGGAGCGCGGCATGTCCACGCTTCTGGTGGGCCACGTCACCAAGGACGGCGCCATCGCGGGTCCCCGCCTCCTCGAGCACCTCGTGGACGTCGTGCTGCACTTCGAAGGCGACCGCCACGCCCGCCTGCGCCTCGTCCGCGGCGTGAAGAACCGCTACGGGGCCACGGACGAGGTCGGCTGTTTCGAGCTGCACGACGAGGGCATCACCGGCCTCGCCGACCCCTCCGGCCTGTTCCTCACCCGCCGTGACGAGCCCGTGCCGGGCACCTGCCTGACCGTCACCCTGGAGGGCCGCCGCCCCCTCGTCGCCGAGGTGCAGGCGCTGACCGTCGACTCCCAGATCCCCTCGCCCCGCCGCACCACCTCCGGCCTGGAGACCTCCCGGGTCTCGATGATGCTCGCCGTCCTCGAGCAGCGCGGGAAGATCTCCCAGCTCGGCAAGCGGGACATCTACAGCGCCACGGTCGGCGGTGTGAAGCTCACCGAACCGGCGGCCGACCTGGCGGTCGCGCTCGCCCTGGCCAGCGCCGCGAGCGACACACCGCTGCCGAAGAACCTGGTCGCGATCGGCGAGGTCGGCCTGGCGGGGGAGGTGCGGCGGGTCACAGGCGTGCAGCGCAGGCTGGCCGAGGCGGCCCGGCTCGGCTTCATCCACGCGCTGGTCCCGACGGACCCCGGCAGGGTTCCCTCCGGGATGAAGGTCACCGAGGTGGCCGATATGGGGGACGCATTGCGCGTACTGCCCCGGGGCAGGCGTCGTGAGGCACCGCTCGAGGAGGCCCCACATAAGTAGTCCGGCCGCCGGTAGACTTTGCCCTGGTCTCGCCCGTACGGCGGCACACCGGGCCCCCACATCAGCGACCGGAGGAGTGCAGTGGCAGCCAGCGACCGGACGGCATCTCCCGGCAAGTCCGGGAGTTCCGATGGCCTGATGCGTGCCTCGCTGAGCGCGGTCGCGCCCGGTACGGCCTTGCGCGACGGGCTCGAGCGCGTGCTGCGCGGCAACACCGGCGGCCTGATCGTGCTCGGCATGGACAAAACGGTCGAATCAATGTGTACGGGCGGATTCGTCCTCGATGTCGAGTTCACCGCGACCAGACTGCGGGAGCTGTGCAAGCTCGACGGCGCGCTGATCCTCGACAAGGACATCACCAAGATCGTTCGGGCGGGTGTGCAGCTGGTCCCGGACGCCTCGATCCCCACCGAGGAGACCGGCACCCGGCACCGCACCGCCCAGCGCGTCTCCATCCAGGCCGGATTCCCGGTCGTCTCCGTCAGCCAGTCGATGCGGCTCATCGCGCTGTACGTGGACGGGCAGCGGCGCGTCCTGGAGGACTCCGCGGCGATCCTCTCCCGCGCCAACCAGGCACTCGCGACGCTGGAGCGGTACAAGCTCCGCCTGGACGAGGTTGCGGGCACGCTATCCGCCCTGGAGATCGAGGACCTGGTGACCGTCCGCGACGTGTCGGCCGTCGCTCAGCGCCTGGAGATGGTCCGGCGGATCGCCACCGAGATCGCCGAGTACGTCGTGGAGCTCGGTACCGACGGCCGCCTGCTCTCGCTCCAACTGGACGAGCTGATCGCGGGAGTCGAGCCGGAGCGCGAGCTGGTGGCCCGGGACTACGTGCCGGAACCGACCGCCAAGCGGTCCCGTACGGTGGCCGAGGCGATGGTCGAGCTGAACACGCTGTCCCACGCCGAGCTGCTCGAACTGCCCACCGTGGCACGGGCGCTGGGCTACAGCGGCTCCCCCGAGGCCCTGGACTCGGCGGTCTCCCCGCGCGGTTACCGGCTGCTCGCGAAGGTGCCGCGGCTGCCGAACACCGTCATCGAGCGGCTCGTCGAGTACTTCGGCGGTCTGCAGAAGCTGCTCGCGGCGAGCGTGGACGATCTGCAGACGGTCGAAGGCGTGGGCGAGGCCCGGGCCCGGTCCGTGCGCGAAGGCCTCTCGCGGCTCGCCGAGTCCTCGATCCTCGAACGCTACGTCTGAACCACGTCCGGGTGCTCAGTCCCGGCGGAGCGCGAAGGAGACGCGGGCCGTCGGCAGGCCCGCCGCCTCGACCTCGACCAGATACGTGCCTGGCTTCGCCGAACTCGCCGACGGTGTCGCGCACTCCGGCTCGCTCGGCTTGCGGTCCCACACCACGGTCCGCGAGGTCTGGCCGTGAGCCGGCACCTGAAGCAGCAACTCGGCCTGCTCGGGGCAGTCGTCCGAGGCCCACAGCGGGTCGTCGTCCCCCGCGAGCGTGATCGTCATGACCGCGGCCTTGTCGCCGAAGTCCACCTTGCATGTCGTGCCCGCGGAGTTCTCGGCGACGATCCGGAACTTCGGCTTCTCGCCCGGGCCGTAGGAGTTCTTGACGCTGCGCACGGTCAACTTCACTGCGGCAGAGGTGCAGTCGGGCAGGCTCGTACCGGCCGGGACACCGCTCCCGGACCCGCCGGCTCCAGCGGACGCCCCGCTGTCACCACCGTCCTCGCCGTCACCGCCGCCGGAGTCACCGCCGTTGCTGCCGCCGGTGTTTCCGCCGGAGCTCGTGTCCCCCGACTCCTCGCGACCACCGGGCCGTTCACTGATCGCAGGTCCGGACGAGGAGGGGCCGGGCGTGATGGACTCCACGGGCCCGTTGCCGTCGGACCCCTTGCCATCGCTGTCCCGGCCGCCCGAGCCGGCGAAACTGACGGCCCATACGATCAGCAGGGCGAGCAGCGCGACCACCGACAGCGCAACTGCCCTCCGACGCCAGTAAATGGAGGAGGGAAGCGGCCCGATCGGATTGCGCAGAGATCCCACGCGGAAACTCTACGAGAGATCCGCCCGCGGACTACCACTACCACCCCCATCCAATACATCTTTTCCGGATCATCATCCCGGCAACCCTCCTGAACCGAAGCCACGCATCACCCCCTACGGGACAATCCGCCGGGCGATGCCCCGTAACAGCACGCGGACCCGCAGCCAGTCACCGGCCCACCCCACGCACGGCGCCAGCCCTCGCACCGGCGCCCGGGGCCCAACACACCCCGCGCAGAGCGCCCACCGCAACGAGCAGACCCGCACCCAACCCGCCCCCCACCGCGCAGCGCCCCCCAGCGAGCGGCCCGATGCCCAACACACCCCGCGCAGAGCGCCCACCGCGACGAGCAGACCCGCACCCAACCCGCCCCCCACCGCGCAGCGGCCCCCGCAGCGAGCGGCCCGGTGCCCAACACACCCCGCGCGGAGCGGCCGCCGCGGCGAGCGGACCCGTGTCAGGATCAGTTCTGCCATGACTACGACGACGACCCACTCCACCCGCACCGACCTCCACGCTCCCGTCATCGACTGGTTCGGCGCGCACGCCCGCGACCTCCCCTGGCGTCGCTCCGAGGCAGGCGCCTGGGGCGTACTGGTCAGCGAGTTCATGCTCCAGCAGACGCCGGTCAGCCGGGTACTCCCCGTGTACGAGCAGTGGCTCGCCCGCTGGCCCCGCCCCGCCGATCTCGCCGCCGAGCCCCCGGGCGAGGCGGTCCGGGCCTGGGGACGGCTCGGTTACCCGCGCCGCGCCCTGCGCCTGCACGCGGCCGCCGCCGCGATAACTGAACGGCACGACGGCGACGTACCGCGCGACCACGCGAAACTCATCGCACTGCCGGGCATCGGCGAGTACACGGCCGCGGCCGTCGCCTCCTTCGCGTACGGCCAGCGGCACGCCGTGCTCGACACCAACGTCCGCCGGGTCTTCGCACGCGCGGTCTCCGGCGCCCAGTACCCACCGACCGCGACGACCGCCGCGGAGCGCCGCCTCGCCCGCGGTCTCCTCCCGGAGGACGAGCCGACCGCCGCCGCGTGGGCAGCGGCCACGATGGAGCTGGGGGCCCTGGTCTGCACCGCACGCACCCCCGACTGCCACCGGTGCCCGATCGCCGCGCAGTGCGCCTGGCGGCTGGCCGGCTCGCCCGTGCACGACGGTCCGCCGCGCCGCGGCCAGACGTACGCGGGCACGGACCGCCAGGTCCGAGGCAAGCTGCTGGCCGTGCTGCGGGAGGCCACGGCGCCCGTACCGCAGGAGGTGCTCGACGCGGTGTGGAGCGAGCCGGTTCAGCGGGCCCGTGCCCTGGACGGTCTGGTCGCCGACGGTCTGGTCGAACCGCTGGAAGGAAGGCGGTACCGGCTTCCCCTCGGGTGACGCGCCTCGCCACCCTCCCGACCCACTGGCTGCTCAGTCGGGGCGAGTGACTGAGTGCTGGCCCCGTATGCCCGGTGTGGCCGCAATCGCCGGTGTCACACCCCAGGTCACTGACAGCTGTTACACAACCGACGGATAGCCGTGCGCCTCCCGAGGGGCTGCGACGACAGCCCCGTTACAGCTCCTCCGTAGCTTCATGCCGTGCCGGAGAGACCGGTGTGACACGGGGCAACAAGAGCGGAACGGAGGCGTTCGAGATGGCGAGCAGCGAGGTCGGCGAGGTCCTGGATTTCGAGGAGTACGTCCGGACGCGACAGGAGGCACTGCTGCGCAGCGCCCGGCGCCTGGTTCCCGACCCGGTCGACGCCCAGGACCTGCTGCAGACCGCGCTCGCCCGTACCTACGGCCGCTGGGACGGCATCGCCGACAAGTCGCTCGCGGACGCCTACCTCCGGCGCGTGATGATCAACACCCGCACCGAGTGGTGGCGGGCCCGGAAGCTGGAGGAGGTCCCGACCGAGCAGCTCCCGGACGCCAGCGTGGACGACGGCACCGAGCAGCGCGCCGACCGCGCTCTCCTCATCGAGATACTGGGGGTGCTCGCACCGAAGCAGCGCAGTGTGGTGGTGCTGCGACACTGGGAGCAGATGAGCACCGAGGAAACGGCAGCTGCCCTGGGGATGTCGACCGGTACCGTGAAGAGCACGCTGCACCGGGCGCTGGCCCGGCTGCGCCAGGAGTTGGAGAGCCGCGAACTTCAGGCTCGGCAGCTGGAACATGACGAGCGGGGGCGGGAGCGGTGCGCGGCCTGACGAGAACACGTGGTACGGCGGCCGTCCTCGCGGCCGCCGTCGGCCTGTTGCTCGCCGGATGCGGTACGGGCGCCGAGGGCGTACGCACCGAGGGCCCCGCGCTCCCTGCCTCACCGACCCAGCCGTCACCCACCACGACCCCGACCCGCCCGAACAAGGTCGAGGCGTTGGGCATCCTGAAGCAGGACCCGACGATCAGCGACGAGGTCCGCCGGGACATCCAGCCGTGCGACTCCGGCACGGACCCGGACACGTACCCGGTCGACATCTCGTACGGCAACCTCACCGGCGGCGCTGCCCCCGATGTCGTGATCAATGTTCTGACCTGCGGCGACGCGATCGGTATCGGGAGTTATGTGTACCGGCCCAAGGACGCGGAAGGCGACGCGTACGAAAATGTCTTCATGAACGAGCAGCCGCCCGTCTACGCAGAGATCTCGAAGGGAGACCTGGAGGTCACCCGGCAGGTGTACGCCCCGGGCGACCCGGTGAGTTACCCCTCGGGCGAGGAGGTCACCACGTACCGCTGGGACGGCGGCAGGTTCGCCGTGCACGACAAGACCCGCAACGACTACGGCAGGGTGAACGGCGGCGAGCCGTCCCCCGAGCCTGAGCGCTGAGGGCAGCAGATGGCCGACACCCACGTGCTCTTCGTCGAGGACGACGACGTCATTCGTGAGGCGACTCAGCTCGCGCTCGAGCGGGACGGGTTCGAGGTCACAGCCGTGCCGGACGGGCTGACGGGGCTGGAGAAGTTCCGCGCGAACCGGCCGGACATCGCCCTGCTGGACGTGATGGTGCCGGGTCTGGACGGGGTGAGCCTCTGCCGCCGGATCCGCGACGAGTCGACCGTCCCCGTGATCATGCTCTCGGCGCGCGCGGACTCGATCGACGTCGTGCTGGGCCTGGAGGCCGGTGCCGACGACTACGTGACCAAGCCCTTCGACGGCGCGGTGCTGATGGCCCGGATCCGCGCCGTACTGCGCCGCTTCGAGCAGGCGGGCGGAGCAGGCGGCTCGTACGGCGGCGAGGGCGACGGACGTGCGGACGGCGAGCCGCTGCGCTTCGGGGACCTGGAGGTCGACACGGAGGGCATGGAGGTCCGCAAGGGCGGCGAGCCGGTCGGCCTGACGCCGACGGAGATGCGGCTGCTGCTGGAGTTCTCGGCCACGCCCGGCACCGTGCTGTCGCGCGACCGGCTGCTGGAGCGGGTCTGGGACTACGGGTGGGGCGGCGACACCCGGGTCGTGGACGTGCATGTGCAGCGGCTGCGCGCCAAGGTCGGGCAGGACCGGATCGAGACGGTCCGCGGCTTCGGCTACAAGCTCAAGGGCTGATGCGGTGCGTATCGACCTGCCGACCCGCCCGCTCCGCCGGTCCCGCCCGCAGGGGGACCGCCGGTGAGAAGGCCCGCCCTGCGCACCGGCATCCGGTGGAAACTCAGCATCGCCATCGCGACCGTCAGCACGCTCGTCGCGGTGATTCTCAGCCTCGTCGTACACAACGCCGCTCGCGTCTCGATGCTCGACAGCAGCCGGGACGTACAGGATGAACGGATCAAGTACGCCCAGCGGATCTACGAGTCCACGAGACGGCCGCCGTTCGACTCGAAGATCGACGACCCTGCGCTGCCGCCGGCGCTCAAGGCCGCCGCGCTCGACGGCCAGCGCGCCACGTACCTGGAGGACGACGAAGAAGGTGCTCCGGAGGTCTGGGCCGCGGTGCCGCTGTCGGACGGAAGGGTGCTGTCCATCCACTCCCGCTTCGAGGACCGGTACGCCGTCCTCGCCGGTCTCGAGCGGACGCTGCTGTTCGGCTCCGCGTCCGTCGTGCTCGGCGGCTGTGCGCTGGGCGTGCTCATCGGGGTGCAGCTCTCCCGGCGGCTGCGGAAGGCCGCGACCGCCGCCGGCAAGATCACCGAAGGCGACACGGACGTCCGCGTCAGGGACGCGATCGGCGGCCGGGTGCGGGACGAGACCGACGAGCTGGCCCGGGCCGTGGACGCCATGGCCGACGCGCTGCAGCAGCGGCTGGAGGCCGAGCGCCGGGTGACGGCCGATATCGCCCACGAGCTGCGCACGCCGGTGACCGGACTGCTCACGGCGGCCGAGCTGCTGCCGCCGGGCCGCCCCACCGAGCTCGTACGAGACCGGGCGCAGGCGATGCGCACCTTGGTGGAGGACGTGCTGGAGGTGGCCCGGCTGGACAGCGCCGCGGAGCGGGCCGAGCTGCAGGAGGTGGCGCTCGGTGAGTTCGTCACCCGGCGGGTGCGGGTCCTCGCCCCGGACGCCACCGTACGGATCGCCCGGGACGCGTACGCGACCACCGACCCACGGCGGCTCGAGCGCATCCTCGGCAACCTGCTCGCCAATGCCGCCAAACACGGCCGCGCGCCCATCGAGGTCACGGTCGACGGACGGGTGCTGCGGGTACGCGACCACGGGCCCGGTTTCCCGACGAAGCTGCTGGCCGACGGGCCGAGCCGGTTCCGTACGGGCAGCGACGACCGGGCCGGCAAGGGCCACGGGCTGGGGCTGACGATCGCCGCGGGTCAGGCGCGCGTGCTCGGCGCCCGGCTGACCTTCCGGAACGTGGGTCCCGACGGCGCAGGAGCCCACGCGGGCACGGCCTGCCCGGACGGCGCACCGGGCGCCTCGGCGGACAGCGGGTGCGGGCAGGACGGCGCCGTGTCTCAGGACAGCGGGTCCCAGGACGCCGTGTCCCAGGACTCGGGAACCACGGACGGCTGGCGCGGCTCGGAAGCCACGGACAGCACGGGAGCCACTGGTGCCGTCGCCGTGCTCTGGCTGCCGGAGTCCGCACCGACGGACACCGGCAACATCCCCGTACTCACGCTCCCGGAGTAGGGCCCTCGGTGGTGTCCGCGGGCGCGCTCTCGTCGACGCAGTCGCCCCAGCCCTTGCCGAAGTCGAGCTGCTCACGGCGCTGGGTGAAGGAGAACCAGTTGCCCGAGTCGTCGCGGAAGATCGCCTCGATGCCGTACGGGCGCTCTTGGGGCTCCTGCAGGAACTCCACCCCGCGAGCCTTGAGCACCTCGTAATCGGCGCGTACATCGTCGGTGGCCAGGACGCCCGCACCGAGCACGCCCTTGCTGATCAGCTTCTTCATCGCCTCGGCGGACTCGGGGTCGAGTCCGGGCGGGCCGGGGACCATGAGGGTCAGCTCGACGTCCGGCTGGTCCTTGGCACCGACGGTGAGCCAGCGCATGCCGCCCTCGCCCATGGTCATGTCGGTCCGGACCTCGAGGCCCAGCTTCTCGGTGTAGAACTCCTTGGCCCGGTCCTGGTCCAGCACCCAGACGGTGGCGATGGCAAGTCCCTTGATCATCATGATCTCCTCGGGGGATTCCGGCGTTGCCCTGCCACCGTAGACAGCGCCGCGTTCACGGGGCTTCTCCAGAATTGCGGTCCTGTCGGCGACCTTCCGGGTCCGGTCCGCCGCCCCGACCGCGATCGCGCGCACGCTGCTCCAGCCCTTTGAAGCCGCCGGACCACAGCAGCGCATAGCAACCCGGTATGAGTGTTGCTCCCCGCCCCACGTGCCGACTGCGGTAGTCACTCGGGGGCATACCCGTCTGCTTCTTGAAGCTCGTGGAGAACGTGCCCAGGCTGGTGAAACCGACGAGCGTGCAGATCTCGGTGACGGTCAGATCCGCCGTACGCAGCAGCTCCTCGGCTCGCTCTATCCGGCGCCGGCTGAGGTACTGCCCCGGCGTCTGCCCGTAGACGGCCTTGAACGCGCGGACGAAGTGATAGCGGGAGTACCCGGCATGCGCGGCGACCGCGTCCAGGTCGAGCGGTTCGGCCCAGTCGCGGTCCATCGCGTCCTTGGCACGGCGCAGCTGCCGCAGCTGGGCGAAATGCGCCGTGCCCGGAGGTGTGGTCATGTGTCGATGCTGGCACGCCCCACTGACATCGGCTCCTGGCTCGGGAGAGCCGTTCTCGATGTCACAGGGGAGCCCCATGACGTCAGCGCCTCACCCGGGGCGGTGAGCTGACGTCAGCGGGTCTCACATGAGGACGCCCTTGTCGCGCAGGAACTTCAGCGGCTCGATCGCGTAGCCGTAGTCCGGCGCGGTGCGGGTCTCGAAGTGCAGATGGGGGCCCGAGGAGTTACCGGTGCTCCCGGACTTGCCGATCTCCTGGCCGGTCGTCACGGTCTGGCCGGCCTGCACGCCGAGCACCGAGAGGTGGGCGTACTGGGTGTAGGTGCGGTCGGCGTGCTTGATCACGATGTTGTTGCCGTACGCGCCGCCCCAGCCCGCGTCGACGACGGTACCTGCGTGCACGGCCTTGACCGACGTGCCGCTCGGCACCACGAGGTCCTGGCCGGAGTGCTTGTTGGACCACATCTTGCCGCCCAGACCGAAGGTCGAGCCCTTGATGTAGTTGTCCACCGGCTTGACCCAGGCCGCCGGAGCCGGCGCCGCGGGCTTCAGAGCCGCTCGCTTCTTGCGGTCGGCGGCGGCCACGGCGGCCGCTCGCTTCTCTGCGGCGGCCTGGGCGGCGGCGGCCTTCTTCTGACCCTCGGCCTGCTTCCGCACAGCCTGGGAGAGCGAGTCGGCCGATTGCACCGCGGCGATGTCGCTCTGGGGAGCGGGGTCACCCGCCGTGGCGAGCGCGACCCCGGTTCCCAGCACGAGCGCGCCCCCCAGCCCCGCGGCCACAACGGCGGCGCGGCGGCGAAGGATGTGCGTGCTCGGGGTGCTGATCTTCTGGGCGAGCTTCGTCATACGGCGTTTCCTCCAAGACATGAATGAATCCCGGAGAGCCCCTCCGGGATCGCTCATCCTTGGTAACCCGCGTTCGCCGAGGCACAAAACGGGCTTTCTACTAGCCCGTGCCGTAGCAGCGCTCTCGGAAATGTCCGGCTTCGCCCCGCGTCGAACGCCCCCGCTCCGGCTGTCGAACCCGTACATCGCCGGTGGCTGAGGTCCGCGAGCCCGGAGCCCATGGCATCCAGGCCGTGGGCTCCTTGCATTCTCAGGCGCCGTCTCCATGACCGCCGACGACGAAATGCGCCGCCGGCTTCAACTGCCCCGAAGACGGAGTGCGAGTGCTCCTACGGTGCCTAGTAAGTGAGCCAGGCCACGTGCCGCACGTCACCTCTTTACAAGATCCAAATGCTTCGGCCGCATTGCCACCGACCGCGGTTTCACGACCCGGCACCCACGAGCGGTCACTACCCCTACGCTGGCGCCCAGCAGTAGCTGCACGCCGTGTTCTGTACGCACCGCCGCCGGGGGCCTGGGACGTGGATCCCGCAGTCATCGGCGCTCGTCTCGCTTCGAGCGCCGTCGCACCGCTGATCAAGAAGCTGTTCGTCACCGACGGCCCGGGCGCCGGTCTGGTCGACAAGCCGGTGCGGATCTCCGGCCTCGTCTCCTTCAGGGGAGAGAAGCGCACGCTCACGGAGAAGGACTTATCCAAGCTGGCAGCCGATCTGGTCGAACGAGGCGTACAGGCCGCCGGCCCTCATGATCGCCTGCCGGAGAGCGAGCGCGAGGCAGTCGTCCAGGCCCTGGCCCGTACGCTCCACGGGCTCGGCGACCTCGACATGGACGACGTCCAGGCCGTACAGCTGGGCCCGCGAGACCTCTCCGCTCGCCTTCAGTCGTCCAACACCCGCGGAATAGCGGACCTGTCAGCGGACGCAACCTCTTTCCACCGCACCCTGGTCGACACCGCCTGCCTGCACATCCTGCACTTCTTCACCCAGCGATCGACGTTCGTGGCCCGCACGCTGGTGGACCAGAGCCGCGAGTTGACCGCGCTGACGGCCCGCGTCGACGAGCTCATCGCGCGTACGCGCCGGGCCGACGCCGACGACGCCGCCTTCGAGACGCGCTATCTCGGCTACATCGCGAAGAAGCACGGGCAAGTCACGATCTACGGAATCGACCTGGCCAACTCGCCCGAGCGGTGGCCGCTTGACGCGGCCTATCTGAGCCTGGAGGCGACGTTCGCCTCCGAGCCACCGCAGTGGGCACACGACGAGGTGGCCCGGTACGACACCACCACGCCCGTCGCATCCTGGGGCGCGCCCGTCCCCGCCGATCAAGCTCTGAGCGGGCACGACCGGGTACTGCTCCGCGGCGTCGCGGGTTCCGGGAAGACCACCCTCATCCAGTGGCTCGCCGTGACGACCGCCCAGCAGTCGTACGACGACCACCTCGCTCACCTCCGCAACCGAATCCCCTTCGTCCTTCCCCTGCGCACCCTGATCCGCGGCAGCACCGGCCTGCCCACACCCGACCGCTTCCTCGCGGCCGTGAACTGCCCGGTCGCGGGGGCTCAACCAAGGGGCTGGGCCGACCGAGTGCTCACCGCAGGCCGCGGGCTCCTCCTCGTCGACGGCATCGACGAGATTCCGGAGCGCGAACGGGAACGCACCCGCCACTGGCTGCGCGATCTGCTGGGCGCCTTCCCCGGCAATCTGTGGCTGGTCACCTCCCGCCCCTCCGCCGTGCGCGAGGAGTGGCTCGCCTCCGACGGCTTCACCGAGCTGACGCTCTCCCCCATGAGCCGCGACGACGTGGCTGCCTTCATCCGGCGCTGGCACGCGGCCGCCCGATTCGACACCGCCGATACGGACCGCCTCGACGGGTACGAGCAGTCGCTGCTGGAGGCCGTCCGGACCAAGCAGGACCTCGGCCGCCTTGCCACTAACCCCTTGATGTGCGGGCTGATCTGCGCCCTGCACCGCGATCGCCGCGGTTATCTCCCACACGGCCGCAAGGAACTGTACGACGCGGCGCTGTCCATGCTGCTCTCCCGCCGCGACCGGGAGCGCGACATGTGCGGTCCGGGCGGCATCGAGCTGAGCGAGGAACCTCAGATCCAGCTCCTCCAGCGGCTCGCGTACTGGCTCATCCGCAACGGCCGCACCGAACTGGACCGTGCCCATGCCGAGCGCATCATCGCCGAGGCGCTGCCGTACGTCCCCTCGGCCGGGTCCCAGGGGGACGCGGACCAGATCTTCCGGCATCTGCTGGTCCGCAGCGGCCTGCTCCGCGAACCCACCTCCGGCGCGGTGGACTTCGTCCACCGGACCTTCCAGGACTACCTCGGCGCCAAGGCTGCCGTGGAGAACTGGGACATCGGCCTGCTCGTCAACAACGCGGCCGACAGCCAGTGGGAGGACGTCATCCGCATGTCCGTCGCCCACGCCCGCCCGCGAGAACGGGCCGACATCCTCCGGGAGCTGGTCGCCCACGGCGACAGGACCGAGGACCGGGCCGTGCGCACGCGCGTCCGCCTTCTGGCCATGGCCTGCCTGGAGCACGCCACAGAGCTCGATCCGGCGGTCCGGAGAGCCGTCGAGGAGAGAGCGGCGAACCTCATTCCGCCTCGCAGTCCACAGGAAGCGCGCGCGCTCGCCGCGATCGGTCCGATCGTTCTGGAACTGCTGCCCGGCCCCGAGGGTCTACTCGAAGACGAAGCACTGAACGTGGTCAACGCGGCCTCTCAAGTCGGCACGGACGCGGCGATCCCCCTTCTGAAACGATTCCGGAATCACCCTTCGCTGGGCGTGCGATCCGAACTCGCCTGGACCTGGCACCGTTTCGAAACGGCGCGCTACGCGGACGAAGTCATCCGCCATCTCCCCGACGACGAGCTGTACTTCGTGGCCACGACGTCAGCAGAACTGCGAATCCTCAAGGAGTTGGGTGGGCGACCCCGCATGCACGTACGGGGAGCATTCAGCCCACAGCAACTCCTCGAGCACCTCGACCCGAATCTCACCCACCTCTGGATCTGGGACAATCCTCAGATTCACAGCCTCCGCTTCCTGAGAGGCTTCACCGAGCTGGAGTCGCTTGATCTCTACGGTTGCCGAGGCGTCTCGGATCTGTCGCCCTTGGCGCATCTTCCCCTCCGGGCATTGGCGACCGGCGAATTCTCTGACTCACTGTCGCCGCTGCCGACCGGCCTGTCGGTGCTTTCCGGGCTGCGGCATCTCCACCTCTACCACCGGCTGCCGAGAACAGGGCTGGGTGCTCTTCGCCTTGAGGCGCCACTGGAGTCACTGACCCTGGCTGACCCAGTGGGCGACGACATCTTCGGAGTAACCGCCTGGCCCACCCTCAAGCACCTCGGTCTTGTGAAGCTGACGGACCACCTGACACCTGCGCATTGGGAAGAAATCTCAGCCCTTCCTGCCTTGGAGAGCCTTGGAGTCGCGTGCCAGCGCGTGGGCTCCCCGATCGGCATTCCGCCGAGCGTTCACATGCCGACACTGCGCACGCTATTGGTCACCGCGCTGGATGCCGGCGATGACCTCACAGGGCTTCTGCAGACCATCGCGGTCGCCTTCCCTGACTTGCGCCACCTCGTCGTGAACGGCTCAGCGGACCGACTACCTGCGATCGACCTTTCGCCCTTGGCCGCACTGCCCAGACTCGATGAGGTTCATCTGGCCAACACGGCCCCGCCGAAGGGCACCAGCAGCCTCCCCGCGGCCACCATCCGCATCACCCCCCGCCCTCGGTCCTGAGACCACACGGCTTAGCCCTGAGTCGTTCCGGCCTCGGAGATCCGTGACCGACGGCTCCCAGCCAACCCTCGGCGGTCCGCGATCGTTTCCCGAGGGGCGATTTTCAGCCAGATGTGGCCCGTTAACACCGTGTCACGCACCCAGCGAGCGCGACCCAACCGCACGCGGACGAATGCGTACATACCACTCACATCGGCCGTGGCGCTCGTTACCGACACATCTCAAAGTCCGGACTTGACCGAAACATTTCCGCTCGGTGTCCGGATTGTTCGCTGGATCGATTGGGCTTGTTCATCGCTCATCAAACTCTGGCATGGGCACGTAATCTCCCCGCGGTGGCGAGGACTTGCCTCCCGCCTTCCTTCATGAGGAGCCCCCCATGCCCCAGTCCGTCCGGATATCCGCGCATCTCCGCAAGCGACTCATAGGCGCTGTCGCCTTGGCCGGATCTCTCGCTCTCAGCCCGTTCTCCGCGCCCGCCGGTGCCGCGTCCGCGGCGGCTCCCGCGCAGACCTCCGTGGAGAAGTGCGTCGAGGACTCCACGGCCCACGGCTCCGCCCATGCCCGCGTCGCCAACCCTCATGGCGATCACCACTCCGCCGATGAACCGAACGCCATCAGCCAGACCCAGGCCAAGGCCATGGACGCGGCTCTGCAGCGCAGACTCGAGAGACTCAAGAGCTCGGGGGACAGCAGAGTTTCGCCGTCCGCCATGGCCGCCACGACGACCATCCCGGTGTACTTCCACGTCATTCACAGCGGCACCACCGGCAAGCTCACCGCCACCGATATCGACAAGCAAATCGCCGTCCTCAACGCCGCGTTCGGCGGTCAGGGTGACGGCAACACTGCTTCCCCATACCAGTTCTCGCTCGCCGGCACGACCTACACGGACAACGCCGCCTGGTACAACGGGCTCGCCCCGGGATCAACCGCGGAGAAGGCCATGAAGAGCTCCCTGCGGCAGGGCGGAGCGGGAACGCTCAACATCTACACCGCGAGCCTCGGCCAGGACCTGCTCGGCTGGGCTACTTTCCCGAGCTCGTACAAGTCGAACCCGTCGGACGACGGTGTGGTCCTCCTCGACACCTCCCTGCCCGGCGGCTCGGCCCCCAACTACAACGAGGGCGACACCGGCACCCACGAAGTCGGCCACTGGATGGGGCTCTACCACACCTTCCAGGGCGGCTGCGGCGGCAAGGGCGACTACGTGGACGACACCCCCGCGGAGAAAAGCCCGGCGTACGAATGCCCCGTGGGCCGCGACACCTGCCGCTCAGCCGGTGTCGACCCGATCAAGAACTTCATGGACTACACGTATGACTCCTGCATGACCCAGTTCACCGCAGGCCAGGTCACCCGCATGAACCAGAACTGGGCGGCCTACCGGGCAGGCTGACCGCGTTCGACCCTCGCCCCAGGCCCCGTGCGTACTCCGCGACCGGATGCGCATGGGGCCTGGTGGTGCTTGTACACCAAATGCCCGGTATAGATGCGGATGCATGCTGCCGCGCTTAGCGTCACTCCCGGGTTGATTTTCCCCTTGGGAGCACCGCACTCGAGTTCACACCGAGCCCGCTCCCCTCGTAACGACAGGAGCATCTCGCATGCGTGTCTTCACCGCCGCCGCGGCAACGGCACTCGGTACCACGGCCATGCTGGCCTCGCTGGCCACCCCGGTCGGGGCCTCGACCACTTCTGCCACCCCGTTGGGGGGAGGCGGGGACAAACACCGCCAACACTCCGGGAGTGCGCGCCTCGACGGACGTCAGGAAGTGCCCCCCAACCGTTCCAAAGGCAGCGGCCACTTCCGGTACCGCATCAAGGGCCACACGCTCTGCTACAAACTCAGCGTCCGCAAGATCGCCAAGCCCATCGGCGCTCACATCCACGTCGGCCCACGCGGCGAGAACGGGCCGATCATCGTCACGCTGAAGACGCCGCCCAAGAACGGCAAGGTCCACGACTGCATCCGGGCGCGGCGTGACCAGAACCCCCGCAACGCCGCCACGGTCCTGACGAAGTGGGAGCTCGAGGGGATCAAGAAGGACGCCTTCTTCTTCTACGTCAACGTGCACACCGTGCGGTTCCCCGACGGAGAGATCCGCGGACAGCTCATGGCTCACCACAAGGCCTGGAAACTCGGCTAATCCCCCAAATGAAAGGGGTCTGGCCCGGAACCGCACGTACGGTTCCGGGCCAGACCCTTGGTTCTCCGACCGCTCAGTGAAGCGCGCTGAGGGTGATCACACGTCCTTGCTCAGGTTCGGGCCCGAGCCGCCGGCTGCCGACTCGATCGGCGGGACGTCCGGCAGTGCGGACTTCTCCTCGCCGCGGAAGGTGAACGTCTTCTCCTCACCCTCGCCCTCGGTGTCGACGACCACGATGTGACCGGGGCGCAGCTCGCCGAAGAGGATCTTCTCCGAGAGCAGGTCCTCGATCTCCCGCTGGATCGTCCGACGCAGCGGCCGGGCGCCCAGGATCGGGTCGTAGCCCTTCTTGGCGAGCAGCTGCTTGGCCTCGCCGCTGAGCTCGATGCCCATGTCGCGGTCCTTGAGCCGCTCGTCCACCTTGCCAAGCATCAGGTCGACGATCTGGATGATGTCGTCCTGCGACAGCTGGTGGAACACGACGGTGTCGTCGACACGGTTCAGGAACTCGGGCCGGAAGTGCTGCTTGAGCTCTTCGTTGACCTTGGCCTTCATCCGCTCATAGCCGGTCCGGACGTCGCCTCCTGCGGCGAAGCCCAGGCCGAAGCCCTTGGAGATGTCCCGGGTGCCGAGGTTGGTGGTCATGATGATGACCGTGTTCTTGAAGTCCACGACCCGGCCCTGGGAGTCGGTCAGGCGACCGTCCTCCAGGATCTGCAGCAGCGAGTTGAAGATGTCCGGGTGGGCCTTCTCGACCTCGTCGAAGAGGACCACGGAGAACGGCTTGCGGCGCACCTTCTCGGTGAGCTGGCCGCCCTCCTCGTAGCCGACGTAGCCGGGAGGCGAGCCGAAGAGCCGCGAGACAGTGTGCTTCTCGCTGAACTCCGACATGTCGAGCTGGATCAGCGCGTCCTCGTCACCGAAGAGGAACTCGGCGAGCGTCTTGGACAGCTCGGTCTTACCGACGCCGGACGGGCCGGCGAAGATGAACGAGCCACCCGGGCGCTTCGGGTCCTTCAGGCCGGCACGCGTACGGCGGATCGCCTGCGACAGGGCCTTGATGGCGTCCTTCTGGCCGATGACGCGCTTGTGGAGCTCGTCCTCCATGCGCAGCAGCCGGGAGGACTCCTCCTCGGTGAGCTTGAAGACCGGGATGCCGGTGGCCGTGGCCAGGACCTCGGCGATCAGCTCCTCGTCGACCTCGGCGACGACGTCCATGTCGCCGGCCTTCCACTCCTTCTCCCGCTTGGTCTTCGCCGCCAGCAGCTGCTTCTCCTTGTCACGGAGAGAAGCCGCCTTCTCGAAGTCCTGCGAGTCGATGGCCGACTCCTTGTCCCGGCGCACGCCCGCGATCTTCTCGTCGAACTCGCGCAGGTCCGGCGGAGCGGTCATCCGGCGGATACGCATCCGGGAGCCGGCCTCGTCGATCAGGTCGATCGCCTTGTCCGGCAGGAAGCGGTCGGAGATGTAGCGGTCGGCCAGGGTGGCGGCCGCCACGAGGGCCGAGTCCGTGATCGAGACGCGGTGGTGCGCCTCGTACCGGTCCCGCAGGCCCTTGAGGATCTCGATGGTGTGCGGCAGCGAGGGCTCCGCGACCTGGATCGGCTGGAAGCGCCGCTCCAGAGCCGCGTCCTTCTCCAGGTGCTTGCGGTACTCGTCGAGCGTCGTCGCACCGATGGTCTGCAGCTCACCGCGGGCCAGCATCGGCTTGAGGATGCTGGCGGCGTCGATCGCGCCTTCGGCGGCACCCGCACCCACCAGAGTGTGGAGCTCGTCGATGAACAGGATGATGTCGCCGCGGGTGCGGATCTCCTTGAGCACCTTCTTCAGGCGCTCCTCGAAGTCACCGCGGTAGCGGGAGCCCGCGACCAGGGCGCCCAGGTCCAGGGTGTAGAGGTGCTTGTCCTTCAGGGTCTCGGGCACCTCGCCCTTGACGATGGCCTGGGCCAGGCCCTCGACGACCGCCGTCTTGCCGACGCCGGGCTCGCCGATGAGGACCGGGTTGTTCTTGGTGCGGCGCGAGAGCACCTGCATGACCCGCTCGATCTCCTTCTCGCGCCCGATAACCGGGTCGAGCTTGGATTCGCGGGCGGCCTGAGTCAGGTTGCGGCCGAACTGGTCCAGGACGAGGGAGGTCGAGGGGGTGCCCTCGGCCGGGCCACCTGCCGTGGCGGCCTCCTTGCCCTGGTAGCCGGAGAGCAGCTGGATGACCTGCTGCCGCACCCGGTTCAGATCGGCGCCCAGCTTCACGAGGACCTGGGCGGCGACGCCCTCGCCCTCGCGGATCAGGCCGAGCAGGATGTGCTCCGTGCCGATGTAGTTGTGGCCGAGCTGAAGGGCCTCGCGGAGCGACAGCTCCAGGACCTTCTTGGCACGGGGAGTGAAGGGAATGTGCCCGGACGGGGCCTGCTGACCCTGCCCGATGATCTCCTCCACCTGCTGGCGGACCGCCTCGAGCGAAATCCCGAGGCTCTCCAGGGCCTTAGCGGCGACACCCTCACCCTCGTGGATCAGGCCCAGGAGGATGTGCTCGGTGCCGATGTAGTTGTGGTTGAGCATCCGGGCTTCTTCCTGAGCCAGGACGACAACCCGCCGCGCACGGTCGGTGAACCTCTCGAACATCGTTAATCGCTCCTCAGAGCGGTCAGAAAGATCGGGGACGATCCCCTCCCTGTCCTTCCGCATGCTAGTCCCGCAACAGGGGACAGCTCATTCCAACTGCCGACACCCGCCATGGGCCTCCTTGCCCCGAACGGCCGACAACAGCTCCAACCCGATGGTGCGAGACGATGTTCCCGCAGGCCAGGCGTACACCCTCGATACCACTACGCCGATGGCGAACGCCATCTGGGTCCGGGCCCGCGCGTCGCCCCTCCCCACTAGGGAAACACTTACCCGCAAGCACTGACACTCCATGCGGCGCGGGCCGGTTCCCTCAGCTACGGGCGAACACCCTTGCGCTCCCGTAACACTTCCGTGCGCCCCGGGCTCCTACCACTGTCCGTACCCTTGTGCCAACTGTGCGTAACTCTTAAGGGATTCGGCAGTTGCTCCGGTCATGGCTCTCGCCTTCCCGCGCCCCCGACCGCCGCTCGACCCGGACGCCGTACGGCGCTGGTACGAGCAGGACCTCGGCTGGCCCGTCACAGGTGGGGGAGGTGGCCCGGTGGAGCTCGTCACAGGCCTGCAGTTCGATGTCCTGGAGCTCCCTGCCGCGGCCGGCTTCGCCGTCTTGCGCCGAGGGGTACGCACCGGCCCGGTGGCCCTGGACGGTCGGCGGATGGGACTGCTGGTGTCCGCGGGCAGCGCTGAGCAGCTACCGGAGCTGCTCGACTGGCTGGAGTGGGGCGGAGTCGCCCTCGATCTGTTCGCGCTCGGGGCGGGCTGCCGGATGCCGGCCCCGCGACCCACAGGCACGCGGGAGGCCGCTGACGGCCGGACGCAGCCGGTGTGGCTGCGGCCTCCCGAGCCGGGGCGCGAGCTGGAGCCGACACTGCCCTCGGCATGCCTCGGGGGCGACAGGAACTGCGCCCCCGATCTCGTGCGGCTCGTGGGCGCGGCGGCGACGGAGTGCCACCGAGCCCGGCTGTTGCGTGCTGCGGGCGCTCAGCCCTTGGCCTTCTCGTACGCCTCGCGGATGTTCGCCGGAACGCGGCCGCGGTCGTTGACCTCGTAGCCGTTCTCCTTCGCCCACTTGCGGATCGCCGCGGTGTCCTGGCTGCCGCCGGCGGCCGCCCGCGCCTTGCCACGGCCGGCCGCGGCGCGACCGCCGGTACGACGACCGCTCTTCGTGTACGGCTCGAGCAGGCCACGGAGCTTGTCCGCATTGGAGGTGGTGAGGTCGATCTCGTAGGTCTTGCCGTCCAACGCGAACGTCACGGTCTCGTCCGCCTCGACACCGTCGAGGTCGTCGACAAGAAGGACCTGAACCTTCTGTGCCACCGGATTCCCTTTCATCGAAAAAGCAGTACGACGGAAAGGAAACCGCCTTTCTCGGAAAAACACAAACCCCCGGGTGAGGTTCCGGAGCTCGCCATCGCGGGAAACATGCGCGTTTCGGACATAGGGCTCTCTTGGACTGACGTGGATCACAGGTGCAGAAGCATCCGGCTGTTGCCAAGGGTGTTCGGCTTCACCCGTTCGAGACCCAGGAACTCGGCCACACCCTCGTCATAGGAACGCAGCAGCTCGCTGTAGACATCCCCGGCCACCGGGGTCTCCCCGATCTCCACGAAGCCGTGCTTCGCGAAGAAGTCGAGTTCAAAGGTCAGGCAGAAAATACGGCGGACCCCGAGCCAGCGCGCCGTCTGCAGCAGCTTGGCGAGCACCTGATGACCCACCCCGACGCCCTTAAGCTGCGGGTCCACGGCCAGCGTGCGCACCTCGGCGAGGTCTTCCCACATCACGTGCAGAGCACCGCAGCCGATGACTTCACCGTCCTCGTCCCGCTCGGCGACCCAGAACTCCTGGATGTCCTCGTAAAGGGTCACCATGGCTTTGTCGAGCAGGATGCCGTCTCGTACGTACACGTCGATGAGACGGCGTACGGCGGGCACATCGCTCGTCCTCGCCCGCCGGACAGTGACCTCTTTTGATACCGGAGACATGTGCGGACGCTATCGTCCCGGCTCTCCCCGGCTCTCATCGGGATCGTCGAGTTGTACGACGCGCATGGCGTCCCGGAGGGCTTCCCGCTGTTCCGCCGACATCATCCCGAAGAAGGCGACGAGAGCGGCGGCAAGGTTGTCACTGGTCTGCCAAGCCTCGTTCATGAGTGCGGCGGAGTACGCGGCACGAGTGGAGACCGCCTCATATCGATAGGCCCGGCCTTCCGCTTCCCGGCGTACCCACCCCTTCTGATGGAGGTTGTCCATTACCGTCATGACCGTCGTGTAGGCGATCGAGCGTTCCTGCTGAAGGTCTTCCAGGACTTCTCGTACGGTGACCGGGCGGTTCCACTGCCACACCCGCGTCATCACGGCGTCCTCGAGGTCACCCAATCGTCGAACCACATTGGAATAATAGTGGCAGTTGTCCTGAATGCCGGTTGCTTGAGTGCCACGAAAAGGGCGTACGACCGGGACGGATGTTCCCGGTCGTACACCCTGTGTGGGTCCGGAGCGCGGTCCGGGACGCCCGTGGCGCCTCCCGCACTGCCCGGTTGCTCAGGCCTGCGCGTCCCCGTCCGCCGCATGCCGCGGCTGTGACTCCGGTCGGCCCGCGGCTTCCATGCGGTTCAGCGCCGCGTCGACCGCCGCGTCTTCCTTCGCCTTGTTCGCACCGCCCTGACTCTTCACGATTGTGACGACCAGGGCGGTGAAGGCGACGGCCATCACCACCGGGGGCAGCAGCGCGGAGACGTAATCCATGCCCCCAGAGTAGCCAGTCAGACGGCGGCCATTTTCTCCGGGCTCTCCGGGCCTTTCGGCGTCGGTGGCGAGGGGCGACGGCGCGGCGGGAAGACCTCGGCCGGTGTCGGCACGTGGCGGCCGGGCTTCTCGGACGGCTCCGGTGGGCCGCGGTCCGGCTCGGGCTTGGGCTTCGGCTGCACCTTCGGTTTGGGCTTGGGCTCCGGGCTGGGCCCGGGCTTGCGTGGCTTGGGCTGGGGCTCCTCGTCGGCGCATCGGCCGCCGGGCAGGGCGACCAGCCGTACGGGATGGGGGCTCGCGGCGGCCGTACGCGCACGGTGCGCGAGCCGGTCGCGCAGCGCGCGCTCGGCGAGCACTTCGCATCGGTGGAGAAGGGCCCGCCGACGCTCGGCCTCGGCCTCGCCGAGGGGGGCGCCGCAGAGCGCGCGGAGCGCGGCGAGGTCGTCGGCGCACGGCACGTGACCGGCGTCGAGTGCCTCCGGGAGGCGCTCCAGAAAACCGACGGCGGCTCCGGGCAGAGCGGCGCGGTAGCGGGCGAGGTCGGCCAGCAGGAAGGCGCGCAGCCTCCCGCCTTCACGGGCCGCCTCGTCCACTGCCTCGGCGAGGCGGACCAGCTCTCGGACGTCACCCTCCCGGTCGGATCCGGGGGGGCTGGGGGCAGGCTGCAGGGCGATGGCAAGGGCGCGGCGCAGGACGCGCAGCTCATCGGCGCTGAACGCCATGGCGCCGCGGGAACCGTAGGGCGTGGGCATGGGGCCGACTTTAAGTGCTAAACGGACAAATTTCGCTTAGCGGGATCCATCCGGGGGTGTCGCCCTCGATCCCCGGCCCTCCGGCTGTGGGTGGCGCCTGGGTGCGCCGGACCGGCCGGGGGCATCCGCGACGCCCGGGGTGCGGCTGAGGTCCCGGAACCGGCCGCGGTCCCGTCCCGGCCGGGACGGGCCTCAGCCCCGGGAGACGTTGCGCTCGTAGACCATCCGCAGACCGATCAGCGTCAGCCACGGCTCGTGCTCGTCGATGACCGAGGACTCGCCGAGCACCATCGGTGCGAGACCCCCGGTGGCGATCACCGTCACCTCGTCCGGATCGTCGGCGAGTTCCCGCGCCATCCGCTCGACGACACCGTCGACCTGGCCCGCGAAGCCGTAGAGAATGCCGGACTGCATGGCCTCGACCGTGTTCTTGCCGATCACGCTGCGCGGACGGGCCAGTTCGACCTTGCGGAGCTGCGCGCCGCGCACGCCGAGGGCGTCGACGGAGATCTCGATGCCGGGTGCGATCACACCGCCGACGTACTCCCCGCGCACCGAGACCGCATCGAACGTCGTGGCCGTGCCGAAGTCGACCACGATGCACGGACCGCCGTAGAGCTCGACGGCCGCCAGGGCGTTGATGATCCGGTCGGCGCCGACCTCCTTCGGGTTGTCCATGAGGATCGGCACACCCGTCTTGACCCCCGGCTCGACCAGGACGGCCGGCACGTCGCCGTAGTAGCGGCGGGTCACCTCACGCAGTTCGTGCAGAACGGACGGGACGGTGGAGCAGATGGAGATGCCGTCGATGCCGTCGCCGAGCTCCTCACCGAGCAGCGGGTGCATGCCCATCAGGCCCTGCAGCAGCACCGCGAGCTCGTCGGCGGTGCGGCGGGCGTCGGTGGAGATCCGCCAGTGCTCGACGATCTCCTCACCGTCGAACAGGCCGAGGACGGTGTGGGTGTTGCCGACGTCGATCGTGAGCAGCATGGTCAGCCGTCCTCGCGGAGGTCGAGGCCGATGTCCAGGATCGGGGAGGAGTGGGTGAGCGCGCCGACGGCGAGGTAGTCGACGCCGGTCTCCGCATACGCCCGCGCGTTGTCGAGGGTGAGGCGGCCGGAGGACTCCAGACGGGCCCGGCCCGCGACCCGGGTGACCGCCTCCCGCGTCTGCTCGGGCGTGAAGTTGTCCAGCAGGATCAGGTCCGCGCCCTCGGCGAGCACCGGCTCGATCTGGTCGAGGCGGTCGACCTCGACCTCGATGGGTACATCGGGGAACTCCGCCCGTACGGCCTTGAAGGCGGCCGCTGCGCCGCCTGCCGCCACGACGTGGTTGTCCTTGATCAGCGCGGCGTCGGACAGCGACATCCGGTGATTGACGCCACCGCCGCAGCGCACCGCGTACTTCTCCAGCGCGCGCAGGCCAACCGTGGTCTTGCGGGTGTCGCGGACCGCGGCGCCCGTGCCCTCCAGAACGTCGGCCCACGCGCGCGTGGCCGTGGCGATGCCGGACAGCCGGCAGAGGAGGTTGAGGGCGCTGCGCTCGCCCGTGAGGAGGTCGCGGGTGCGGGTGCGGACCGAGAGCAGCCGCTGACCGGGGACGACCCGGTCGCCGTCCTCGACGTGCCGCTCCACCTCGAAGTCGTCGGTGCAGACGACGGAGAGGATCGCCTCGGCGATCCGCAGCCCCGCGACGACGCCGGCTTCGCGCGCGGTGAAGTCACCGGTGGCGACCGCGTCCTCAGGGATGGTCGCGACGGTCGTGACGTCCACGCCGTGGTCGAGGTCCTCCTCGATGGCCAGATGGGCGATGTCCTCGACCTGGACCGGGTCGAGACCGGCGGCCGCGAGCAGCCCGGCGAGATCCGGGTCGAGGCCGCACTCCATCGGGTCGAGGTCGTGCGCGATCTCCAGCGAGCCGCCGCCCCCGCAGCCGCACGCGTCGCCGCAGCCGCCCCCCGCACCCGGGAGGCCGGCCCCCGCGGCGGGTCCGCCGGTCTGGAGCAGAGGCAGGTCCACAGGCTGTGGACGGTCGTCGGCGGTGGTCACGATTACGACTCCCTAGCGGGGTTGATGGCGGATCGGTCTGACGGCATGGGGGGCTGGGGTCCCGCCGTCCGTGGGAGGGGTGGGGTCGGTGCCGCCGGGCCGGGGCCCGCCCGGGATGCCGCTGCCGGCGCCCAGGAAGGCGCGCACCGGCGGGAAGTCTGCCGTGTCCGTGGCGCTGATCACCAGCTCCGCGTCCGGCTGCAGCCGGGCCACGAGGTGGCGGCGCCAGCGTGCGTCGTCCCGCGCGGGGCGGTCCTCGCGCCAGTGGCAGCCGCGGGTCTCCTCGCGCTGACGGGCCATGGCGACCAGGACGCGGGAGACGAGCAGGAGGTTGCTGGCCTCCCAGGTCTCCACGCAGGGCTCGGCCGTCTTCTGGTCCCGGTCCAGGGCGGCGTCCGCCTCGGTGTGCAGGGCCTCCAGGGCCAGCGCCGCAGCCGCGAGGCTCTCGGCGCTGCGGAGGACGCCCGCGCCCCGGGTCATGATCCGCTGGATCGTGAAGCGGGCCTCGGGGGCGAGCAGGGGCGCGGCGCCCCCGTGACGAACGTATCCGTCGAGGCCCGGCTTCCCGGCTATGCCGACTGCCCCTGCAGCATCGGCATGCTGCCCGTCGCCCGCTGCCGCTCCGGAGGCGATGTCGGCCGCGATGCGCTCGGCGAAGACCAGGCCTTCGAGGAGGGAGTTCGACGCCAGCCGGTTCGCGCCGTGGACACCGGTGCAAGCGACCTCGCCGCAGGCGTACAGCCCCGGCACGGTCGTCCGGCCGGACAGATCGGTCCGTACACCGCCGGACGCGTAGTGCGCGGCGGGTGACACCGGGATCGGCTCGGTCACCGGGTCAATGCCGTTCGCGCGGCAGGCGGCGAGGATGGTGGGAAAGCGCGCGGCCCACATCTCGGCGCCGAAGTGGCGGGCGTCCAGGTACATGTGCTCGGCGCCCTGCTCCTGCATCCGCCGCATGATGCCTTTGGCGACGATGTCGCGCGGGGCGAGCTCGGCCAGCTCGTGCTGCCCCTGCATGAAGCGGACGCCGTCGGCGTCGACGAGATACGCGCCCTCGCCGCGCACCGCCTCGGACACCAACGGCTGCTGGCCTTCCGCGTCCGGTCCGAGGAAGAGGACCGTCGGATGGAACTGGACGAACTCGAGGTCGCTCACCTCGGCCCCGGCGCGCAGCGCGAGCGCGACGCCGTCGCCCGTGGAGACGGCGGGGTTGGTGGTCGCGGAGAAGATCTGCCCCATGCCCCCGGTGGCGAGGACGACGGCCGGTGCGTGCACGGCGCCCACGCCGTCGCGCTGCCCCTCGCCCATCACATGCAGGGTGACACCCGCGGCCCGGCCCTCGGCGTCGGTGAGCAGATCGAGGACGAGGGCGTTCTCGATGGTCTCGATGCCCACCTCACGTACCGCCTCGACCAGCGCGCGGGAGATCTCCGCGCCGGTCGCGTCCCCACCCGCGTGGGCGATGCGACGGCGGTGGTGGCCGCCCTCCCGGGTCAGCAGGATGTCGCCGCTGCCGGCGTCGGTGTCGAACTGCGCGCCGGTCTCGATCAAGCGCCGTACGGCGTCGGGCCCTTCGGTGACCAGGGTGCGCACGGCCGGCTCGTCGCAGAGCCCGGCGCCCGCGACCAGGGTGTCGTCGAGGTGCTGCTCGGGGGTGTCCCCCTCGCCGAGGGCGGCGGCGATGCCGCCCTGCGCCCAGCGGGTGGAGCCGTCGTCGAGCCGGGCCTTGGTCACCACCACGGTCTTCCGCCCGGCGGCGGCGCAGCGCAGCGCGACGGTGAGCCCGGCGACGCCGGATCCGACGACGACCACGTCGGCCTCGACGGCCCAGCCGGGCGCGGGAGCGTGCAGGGTGACCGCCTGCCGGTGAGCCACGCCGGTCTCCTGGGCTATGTGGGCGGCGGTCATCGGGCGGCTCCGAACTGCAGGCGTACGTTGTCGATCAGGCGCGTCGTACCGATCCTGGCCGCAGCGGCGAGGACGGCCTCGCCGCGGAAGTCCTCGGGGACGTCGGTGAAGTCGGCCGGGTCGACGAGCGCGAGGTAGTCGAGCACGACGGGGGGTTCCATCTGCGCCGCGTTGTCCAGGATCGCCCGGGCCGACCGGAGGACGGTACCGGGGCCCCGGTGCACCGCGGCCTGCCCGGTGATCAGGGCCCTGGAGAGCTCGAGCGCCGAGGCACGGTCCGCTTCCGACAGATAGCGGTTACGGCTGGAGAGCGCGAGGCCGTCCCCCTCACGGACGGTGGGGACACCGACGATCTCCACGGGGAAGTTCAGGTCCCGCACCATCCTGGTGATCAGGGCCAGTTGCTGCGCGTCCTTCTCCCCGTAGAAGGCCAGATCCGGGCCGGTGAGGTGGAGGAGCTTGGCGACGACGGTCAGCACCCCGTCGAAGTGGCCCGGGCGGAACTCTCCTTCGAGGCGCTCGCCCATCGGGCCCGCGCTGATCCGCACCTCGGGCTCGCCACCGGGGTAGACCTCCGCCGCGGAGGGCGCGAACACGGCGTCCGCGCCCGCCTTCTCCGCGACCACGACATCGGCGTCGAGTGTGCGCGGATAGCGGTCGAGGTCCTCACCCGCCCCGAACTGGAGCGGGTTGACGAAGACCGTGACCACGACCTGGCCCTCCGAGCCCACGCGCGCACGGGCCGCACGGATCAGGGCCGCGTGACCCTCGTGCAGGGCGCCCATCGTCATCACGACGGCCCGCTCGCCCACGCGCGGAAGTGCGTGCAGTTCGTCGGCGGTACGCGGCAGTTGGGCCGTCATCCATTCCCTCCGTCCGAGAGGACATCGAGCAGGTCCTCCGCCAGCTCCGGCTTCAGCAGCCCGTGCGCGAGCGCGCGGTCGGCGGTCGTCCGGGCCATGGCCAGGTATCCGGCGACGGCCTGCGGGGCGTGCGCGCGCAGCTCGGCGACATGGGCCGCGACGGTCCCCGCGTCGCCGCGCGCGACCGGGCCGGTGAGCGCCGCATCGCCGGACCGCAGGGCGTTGTCGAGCGCGGCGCCGAGCAGCGGGCCGAGCATCCGGTCCGGGGCCGCCACGCCCGCCGCGCGCAGCAGCTCCATGGCCTGCGCGACCAGCGTGACCAGGTGGTTCGCGCCGAGTGCCAGGGCCGCGTGATAGAGCGGGCGGGCCGCCTCCTCGATCCACTCGGGCTCACCGCCCATCTCGATGACCAGGGCCTCCGCGGCCAGCCGGAGCTCCTCGGGCGCGGTGACCCCGAACGAGCAGCCCGCCAGCCGCTGCACGTCAACGGCCGTGCCGGTGAAGGTCATGGCGGGATGCAGGGCGAGCGGCAGGGCACCGGCGCGGCGGGCCGGGTCGAGGACCTGGGTGCCGTAACGGCCGGAGGTGTGCACCATCAGCTGTCCGGGGCGTACGGCGCCGGTCTCCGCGAGCCCCTCGACCAGACCGGGCAGGACGTCGTCGGGCACGGTCAGCAGGACGAGCTCGGCGCTCTGCAGGACCTGGGTGGGGGACACGATCGGCACGTCGGGGAGCAGAGCCGCCGCCCGCCGGACGGAGACGTCGGACACCGCGGACACGGCGACCGGACGGTGCCCGGCGAGCTTCAGCGACGCGGCCAGGGCCGGGCCCACGCGACCTGCGCCGACGACGCCGACGGTGAGCCGTGCGGGGCGGTCCTTGGGCTCTGGGTGATGGGGTGCGTTCACGCGGGACGGCCTTCCGTTCCAGTCCGCGAGGGGTACCGGACGTGTCCCCGCCATGCTACGCGAGCGTTTCCGGGGTCCTTCCGTGCCGTCCACAGCTGTGAACGGCACGCCGCACGCGCCTCGAACGCGCGGACGTCAGGACGTGCCCGCGCCGCCCGCCCGTACCAGCCCCGTCTCGTACGCGAGCACCACCGCCTGCACCCGGTCCCGCAGGTCCAGCTTCGTGAGGATGCGCCCCACATGCGTCTTGACCGTGGCCTCGGACAGGACGAGCTTCGCCGCGATCTCACCGTTGGACAGTCCCTGCGCGACCAGCAGCAGCACCTCGCGCTCGCGCTCGGTCAGCCGCTTCAGCTCGGCCTGCGCCGGTTCGTTGCCCGCACTCGGCAGCATGGGGGAGAAGCGGTCCAGGAGCCGGCGCGTGGTACTCGGTGCGACGACCGCGTCGCCGCTGTGCACGGCCCGGATGGCGGCCAGCAGTTCGCCCGGCGGCACGTCCTTGAGCATGAAGCCGCTGGCTCCTGCCTTCAGCGCGGAGAAGGCGTACTCGTCGAGGTCGAAGGTGGTGAGGATCAGCACACGCGGAGCGCCTTCCTCCGCGCAGATCCGGCGGGTCGCCTCCACTCCGTCCATGCGAGGCATCCGGACGTCCATGAGCACGACATCGACGTCCGCGGCCCGCAGCGTCTCCAGGGCCTCCGCGCCGTCCCCGGCCTCCGCCACGACCTCCATGTCGGGCTGCGCCTGCAGCACCATCCGGAACCCGGTGCGCAGCAGCACCTGGTCGTCGACGAGCATCACGCGGATCGACATCTGCGGTGTTCCCTTTCGTAGGTGTGGGCGTGGGCGTACGGCGTCAGCCGACGGGTTTCAGCGGCAGCACAGCACTGACCCGGAAGCCGCCGCCCGGGCGCGGCCCCGCGTCCAGTCGGCCACCGACCATACCGACGCGCTCCCGCATGCCGATCAGGCCGTGTCCGAGGCCGTCGGCCCCGCCCTCCTCGTACAACTCCTGCCGAGCGCCGCGCCCGTCGTCCTCGACGAGCAGGTCCAGCTCGCCGTCGCCATAGGTGAGGCGGACCCGCGCTCCCACGTCGGGGCCACCGTGCTTACGGGTGTTGGTGAGCGCCTCCTGCACGATGCGGTACGCGGTCAGCTCGACGCCGCTGGGCAGCGGGCGAGGGGTGCCCTGGACCGCGAAGTCCACCGGCAGACCCGCCCCCCGCACCTGCTCGACGAGCTCGTCGAGCTGGCCGACGTCGGGCTGCGGCACGTAGTCGCTGTCCTCCCCGGACTCCCCGGTGCGCAGCACGCCGAGCAGCCGACGCATCTCGGCGAGTGCCTGGCGGCCGGTGCCGGAGATCGCCTCCAGTGCCCGCTTGGCCTGGTCGGGGGCGGCGTCGAGGACGTACGCGGCGCCGTCCGCCTGCACCACCATCACCGACACATTGTGCGCTACCACGTCGTGCAGCTCACGGGCTATCCGCGCCCGCTCGGCGGCGACCGCCATCTTCGCCTGCGCCTCCCGCTCCTTCTCCAGGCGGGCCGCGCGCTCCTCGAGCTGGGCGTAGTACGCGCGGCGGGTGCGCAGTGAGTCCCCGAGCACCCAGGCGAGGGCGAAGGGGACGGTCATGAAGACCGTGGCGACGACGCTCTGCCAGCCGGTCATGTAGTCGTCCGGCCAACGAGCGTTGGCAAGTGCGGGCGCGGCCAGACCGCCGACCAGACCGAGCCAGGACGCCCACCGGGCACCGTTCGCGGCGTTGGTGTAGACGATCACCAGCATCGCGAAGTCGGCCGGGTTCACCTCGACGTCCGCGATCAGCTGGACCACTCCCGCCGCGATCGCGAGCAGCAGCATCCTCTCCGGTACCCGGCGGCGCAGCGCGATCACGGTGCCGAGTGCGAGCGCGACGGGCACGGCGGTGAGCTGCTCCGCGTGGCCCATGGTGTCCGTGACGATCCACAGGCCGCTGAACCCGAGCAGGAGGACACCCCAGAAGGTGTCGACCGCTGTCGGGTGCCTGCGGAGGAAGTCATAGAGGCGCTGCACGTAACCCAGCGTAGGCATGTCGGGTAGGTGCGGGGGTCAACCGGAGGGGCGATCCCTGCCACGCTCGCGTACTCCGCAAGGTTGACGGGGACCGGGCCCTTACCGTGGGGGCGTGGTGAGCGATACGGGTCAGTGGCGCGGGTGGCGGGAGGCGGCGGAAGCAGCGCTGTACGGACCGGACGGCTTCTTCGTACGAGAGCGGCCCGCCGGGCACTTCCGCACCTCCGTGCACGCTTCACCGCTCTTCGCCGGCGCCGTCGCGGAGCTGCTGCGGCGGGTGGACGAGGCACTGGGGCACCCGGCCGAGCTGACGCTGGTCGACGTGGGCGCGGGGCGCGGGGAGCTGCTCGCGGGCGTGCTCGCCACACTGGCTCCAGGTCCGATCGCCGACCGGCTCCACCTCCGCGCCGTCGAACGCGCGGCCCGCCCCGACGGCCTCGACGAGCGCATCTCCTGGCTGCCCGACCTGCCGGAACCGGGATCCGTCAGCGGGCTGGTCTTCGCCAACGAATGGCTCGACAACATCCCCGTCGACGTGGCGGAGACGGACGCCGACGGCGCACCCCGGACGGTCCTGGTCGCACCGGACGGGGCGGAGCGGCTGGGCGGCCGGGTGACCGGCGCCGACGCGGACTGGATCGCCCGGTGGTGGCCGCTGGTGGACGAGCCGGGCCTGCGCGCGGAGATCGGCCACCCACGGGATGCGGCCTGGACCCGGGCCGTACGGTCCCTGGACCGCGGTCTCGCGGTCGCCGTCGACTACGCCCACGACCGCACGTCGCGCCCGCACTTCGGCACCCTGACCGCGTTCCGGGACGGCCGCGAGATCCTCCGGCCGGTCCCGGACGGGTCCTGTGACATCACGGCCCATGTCGCCCTGGACGCGTGCGCCAGCGCGGCCCGGGCCGCGCTGGCGTCGGCCTCCGCTCCCGCCCTGCTGCCTCAGCGAGAGGCGTTGCGCGCGCTGGGCCTCACAGGCAACAGACCACCCCTCGCGCTCGCCTCGACCGACCCCGGCGCGTACGTGCGGGCGCTTAGCTCCGCGGGGGAGGCTGCCGAACTCATCGACCCATCAGGCCTCGGTTCATTCACCTGGCTCCTCCAGCCGGTCGGCCTGTCGCTCGCTGCGACAGGCCTGTCGCCGAGGCCCCACTCGAGCTGACCCCGGCCTCCGGCCCGGGCTCGCTCCCACCCCACCCGTTTCTGTGGGTGCCCAAGCCGAGGCACCCGGGCTCTGGCCCTCAGCGGGCCACCGGACGCACAAGAGCGTCAGGTACGGAAGGCCCACCGGCGGGAGGGGACGGGGGCGCAGGGACGGGGGTTCCGGGAAGCTGCCGTGTATTTGTGGGCCCCAGGGCCCGTAAATATACGTTCCTGGAACCCCCATCCCGGAGGCCCCGGCCCCGGCACGTACAGCGCCACCCGCACCCGACGGAATCCCGGCCAACGCGGAGGCTGACGCGCGTCAGCGCGTCAGCCAGCGCTCCGGGAGCGCCTCGCGCCGCCCCGTTCGGGAGCGCTCAGCCTGAGACGCGACGATCTCGTCGGCGTCGCCAGCCGCACGCAGCCGAGCCGTGACCGTCTTGTTCGCCCCCGTGTCCACATGCACGTCCGCGAGCCCGAGACGGCGCCGCCACGGCCCGTCGCTGCGTCGCACGCTCTGCACCTTCGCGTGCGGAACCACGGCCACCGTCCGGGCGAGCAGCCCGCGCCCGGCGGCGAAGACCTCGCCGTCCGCCGCGAATCCGTGGCCCCGCCACCAGACCGGCACGCACCGGCCGGCCCGCGCCGGCGGCGGCTCCAGCGCCGCCACCACGGCCTGCAGGTCGACGCCCGGCAGGACCCGCCCGATGACCTGCTTCGCGACGGCCCGTTCGGCGACCGGCAGCAGGACGCCCTGAGCGGAGCCTGCGACGTCCAGCTCGACCCGGACCCAGCCGCGCCGCCGCCACAGCAGCGGCTCGACGATCCGTACGGTCTGCACCCGGCCCGGCGGCACCGTCTCGTGCTCGCGGTCGAGCAGGCCGTGATCGAGGCGCAGCCCGTCCGGGGACTCCCCGACCGTCCAGTCGTACTCGGAGATGAACCGGCCCCCGCTGGCCGCCCACACACCGCCCAGCAAGGGCAGCGCGGTCGCGAGCGCCGCCCACAGGCTGTCGCTCAGCAGCCACACCACCGGTGGGCCGAGGACCGCTGCGACCAGGGCGAGCCAGGTGCTCGTCATCAGCAGCAGCGACACAGCCAGGGTCTTCGGATCGACCCGGACGAGCCGCCGTACAGGGGCGTCCCCCACGCTCGCCGCCGCCTCCGGTGCGATGCCCGCGGCACGCGCCAGCAGCTCCGCACGCAGCGCCCGCGCCTCCTTCTCGCTCAGGTAGGCGAGCTCGTCCTTCTCGTCCGTGCCGATCACGTCGAGCTTGAGCTTGGCGACCCCGAGGAAGCGGGCCAGCAGGGGCTGTGTGACGTCCACCGCCTGCAACCGGTCGAGCCGGATGTGCGCGGTGCGCCGGAAGAGCAGGCCGGTGCGGATGCGCAGCTCGGTGTCGGTGACCGCGAAGCGGGTGAACCACCAGGACAGGAACCCGTACGCGCCCGCGGCCGGGATCAGGACGGCGAGACCCAGCAGTGCGAGCCCCACGGTCAGTTCGCTGAACCATTGCTGCGCCTGGTCGAGATCGTGCACCACGAAGCCCGCCGCGACCGCGATCGGCGCCCATGCGCGGCGCAGTGGGGTGACGGGGTGCAGCCGCCGCGGGGCCGCTTCCCGGGCCCCGCTCAGTGCCGCTTCACCCGGCTCCACGCTCTGCCCGCTCACCGGCCCACTCACCGGCCCGTTCACAGGCCTGCCGATCGGGCCTGGCCGAGTTCGGTGAGGCGTTCTCGCAGCCGCGCCGCCTCCTCGGGCAGCAGGCCGGGGATCCGTGCATCGCTCGCGGCCGCCGCCGTGTGCAGTTGCACGCTCGCGAGCCCGAAGCGCCGCTCCAGCGGCCCGGAGGTGACTTCGACGAGCTGCATCCGCCCGTACGGCACCACCGTCAGCTCGCGCCACAGCACGCCCCGGCTGAGCAGCAGGTCGTCGGCGCGCTCGGCGTATCGCCAGGACCGCCAGTTGCGTTCGAGCAGCACCCAGCCCCAGCCGGTCAGCGCCAGCAGCGGCACCGTCAGGACCAGTGCCCACCCCGGGCCCGCCAGCGGCCAGAGCACCGCCGCACCCGCCGCCGCGAGCGGCAGCAGCGTCCCGGCGAGCAGCAGGCGCCGCATCCTCAGCAGTCCCCCGGGTAGTCCCTTCCAGGCCGTACCCGCACCCGTACCAGCACCACCCGAATCCGTCCCCGCGTCCATCTCCGTGTCCATCTCCGCGCCCGCCCCCGTCCCCTTCCCCGACGCCATGTCCATGCCCCCAGCGTAGGCGGGCGGCGCAGCTGCGAGACTGTTCTCATGACGGAGACGACAGTCGGCATCGGCGGTGCGGCGGAGAGCACGGACATGGTGCTCAACATCGGGCCGCAGCACCCGTCCACGCACGGCGTGCTGCGGCTGCGGCTCGTCCTCGACGGCGAGCGGGTCCAGCAGGCCGAACCCGTGATCGGCTATATGCACCGGGGCGCGGAGAAGCTCTTCGAGGCGCGCGACTACCGGCAGATCATCATGCTCGCCAACCGCCACGACTGGCTGTCGGCCTTCTCCAACGAGCTGGGCGTCGTACTGGCCGTCGAGCGGATGCTCGGCATGGAGGTGCCGGAGCGCGCCGTCTGGACGCGGACGCTGCTCGCGGAGCTGAACCGGGTACTCAATCACCTGATGTTCCTCGGCTCGTACCCCCTCGAACTGGGCGGTATCACCCCGATCTTCTACTCGTTTCGGGAGCGCGAGGATCTGCAGCATGTGATGGAGGAGATCTCCGGTGGTCGGATGCACTACATGTTCAACCGGGTCGGCGGGCTGAAGGAGGACCTCCCGGCGGGGTGGCTCGGCCGGGTGCGCGCCGTGGTGGCCGAGGTCCGGTCGCGGATGGACGTGTACGACCGGCTGGTCCTCGGCAACGAGATCTTCCGGGGCCGGACGCGCGGCGTTGGCGTGCTGTCGCCGGAGGCGGTGCACGCGTTCGGCGTGAGCGGACCGATCGCCCGCGCCTCGGGTGTCGACTTCGACCTGCGCCGCGACGAGCCGTATCTCGCGTACGGGGAACTGCAGGATGTACTGGAGGTGGTCACCCGCTCCGAGGGCGACTGCCTGGCCCGCTTCGAGTGCCTGCTGGACCAGACGCACAACTCGCTGGACCTCGCGGACGCCTGCCTGGACCGGCTCCAGGAGCTGCCGCAGGGCCCGATCAACCAGCGGCTGCCGAAGGTGCTGAAGGCGCCGGAGGGGCACACGTACGCCTGGACCGAGAACCCGCTGGGTCTCAACGGCTACTACCTGGTCTCCAAGGGCGAGAAGACGCCGTACCGGCTGAAGCTGCGCTCGGCGTCCTACAACAACATCCAGGCGCTGACGGTGCTGCTGCCGGGGACGCTGGTCGCGGACATGGTCGCGATCCTCGGCTCGCTCTTCTTCGTCGTGGGCGACATCGACAAGTAACTCGCCACGTAGCTGCCGAGACGCAGCTCTGCGGCCGACTCAGGCGCGGAGCGCCGCGACGGACCGTACGCCGATACGGCCGCCCGGAGCGCGGCTCGTCATGAGGACCGGGCGCGCAGCTGCCGTACGTCGATCTGCTCGGTCTCGTCGTGCTCGGTGAGGTCGATGACCTCACCGGCACCGGCACCACCATGGGCGTCGTCGGCCGCGTCGACGGCATCGGCCGGGTGCACCTCTGCCTCGGCCTCGTCGGCCTCCGCTTCTGCTTCCGCCTGCTTTCCGGCGAGTTCTGCCTCGTGCTCGGCGAGGGCCTCGGCGCCGACCACATCGGCCAGGTCCTCGTCCGGCGCGGGTACGGCGTCGGCGTCGGGCTCCGGGCACTCACCGTCGGCGTCCGCGTCCACGCCCGCCGCCTGCGTACCGAAGAAGTCGAAGCCGCCTTCGGCGGAGGGGCGGCGCAGCGGCGTGTACGGCACGACGGCGGCGGCTACGGGCACCCGGCGGCGCCCCCGCATGTGCGGGATGTCGTGCGTGGCGGCCGTACGGGGCTCGGCGTCCTTCCCGGCGGCCGCCGGGCGCTTCCCCTCGTGTTCCTCCTCCGCCTGCTGCTTCTCGAGGCCGTGGCGGCGCGCAGCCTTGACCGCGTTCCGCCGGCTCCCCCGGCTCCTGCTGTCTGCTCCCTCACCGGACCGCTGGGAGTCGGACCCCTGCGCTTCCCCTGGGTCCACTCCGTCGGCCACCGCGCGGTGGCTGTGGGAGGTGTCCGACGGACCCCCCTCATCGGCAGGGGAGTTGCCGGCCTGCTGGCGGGCGGCGTTCCGCATCAGCTCGGTGAGCGCCTTGTCGGCCTTGGCGTACGCCTCCGGCGTGGGTGCGCCCTTGCCGTCGCGCAGGGCGTCCGCGGTCGGCGACTTCCCGGCAGGTGCGGCCTCCAGGGCGAGGAGTCGTCGGCCCTCGAGCGCGCTGGCCCGCTCCGTCTCGGCAGTGGCGTACCGGCGCAGCAGTTCGGCGTGCTCGTTGCGGAGCCGCGAGAGCTCGGTGCGCTTGGCGCGCAGCTTGGCCTCGAGGGCGGTGCGCAGTTCACGGGACTCGTCCAGGTCCATCTCGAGCTCGGCGATCCGCTCGTCGGCGCGCCACTCGTCCCGTAGCCGCGCGGTCTTGAGCTCGGCGACCCGCTTGCCCGCGGCTCGGTCCCAGGAACGCATCAGGACCGCGCCGGTGACGGCGGCCGCAGCAGCGGCCACCACCAGGACGCGGATCACCACGGGATCCTCCACCAGCAAGGCACCGGCGGCGCAGGCCGCTGACGCGCCGGCGACCGCAACGGGGGGAAGAATCCTGTGCAGGGGCGGCGAATGGCGGTGGCGTCCACGTGGCATGGCCAGAAACTTACCGTGCGTGCGGCGTGCGTGGGGACCCGGCCGACAATCTGTTTTCCCGCGGTTACTCGCCCATCAACCCCTTTGACTTCAGATACTCACCGGCGACGTCCACGGGCTTCTGGCGCTCCGCGTCGACCTTGCGGTTCAGCTCGATCAGGTCCTCGGTGGTGAGAACCTTGGTGAGCTTGTCCAGGGCCGCCTCGACGTCTGCGCCGCCCGCCTCCTTCGCGTTCACCACGGGCAGCACGTTGTCCGCGTTCTGCAGGCCCTTGTCGTCCTCGAGCAGGACCAGGCCGAAGTCCTCCAGCGTGGCGTCGGTCGTGGTGGTCAGCACGAGTTGGTCGGTGCCGTCCTTGACGGCCTGCTTGGCGGGCGTGGTGCCGACGCCCTTGGGGTCGACGGCGGTGATGTCGATGCCGTACGTCTTCTCGAGGCCGGGGCGGCAGAACGGCCGGATGTCGCACTCGTCCCCCGCTGCCAGCCTGATCTTCTGCTGTGACTTCCCCAGGTCGGAAAGGGTCTTGAGGTCGTGCTTCGCAGCGAACGCCTTGGTCACCGCGAAGGCGTTCTGATCGACGGCATCGCCGGCCGGGAGGACCTTCAGACCCTGCGGCTCCGCGAGCTTCTTCAAGGCCTCGACGGTCTTGGCCAGGTCGCTGGACGCGACGGGCTTCGCCTTCGGCCCGTTCCTCTTGCCGTTGAGGAACTCGGCGAGCGTCGCCGCGTATTCGGGTACGACGTCGATCTGGCCCTTCTCCAGCGCCGGTTCGTACAGCTCGCGGTTCTTCAGTGTCTTGATGCTGGTGCTGTATCCGGCGTCTGCGAGCAGCTGGGAGTAGAGCTGGGCCAGGAGCGCCGACTCGGTGAAGCCGGCCGAACCGATCACCAGTGAGCCCTTCTTGCCCCCGTCCCCGCTCCCGCCCGAGCCGGCTTCCTTGCTCTCCAGGCTTTCGCCGCCGCAGCCGCCCAGGGCCGCCGTCAGCGCCGCGACGGTCAGCGCCGCACCCGCCACCCGTGTCCCACGACTCGTACGCACGGTCCTGCTCATGAGGTCACCTTCCAACTCCTTGTGGGTGTGCAGCCTTGGCCGGGACGGCCGCCGACTGCTGTCTCCGTCGGCGCATCGGGTCGAGGAGCCGTCCGGCGGCCGCGAGAACGGCCTCCACGAGCAGCGCCAGTGCGGCGACCAGCACCGCTCCGGCCACCACCTGCGGGGTGTCGTACGTGTTGAAACCGGCCGTGATGATCCGGCCGAGGCCGCCTTCCCCCGCCATCGCGGCGAGCGTGGCGGTGGCGACGACCTGGACCGCCGCGGACCTCAGACCCGTCATGATCAGTGGGTGGGCGAGGGGCAGTTCGACCCGCAGGAACACCTGCCGGGCGGACATGCCCATCCCGCGAGCCGCCTCCACCACGGCCCGGTCCACCTCACGCATCCCGACGTAGGCGTTGGTCAGCAGCGGCGGCACCGCGAACAGCACCAGAGCGATGATCGTGGGCAGATCGCCGTGCCTGCCGAGCGGGGTGAGCGTCAGCAGCACCAGCACGGCGAGGGTCGGAATCGCCCGCCCGGCGTTGGAGAGGTTGACCGCCAGCGCACCCCCCTTGCCGACATGCCCCAGATACATCGCGACCGGCAGGGCGATGACGCAGGCCAGCGCCAGGCACACCGAGCTGAACCAGAGGTGCTCGGCGAGCCGGTGCCAGACCCCGTCCTCCCCTGCCCAGTTGGCGCCCGTGCTCAGCCAGGTCCAGGCATCCGCTATCGCGCCCATCGGTCAGCCCGCCTTCCCCGTCCGCACGGTGGCCCGGGTCCAGGGCGTCAGCCACCGCTGTACGGCGAGCAGCAGCACGTCGGCAACCACCGCGAGCAGCACGCAGATGACGGAGGCGGTCAGCACCTGCGCCTTGAAGTAGCTGTCCAGACCTTCGAGGATGAGCGTGCCGAGGCCGCCGTAGCCGACGATCGCGCCGACCGTCGTCAAGGCGATCGTCGACACCGCGGCTATCCGGACGCCGGCCAGCACCGCGGGCAGCGCGAGCGGCAGCTCGATCTCGAGCAGCAGCCGCCCCGAGCCGTATCCCATTCCCAGGGCCGCTTCTCGCGCCTCCTCGGGCACCGCGTCGAGCCCCGCCAGGACGTTCCGCACGAGAACCGTCAGCGAATAGAGCACCAGCCCTGTGATCACCACGGCGACGGAGACGCCGAACACCGGCATCAGCAACGAGAACATGGCCAGCGAGGGAATGGTGTAGAGCACCGAGGTCAGACCGAGGATCGGCCCGGCGAAGGCCCGCCGCCGCCGGACGAGAAGCGCCAGCGGGAAAGCGATCAGCAGGCCCAGGGCCACCGACGCGACCGTGATCCCGACGTGCTCGACGGTGGCCTCCACCAACTCCTGGCTGCGCGTGTGCACATACGCCCCGCAGAGCCACTGGTTCGCCGCCAGGCAACTCTGCTCACCCACGCCGGTCCACCTCCCCCGCAACACTTCACTGGTTGGCGACCCTATCCCCACGCCATGACAATCGGTGAAGACCGCCACCACACGGCAATACTCTCTTCACAAGAACCGGCTCCGGACCGGCCACAATGAGGAACCATGATCCGCTTCGAGCATGTCACCAAGCGCTACGCCGACGGCACGACCGCCGTGGACGACCTGTCCTTCGAGGTGGCAGAAGGCGAGTTGGTCACGCTCGTCGGACCCTCGGGCTGCGGCAAGACCACCACCATGAAGATGGTGAACCGGCTCATCGAGCCCTCCTCCGGCCGGATCTTCCTCGACGGTGCGGACATCGCAGGCGTCGACCCGGTCCAGTTGCGCCGCCGCATCGGCTACGTCATCCAGCAGGTCGGCCTGTTCCCGCACCGAACCGTCCTGGAGAACACCGCAACCGTCCCCCACTTGCTCGGCTGGCAGCGCAGGAAGGCCCGCGACCGCGCGGCCGAACTGCTCGAGCTGGTCGGCCTCGACCCTTCCGTGCACGGCAGCCGCTACCCCGACCAGCTCTCGGGCGGCCAGCGGCAGCGCGTCGGCGTCGCCCGCGCGCTCGCGGCGGATCCGCCGGTTCTCCTCATGGACGAGCCGTTCGGCGCCGTCGACCCGGTCGTGCGCGAACACCTCCAGAACGAGTTCCTCCGGCTCCAGTCGCAGGTCCGCAAGACCGTGCTCTTCGTCACCCACGACATCGAGGAGGCGGTCCGGCTCGGCGACCGGATCGCGGTCTACGGGCACGGGAAGATCGAGCAGTTCGCTCCGCCGGCCGCGGTGCTCGGCGCGCCCGCGACGCCGTATGTGGCCGACTTCGTCGGAGCGGACCGCGGTCTGAAACGCCTGTCGGTGACCGCGATCGAGCAGGGCGACCTGGAACAGCCGCCAGTGGTCCGGCTCGACGACCCCCTCGAGAAGGCCGCCGACCGGCTCACCGCCGAGGGCTCCCGGTGGGCCGTGGTTCTGGACGACTCCGGGGGTCTGCACGGCTGGATCCCGCTGGAGTCGGCCGCCTCAGGGGCGAGCGGCACCGTAGGGGAACACGCCCGCCGCATGGAGGCATGGCTTCCGCTGGGCTCGTCCCTGAAGCAGGCGTTCAGCACGATGCTTCAGCACGATGCGGGCTGGATCGCGGTCCTCGAGGGCGACCGCTTCCTCGGCGTCCTCACCCCGGCCCGGCTGCACGAGGCGCTCCGCCGTTCGATCGACGCGGACGCGCAGGAGATCGCCCGCGAGGACGTGGACCTGGACACGGTGGCGGGGGCGTAACCCCCCGAACCGATCAGTGGCGTGGGCGTCCGGCTACACCGCTGCGCCCGCCGCCTTGTCGTGGTCGTCGTCCTCCGGCAGCTTGCACACCCGCTCCAGGAACAGCGCCGCCACCACCACGGCGATGCCGGCCACCACGGACAGGCCCGCGTAGATCGCCTGATCCCGGCGGGTACCCACGTCCAGGTCGTCCATCAGCAGAAAGACGAACGTGCCGCCGTACATCCCGGCCACCAGCGCCGCCACCAGTGCGCTGGCCTGCCCGAACACCACGGCACGGGCGGCCACCAGCGGATCCACGCCCTTGGCGCCGGGCTCCCGCTCCCGCTGGGCCTTCAGCCGCGCTCGCAGTGACAGGGCAGTGGCGGCCAGCACGGCGGCGATCGCCCCGAGCACGATGGGAGCCGCCACCGGCACCCTCGGGAGCGTGCCGAACGTGTCCCACAGCCGCGCACCGGCCCAGGACAGCACCCCAGCGGCGCCGAACAGCCCGAACAGCACCCTGATCCGCAGCTGCTTCACTGGCCTCTCCTCGCGCCTCGCGATGGCATCCGCCCGTACCGGGGAGCCTAACGACTACTCGGGCAGGCGGAGTTTCAGGTCTGCGCGCGGCGCGACACCACTCCGCCCCACCTCGGCCAGCAGCTCGGAGACGGCACCGCGCCCCGGCACCTCGGCCTCCGGATCCACGTCGTGCCACGGCACGAGCACGAACGGGCGCTCGTGCACCCGGGGGTGCGGCAGTGTGAGCACCGGGTCGTCGGAGACCACGTCCTGATACGCCAGGATGTCGACGTCGATCGTCCGCGGTCCCCAGCGCTGGTCGCGTACCCGGTCGAAGGCCTCCTCGATCGCATGACCGCGCTCCAGCAGCGAGGTGGGCGGCAGCGTCGTCCTGACCAGCACCACGGCGTTGAAATACGAGGGCTGCGAGCCCGGCTCGACGCCCCACGGCTGCGTCTCGTAGACCGGAGACACCGCCTTCACCCGCAGGCCCGGGGTGTCCTCGAGGGCGTCGACCGCACCCTGCAGGGTCTCCAGCCGGTTGCCCAGATTGCTCCCGAGGGCGATCACAGCGCGTTTCGGGTTGCTCAGCGTGGTGTCGGCGGCGTCCACCTGGTGGACCACCGAGGCCGGCACGGGCTGCACGGTCGGATCGCTGGTGCTCATACGCGGCTCCGGGTGATGGTGATGGTCACGTCGTCGAACGGCACGGTGATCGGGGCGTCCGGCTTGTGCACGACGACCTCGACCTCCCGCACGGCCTCGTGCTTCAGGCACTGCTGGGCGATCCGTTCCGCGAGCGTCTCGATGAGGTCGACCGGCTCGCCTGCCACGATGTCGACGACCTCCTCCGCCACGACGCCGTAGTGAACGGTCTTCGCGAGGTCGTCGTCGGCCGCGGCGGGGCGGGCGTCCAGGCCGAGAACCAGGTCGACGATGAACGTCTGCCCTTCCTCGCGCTCCCGGGGAAACACCCCGTGGTGCCCACGGGCCTTCAGGCCGCGCAGCGCGACACGGTCCACACGAATCACTCCTGCTGGTCATCGGGAATGCGGACGTACGGGACGAGCCGACCCTGGCCGGTCCGCCGGTCGCCATCGAATCTACCTGCGATAGTCGACCGAGCTCGCCCATCGGGGCTATGGACATTGGCACGCCGGGCTGGTAGGTCGACTCGGGCCGCGCCTACCCGCGGCACCCCGTGTCCCACCCCTACCCGACTCGTACTTGGCTCGAACGAGTGGCGGGACACGTGGCGCTGACGTTCGCCCGCGGCGCCCTCTCGAGGAGGCGGCGACAACGGTGGCGGACGACGGGTCGACGGGTCAGAGCCCGGCGGGATCCCCGCCCGGCGCCTCGCCGTCCTCGTCCTCCTGGGTCTCCGCCAGCACCGGCGACCCGTGGTGAGACCACACCTTCCAGCCGGCCGCGGTGCGCCGGAACACATTCGTGGCCACGACCAGCTGTCCGACGAGCGGGCCCAGTGCGCCGTCCTCCTCCGCGGGCCCACCGCTGAGGATGTTCTCCGTGCAGGTCACCAGCGCGGTGTCGTCCTCCACCGAGACCTCGACGTCGGTCAGGAAGAACTGGATGTAGTCGGTGTTCGCCATGATCAGGGCGTACGAGCGCAGCACCTCGCTGTGTCCGCGCAACACCGGCCATCCCGGGTGCACACAGCTGACGTCGCCCTCCAGCCACATCTCGGAGAGCGCCTGGAAGTCGCCGTGCTCCATGGCTTCGTAGAGCGCGGTGTTGGCCAGCTCGACCTGCTCACGGTCCGTATCGGGTCCACTCACGCCGCGGCCTCGATGGCGCGCGCCACACGCACCGCATCCGCCGTGGGCCGCACCTCGTGCACCCGTACCGCCCACGCGCCCTCGCGCGCCGCGATCGCGGAGACGGCCGCCGTCGCCGCGTCCCGCTCCCGCGCCGGCGGCGGGCTGCCCTCCGCTCCGGCGAGGACCCGCCCGAGGAAACGCTTGCGCGAGGCCGCCACCAGCAGCGGCCGGCCCAGGGAGCGCAGCTCACGCAGATGGGCGACCAGCGCCAGGTCGTGCTCGGCCTGCTTCGCGAAGCCAAGACCGGGGTCGAGCACAATCCGCTCCGGAGTGATGCCGCCGGCGACCACGGCATCCAGTCGGCTCCGCAGCTCGGCCAGCACCTCCGCCACGACGTCGCCGTAGACGGCGCGGCTGTTCATGTCCTCGCTGAATCCGCGCCAGTGCATCACCACGAACGGCACCTCGGCCGCGGCGACGACCGGCACCATCGCGGGGTCCGCAAGGCCCCCGCTCACGTCGTTGACCAGGACGGCCCCGGCGGCCAGTGCCCGCTCTGCGACGGAGGCCCGCATGGTGTCCACGGATACGACGACACCCTCGGCCGCCAGGTCGCGGACGACGGGTATCACCCGGCGCAGCTCCTCGTCCTCGTCCACGCGCGTGGCCCCGGGGCGGGTCGACTCGCCGCCCACATCGACGAGGTCGGCGCCACCGGCCACCAGGTCGAGCCCGCGCTTGATCGCTGCGTCCCGGTCGAACCAGCGGCCACCGTCCGAGAACGAATCGGGCGTGACGTTGACCACACCCATGACCGCACAGCGGTCCCACTCCGGAAGGCCGGCCACCCGGCCGCGCAACGTACTCATGAGCCCAGCCTAGGCCTCGGCGGCCGGGCCGGTCCCCGCCGGGGGGCTGGCGGGGCTACCGGCCCTGGCCCCCCGCTCGGGCGCCGGCGCGGCCCACGTCACGCCGCCTTGAACCGCGCGCTCAAGCGCTCCCCGCGGCCCGACGCCGGATCGGCGGCACCCCGTTGTCCCACACGGATCGCCCCCCGCATGTGCCCTCGGCCGTGGGATGGCCGGTTGGCCAGGTGGTGGGGAAGGTGTGAGGCGGTGAGCGGGTTGCGGTGACGCGGAGCCGCCGGCCCGGCGAGGCTACGCCGCCTGCGGCTCCCGCTCGGGCTGGTGGGCCGACGCCATCGCCGGGAGGTGGGCGCACGTGCGCTCGCGGCGGAAGCTGCCGACGCGGGCGAACGGCCGCGGGAGGCCCAGCGTGACGAAGCCCTCCGCCTGCATCGCCGCGAAGCCGATCCGCGGCAGGTCCCGGGTGTTCCGGAAGACCAGGAAGCGCGGCTCCCACCTCGGCTGGAACTTCGCATTGAACTTGTACAGCGACTCGATCTGGAACCAGCGGGAGAGGAAGACCAGCAGCCCACGCCACCCGCGCAGCACCGGGCCCGCGCCCAGCTTCTCGCCGCGTGCCAGCGCCGAACGGAACATCGCGAAGTTCAGCGACACCCGCTGCACCCCGAGGCCGGGCGAGGCCTGCAGCGCCGCCACGATCAGCAGTTCGTTCATGCCGGGATCCGCCGACCGGTCGCGCCGCATCAGGTCCAGCGACATCCCGTCCCGCCCCCACGGCACGAAGTGGAGTACGGCCTTCAGGTCGCCGTACGGGCCGGGCTCTCCATCGTCCGCCTGGTGCGCGGTGGCGATCACACAGTCCCCGTCCGCCGGGTCCCCGATCCGTCCCAGCGCCATCGAGAAGCCCCGTTCGGTGTCGGTCCCGCGCCACTCGGCCGCGGCCCGCCGGATCCGCTGCAGCTCCTCCGGGCAGAGGTCGGCGACCCGTCGCACCCGCGTCTCGTAGCCGTTCCGCTCGATGCGCTTCACCATCTGCCGTACGTTCCGCATGGCGCGTCCGGACAGGGTGAAGTCCGCCACGTCCACCACGGCCTCGTCGCCGAGCTCGAGCGCGTCCAGGCCGGTCTCCCGGGTCCACACCTCGCCCCCGGTCTCGCTGCACCCCATGACCGCCGGGGTCCAGGAGTGAAGCCGCGCCTGCTCCATGAACGCCGCGATGGCCCCGGGCCACGCCTCCACGTCCCCGATCGGGTCACCGCTGGCGAGCATGACGCCGGAGACGACCCGATAACAGACCGCCGACTTGCCGCTCGGCGAGAAGACCACGCCCTTGTCTCGGCGGAGCGCGAAGTGGCCGAGGGAGTCGCGGCCGCCGTGCCGTTCGAGCAGCGCGCGCAGCCGTGCCTCGTCGTCGTCGGTCAGCCGTGCCGCCGGGTTCTCGGGCCGCAGCGCGAGGTAGATCGTGGTGACGGCGGTGAGCAGGCCGAGGGCGCCGAGCGAGTAGCCGACGGTCCAGCCGACGCGGCCGGTGTAGTCGACCGGCCCCTCGTAGCCGAACAGCCCGTACAGCACGTGCTGCAGGCGCTCGGTGAAGCCCGGGGCACCCACGGTGCTGCTCGGATGCGTGCTGACCACGACCATGCCGAGAGCGACGCTGCCCGAGCCCAACAGTACGAGATTGGCCAGCGCCTTCCAGCGGCTGCGCGGGTCCGGGAGGGCGGCGAACTCGCCCCGGTGGTGGACCAGCAGCGCGAGGATCGCCAAGGAGAGCAGGGTGCCGATGAGCGAGTGCCGGTAGAGGAACTGCGCCACCGCGCCGGCCGGCAGCAGCACGACGGCTGCTGTCCAGGCGCGACGCTTGCGCCGCTTGAGACCGTGCGCCAGGAGCAGCAGCAGAACCCCCGCGGACAACGCCAGCGCGGCGGCGAACGGGCCGAAGGTGCCGGGCAGGACCTCGACGACCGCGTGCATCCGGCTGTGGCGGAAGCGGGGGAACACTCCGGCGGCGATGTCCAGGAGGCCTACGAACGTGCAGGCCGTGCCGACCAGGCCGGGCACCTTCTCGGGACGCGGGCCGCGCAGCAGACCACGCACCCACCCGAGTCGGGCCGGAACTTCATCGGACTTGTCGCTCTCGATCCTGACAGACATCGCTTCCCGTGGCTCCGTCGAGAATTCTTGCGGCGGCTGGTCGCGCCATCCGGATGATTCGGCGCCCTCTAGGACGCCACTTTCCGGGCCAGGGTTGCGTGACGGGTCACCGGCCAGGCTGCGTGCCCGGGCCGTTCTCGGGCGGCTCCCGCGGCGCGGGCGGCGCGAGAGCCGATGGCCGTACGCGGTGGTGCGGCCCGACAGGGCCTAGCGAGCGACGATCAGGCTCATCGCCTCGGACCGAGTGGCGGGGTCCCGGAGCTGACCGCGGACCGCGGACGTGGTGGTCTTCGCGCCCGGCTTCCTTATGCCGCGCATGGACATGCACATGTGCTCGCACTCGACGACGACGATCACGCCGCGCGGTTCGAGGATCTCCATGAGGGAGTCGGCGATCTGCGTGGTCAGCCGCTCCTGCACCTGCGGGCGCCGGGCGTAGACGTCGACGAGGCGGGCGAGCTTCGACAGCCCGGTGATCTTGCCATCCGCGGACGGGATGTAGCCGACGTGCGCGACGCCGTGGAACGGCACCAGGTGGTGCTCGCACGTCGAGTACACCTCGATGTCCTTCACCAGCACCATCTCGTCGTGTCCGAGATCGAACGTGGTGGTCAGCACGTCCTGCGGGTCCTGCCACAGGCCGGCGAAGATCTCCTTGTACGCACGCGCCACCCGGGCCGGGGTCTCCAGGAGCCCTTCACGCTCCGGGTCCTCGCCGACCGCGATGAGGAGCTCGCGGACAGCGTTCTCGGCCCGCTTCTCGTCGAATTCGCCGATGCGGCCCTCGCCGTCCAGCGTCACCGGGTCGGTCATCTTGCCTCGATCCTCTTGCGTCCGTGCACGCGTGCAATGAGAAGCCGCGCCCCCTCAGGTTAGAACCTGAGCGGACGCGGCCTTCATTCCGGTCGGGCGAGCGGTCCCTGGTCAGCTACCCGAGCCGGGCTCCTCGGGAAGCTCCGCCTTCTCCGTGGATACGGCGGTGGGCGACGGCGCGGACCCCGGCTGAGCGCCGTTGGCCGTGGTCAGCTCCTTCGGGGAGAGCACCGGCGGGCGGGTGGAGGGCGTACGGCGCGAGGAGCCAGTCCACGCCGGGCGGGCCGGGCGCTTCACGACCGTCGAGAAGATCTCGGCGATCTCCTCCTTGCCGAGGGTCTCCCGCTCCAGCAGCTTGAGGACCAGGTTGTCGAGGACGTCGCGGTTCTCGACCAGGATCTCCCAGGCCTCGTTGTGCGCCGCCTCGATGAGCTTCTTGACCTCCTCGTCGACCAGCGCGGCGATCTCCTCGGAGTAGTCGCGCTGGTGAGCCATCTCACGGCCGAGGAAGGGCTCGGACTGGTCGGAGCCGAACTTGATCGCGCCGAGCCGCTCGGTCATGCCGTACTGCGTGACCATCGCGCGGGCCGTGGCAGTCGCCTTCTCGATGTCGTTCGCCGCGCCCGTGGTCGGGTCGTGGAAGACCAGCTCCTCCGCGGCACGGCCGCCCAGCATGTACGCCAGCTGGTCCAGCATCTCGTTGCGCGTGGTGGAGTACTTGTCCTCGTCCGGCAGGACCATCGTGTAGCCGAGCGCTCGTCCGCGGGACAGGATCGTGATCTTGTGGACCGGATCGCTGTTGGGAGAGGCCGCCGCGACCAGGGCGTGACCGCCCTCGTGGTACGCGGTGATCTTCTTCTCCTTGTCGCTCATGATCCGGTTCCGCTTCTGCGGACCGGCCACCACCCGGTCGATCGCCTCGTCCAGGAAGTGATTGTTGATCAGCTTCGCGTCGCTGCGGGCGGTGAGCAGCGCGGCCTCGTTGAGGACGTTGGACAGATCGGCACCGGTGAAGCCCGGCGTGCGACGGGCGACGGCGCCCAGGTCGACGTCGGGGGCGACCGGCTTGCCCTTCTGGTGGACCTTGAGGATCTCCAGCCGGCCCTGCATGTCCGGGCGGTCGACGGCGATCTGCCGGTCGAAGCGGCCGGGGCGCAGCAGCGCCGGGTCGAGGATGTCGGGCCGGTTGGTGGCGGCGATCAGGATGACGCCGCCCTTGACGTCGAAGCCGTCCATCTCGACGAGCAGCTGGTTCAGGGTCTGCTCGCGCTCGTCGTGGCCGCCGCCGAGGCCCGCGCCGCGGTGCCGGCCGACGGCGTCGATCTCGTCGACGAAGACGATCGCCGGGGCGTTCGCCTTGGCCTGCTCGAAGAGGTCGCGCACCCGGGAGGCACCGACACCGACGAACATCTCGACGAAGTCGGAGCCGGAGATCGAGTAGAAGGGGACGCCCGCCTCGCCCGCCACGGCGCGCGCGAGCAGCGTCTTGCCGGTGCCGGGCGGGCCGTACAGCAGCACGCCCTTCGGGATCTTCGCTCCGACGGCCTGGAACTTCGTCGGCTCCTGCAGGAACTCCTTGATCTCCTGGAGCTCCTCCACCGCCTCGTCGGCTCCGGCCACGTCGGAGAACGTCGTCTTCGGGGTGTCCTTGGTGATCAGCTTGGCCTTGGACTTCCCGAAGTTCATCACCCGGGAGCCGCCGCCCTGCATCTGGTTCATCAGGAACAGGAAGACGACGACGATGAGGACGAACGGCAGCAGTGAGAGCAGAACGCCGACGAACGGGTTCTGCTTCGACGGCGACACGGTGTAGCCGTCCGGCAGCGTGTCCTTGTCGCTGTCGTTGGTCTTGGCCTGCAGATCCTGGGCGAGCTGGGCGCCCTGCTCATCGATGTAGCTGGCCTGCAGCTTGTTGCTGCCCTCGACCTTGGTGCCGTCCTTCAGCTCGACCTTGATCTTGTTCTCGTCACCGGTCGTCAGCTCGGCGGACAGGACCTTGTTGTCGGCGATCGCCTTGACGACCTGGCCGGTGTCCACCGTCTTGTAGCCACCGGACGAGCCGACGACCTGCATCAACACGACCACGGCGAGGACGGCCAGCACGATCCACATGACCGGCCCACGGAAGTAGCGCTTCACGTCCATCCATACGGGGCGCAGGCGCCCCGTCCCTCCTGCCACAGTGAGGCACGACCACTCCTGGAGCGGAGTCGTCCGTGCGTACGGTGTATTACTCGACCACTAAAGACTGTAAGGCTGACCGTCGGACCGTACCCCAGCATTGTCCCTCGCCGCTGCCGAGGACGGTTAACAAAACAGCCTCCCCCTGCTCCAACGGCGGGAAAACGCCAGGTGTTCCCCGCCGCTCCCGCGCTGCCCCACGGCCTCCCCGCCACCGCCGCGCCCGCCAAACCGAAGACGCGCGGCTACCCGCCGTAGACGTGCGGCGCAAGGGTGCCCACGAAGGGCAGGTTGCGGTACTTCTCCGCATAGTCCAGGCCGTAGCCGACCACGAACTCGTTGGGGATGTCGAAGCCGACGTATTTCACATCGATGGCGACCTTGGCCGCCTCCGGCTTGCGCAGCAGGGTGCAGACGTTCAGCGAGGACGGTCCCCGCGAGCTGAGGTTCGACAGGAGCCAGGACAGCGTCAGGCCCGAGTCGATGATGTCCTCGACGATCAGCACGTTCTTGCCCGCGATATCGGTGTCCAGGTCCTTGAGGATCCGGACGACACCGGAGGACTTGGTGCCCGCGCCGTACGAGGACACGGCCATCCAGTCCATCGTGACAGGGGTGGACAGGGCACGCGCGAGGTCCGCCATCACCATCACCGCGCCCTTGAGGACTCCGACGATGAGCAGATCCTTGCCCGCGTACTCCGCGTCGATCTTCGCCGCCAGCTCGGCCAGCTTCGCGTCGATCTCTTCCTTGGTGATGAGCACCGACTGGAGGTCGGTGCCCATGTCCTTCTCGTCCACCCGCGTCACTCTCGGTCGTCTCGGTCCGGCAAGCCGGGCGGGAAGGGCTGTGCGACCCGTACGACCCGGTGTGCGGCCGAAGGTTTCGGCTCGGTTTCGGCTCAGTGCCCAGCGGCTTCGTCGGGCCGCCGAGTGACCACCAGACTGCCACACCGCCGCCGGACCTCGACCCGGCCGGGGAGGTTGATGGCCCCCTGGCCACGCCAGGCGGTGATCAACCGGTCCACCTCCTCGATGTGCTTGGCGAAGAGGGAACCGGGCGGGGAGCCTGCGGCGATGGCCGCGCGGCGCAGCACCCGGCGACGGATGGCGGGCGGCAGCGCATAGAGCTTTGCGGTGTCGAGAGCGACGGGTGCGGCACCGTCCGCGGCGACGGAGCCGTCGTCGTCCGCGGCGGTGCGGCCCTCGGTCCGTACGGTCCGCTCGGCCTCGGCGGCCCAGGCGTCGAGGGCGTCGGCATCGTCGCGGGAGAGCTGCGCGGTGCGGGCGAGGGCTTCGATCACGCCCTTGCCGAGCGACTTCTCCAGGGCGGGCAGGCCTTCCTGGCGAAGCCGGGAGCGGGTGTAGGCCGGGTCGGTGTTGTGGGGGTCGTCCCAGACCGGGAGCGACTGGACCAGGCACGCCTTGCGGGCGGTCTGCCGGTCGAGCTGGAGGAACGGGCGCCGGTAGCGGCCACCGGCGCCGGAGACGGGGGCCATCCCGGAGAGGGACCGCGTGCCGGAGCCCCGGGCGAGGCCCAGCAGGACGGTTTCGGCTTGGTCGTCGCGGGTGTGGCCGAGGAGGACGGCGGCGGCGCCGAGCCGCTCCGCGGCGGCGTCGAGCGCCGCGTACCGGGCGTCACGGGCGGCAGCCTCCGGTCCGCCCTGGCGTCCGACCTGCACGGTGACGGCTTCGACCGGGTCGAGACCGAGAGTCCGCAGACCGGCGGCGACCTCGGCGGCGCGCAGCTCGGAGCCGGGCTGGAGGCCGTGGTCGATCGTGATGCCGCCGGCGCGGATGCCGATTTTGGGGGCTTCGAAGGCGAGGGCGGAGGCGAGCGCCACGGAGTCCGCGCCGCCGCTGCAGGCGACGAGCACGAGCGGGCGCGGGCGCGGGGCGACTGCGGTGGACGGTTGTCGGTCGGCGTCGGCGCCGGTCAGGACGTCGTTGAGTACGTCGTGCAGTACGCGGCGGACTGCCAGGCGTATCGCTGCGACCGCTGGATGGGGACCCATGTCCGGTTCACTTCCTCAGGGCCGGGGCCGTACAGGACCTTCGCTGTACGAGCTTCCGCCGTACGAGCGTCGGCTGCAGGGCTTCGGTGGCTTCAGTCACGGCTTTCAGATCGGAGCTCTCATCACGCTGAGTATGTAGATGGTGACAGAGACGAGCTGCTACCCGAGCATCGCACGCCTACCCTTCGCCCACGGTCCCTCAGACGGGTGATAGTCGAGGCCGCCTTTCTGCCGCTCCTCTGCCCGCCTCAGCCCTTCCCGGCCGGGGAGTGGCCGGGGGCTGCGACAGTGCGGCGGCGCGGCGGCGGTTTTAGAGTGACCCCTCGGACCTCCGGTGCACCCGCGCGATCCAGTCCGCCGGTTTGACGATCTCCGCCTTGGTCGGAAGCGTGTTGGGGGACGTCCAGATCCGGTTGAAGCCGTCCATGCCGACTTCGTCGACCACGGCTCGTACGAACCGCTCACCGTCACGGTACTGCCGCAGCTTCGCATCGAGGCCGAGCAGCTTGCGCAGCGCCTGGTCGAGCCGGCCCGCGCCGCTGGCCCGGCGTTTCTGGAACTTCTCGCGGATCTCCGCGACCGACGGCACGACGTGCGGGCCGACGCCGTCCATCACGTAGTCCGCATGGCCTTCGAGCAGCGACATCACGGCGGTGAGGCGGGACAGGATCTCGCGCTGGGCGGGTGTCTGGATCAGCTCCACGATGCTCCGGCCGCCGGTGTCCCCCGCCTCGCCGTCGGGCCTGCTCCCGGTGAAGGACTGGGCCGCCTCGCGAAGGCGTTCGAGGAGGGTGGCCGGATCGACCTCGGTCTCCGCCAGGAAGGACTGGATCTCGCCCTCGATGTGGTCCCGAAGCCACGGCACGGCGGTGAACTGCGTGCGGTGGGTCTCTTCGTGGAGGCATACCCAGAGCCGGAAGTCGTGCGGCTGGACGTCGAGTTCCCGCTCGACATGGACGATGTTGGGGGCGACGAGGAGCAGCCGCCCGCCGCCATCCTCCGCCGCGGGCAGCTCACCGGTGGCCGGGGCGAAGGTCTCGTACTGGCCGAGAACGCGGGAGGCGAGGAAGGACAGCAGCATTCCGAGTTCCACGCCGGTGACCTTGCCGCCCACGGCGCCGAGGACGGCTCCGCCCGGGCTGCCGCTGCGGCGCTCCTGCATCTTCTCGAGCAGAGGTTTGAGGATTTCGCGGAATCCGGCGACGTTGGCCTTGATCCACCCCGGCCGGTCGACGACGAGCACGGGAGGGCCTCCGGCCTGGGGGCGGGGATGGGTGTCGTGGCCGGAGCCCCAGGAACCGCCCTCGGCTCCCTCGGCGCCCTCTGCCCCTTCGGCGTGGATGTCGGGGCCGGTCGCCATACGGGTGAACGAACGCACGTGTTCCTCGGACGACTTCGCATGCCTGCGCAGCTCGGCGACCACGGCCCGGGCCTCGTCCCGGCTCACCTCGGGCCCGGGCCGCACGAGCCGCGTCGCAGTCGCCACCGCGAGATTCCAGTCGACCATCTCGGCACCACCGATGCTCGTCATGACTTCACGGTACGTGGTGGACTGCGCTTGCGGGACGGGCCGCTCGCCGCGGTGGCCGCTCCGCGCCGCCGTGTGTGGACTGCGCTTGCGGGACGGGCCGCTCGCCACGGTGGCCGCTCCGCGCCGCCGTGTCCCGGCCTTCGGCCGGGATGTGTCTGCCGCCCACCCACCCGTTGCTGTCCGTACCTGCTGCGGAGGCGGCGGAGCGGCCGCAGTGCCCCACCGACGGTGAGGGTCGGGGCTGGTGCTGGGGCCAGGGCCGAGGCCTGCCGTTTCGGTGGTGGTCGGGTGCGGCCCTGAGGGCGCGGAGCAGCGAGGTCGGCGCGCTGAGCTGCGGGTGCCTCAGCATTGGCGCCTACAG
>NZ_JBQQCD010000028.1:0-65220 GCF_052245555.1 Streptomyces sp. KR80
AAGGCGACTTTGGTGCCGTTCTCGGGGACGACCGGGATCGGGTCCCGGGCGACGAGGGTGGCGTGTGCGTTGGAGAGCACGTTCAGGGTGCGGAAGAGCTCGATCAGCCCGATCGACACCAGCATGATCACATCAAGCACGAGCAGGGTGTCCGAGGCGTTGTCCCGCTTGGTCCAGTGCGCGGGCTGCATCAGCCAGACCAGCAGGCCGAGTGAGACCAGGGGTGCCGCGCCGAGCAGCAGGCCCGCGCGTATGCGGTGCGGCTCGTCGGCGAGCAGGCTCCGGTAGCGCACTCGGTACGGCTTGTTCGGGTCGGGTTGAGTGAGCGGCCCCGCGAGCCGGCTGTAGTGCTCGTAGTCGTAGCGCGGCAGCGGTTTTCTCCGCCGGGGCCCGCGCGCTGATCCCGGCCGGAGCTGGTGAGGCACACGGAGCCGGGTCGTTCGGTCAGGGTCATAGGAGTGCCGGGCGCCAGTCGGCGTCGACGTCATGAGTCATCCCCCCGCACGCAAGGTCGGTGCGTGTGTCGGTAAGCCGCGTGACACGGGCCATCGGTCCCCCTCGACCGACCCGTGCGCAGCACTGTAAGGTCGCCGTCCCTAAGGATATGGAACGACCATCTTCCGGTTGCATGATGCCCGCCCCGGCATCGTGGAGTGAAACGGGGTCCCCTACCCCGCAGATCTGCACAACCGGTCGAGCCCCCACCTGATCGACCTTCAGGCTCCGCTTGTCGCCCGGGAAGCCGTCCGGTCCAGGATAGAGTCCCGGACCGCGCTGCTTGATCGCAAGGGTGAAACGACCTGTTTACCGGGCATACGTGCGCATTGGGGAAACATCAGTGCTAGGTGGGGCGTTGGGTTCGATGCCCCCCGCGGCCGGACGATGGCGTCAGGAGTCGCGGTGTGCGGACCGCAGCCGGGTCCGTATGTTGCCGAAGTGATCCCGTACGGCTTCTTCCGCGCGGACCGCGTCCCCGGAGCGGACCGCCTCCAGGATCTCCCGGTGCTGCCGGCAGGTGACGCCGGGGTCGGGGTGCGTGTCCACCAGGTCCGTACGGACGCGGTGGAAGGCATCCCAGAAGGCCTCCAGGACCTCGCTCAACAGGAGGTTGTCCAGCCCCCGGTAGAGCGAGGCGTGGAAGGCCCGGTCGGTGTCCGCGCGCACCGCCCCGTCCGCCGCCTCGTCCTCCATGCGTGCCACGAGTGCGTCCAGCTCGACGAGGTCCGGGGCGGGGACGCGGCCGGCGAGCCGTGCTATCAGACCGGTCTCCACCGCCTCGCGCAGCTCCAGCAGCTGGAGAAGGCTGTCCTCGCCGCGGTAGTGCCCGGCGACCGTACGGAAGATGAGCCCCTCGATCATCGGGGCCATGGACATCGGTCCGACGTACGTGCCGAAGCCGTGCCGGATCTCGACTATCCCCATCGCCTGGAGCGCCTTCAGCGCTTCGCGGACCGAGTTGCGGCTGACCCCGAGCAGCTCCATGAGGTCGGTCTCGGTGGGGAGGGGAGCGCCGGACGGCAGCCGCCGGTCGATGATCAGCTTCTTGATCCGCTCCTGGATGTCACTCGCCATTCCGCGACTGTGCACCCACAACCTCCGTTTTGACCATCCCCCGGGCAGTTGCCCGGCCCGCCGTCCTGGAACGACTCTGGGCCTCCTCGCCGGTGGCGAGGAGGCCCAGAGGGGCACGTGCGCCGCCAGGGACTCGAACCCCGGACCCGCTGATTAAGAGTCAGCTGCTCTAACCAACTGAGCTAGCGGCGCGTGCTGACGAGAGGGGATCCTACCGGATCAGCAGGGGTGCTCCGACGGCCGGCGGAGTGCTGGGGGGCACCTCCCTGGGGGCACCCCCAGCGTTAGTCCCCCTGGGCCTATCGGCCCGGGTGGGGGTCCCCCCGGCGGTAGCTGGGGGAGTACCCCCAGGGGGAGGTAGCTGCGGGAGTGTAGCCGCAGCTCCGGTGGGTGAGCGACCTCGGAAGTGGATCTCGGGTGGCTCGCCCGGCAGGGCGTTACGCTGCGGGACATGGAGCTCCACGAGCTGGCCGAGGAGGCCTGGGCGCTGGCCCGCCGAGGTCCGGGCCCCCGCGTCGTCATCGGGCTGGCCGGGCCGCCCGGGGCCGGGAAGTCCACGCTCGCCCGAGCTCTGGTCGCCGAGGTCGGGCGGCGGCGCGGCGCCGGTGCGGCCGGTTATCTGCCGCTCGACGGCTTTCATCTGTCCAATGCGCAGCTGAGCCGGCTCGGCCTCACCGCGCGCAAGGGCTCGGCGCCGAGCTTCGACGTGTGGGGGTATGTCGCGCTGCTGGGCCGGGTCGCGCGCGAGCCCGGCTGCGACATCTACGTACCGGACTACGACCGGACCCTCCATGAGCCGGTCGCCGCCCGCCATCTGCTCCGCGCCGGCACCCGGCTCGTGGTCACCGAGGGGAACTATCTCGCCTGCGCCGAGCCCGGCTGGACCGAGGCGCGGAGCCTGATGGCCGAGGTCTGGTACGTCGACGCGCCGGACGCCGTACGCGATGCCCGGCTCGTGGAGCGGCAGTTGGTGGGCGGGCGCACCCCGGTCGGGGCGCGGGCGTGGGTGGACACCAACGACCTCCCCAACGGTGAACAGGTCAAGCGGTCCCGGGTCAACTGCGACAAAATTCTCGCACCGATTGGTCTGGACATGTTCAACCAAGAAGGTTAATCTGCAACTTGGTCTAGACCTCAACCCAACCCTGTACTCAGCCGGCTGAGCTCACGGAACACCCCCACGTTCTCCAGGAGCGAAGCATGCGCAAGAAGATGGGCGTCGTGGCCATCGGCCTCGGCGTCATCGGCGCGTCGGTTCTCGCAACCGGCAGCGCCAGCAGCCACGGCTATACCGAAGCCCCCATCAGTCGTCAGAAGGTCTGCGCCAACGCGAAGGACTGCGGCGCTATCCAGTGGGAGCCACAGAGCGTCGAGGGTCCCAAGGGCTTCCCCGCCTCCGGGCCCCCTGACGGAAAGCTCTGTTCCGGCGGCAACAGCCGCTTCGCGGAGCTCGACGACCCCGGACGGAACTGGCCGGCGACCAGAGTCAGCGGTGGGAGCTACACCTTCCGCTGGAAGTTCACGGCCCCCCACCGCACCACCGACTTCAAGTACTTCATCACCAAGAACGGATGGAACCGGAACAGCCCGCTGACGCGTGCCGACCTGGACTCCCAGCCGTTCCTGACGGTCCCGTACAACGGCCAGCAGCCGCCCTTCGAGTACAGCCATGAGGGCACCATCCCGTCGGGGAAGACGGGCAAGCACATCATCTTCGCCGTCTGGACCGTTCACGACACCGCCAACGCCTTCTACGCCTGCTCGGACGTCGAGTTCTAGGACGGACCCCCCACCCCGCGGGCACGGCGCCGGCGGATTGGACCGCCCCCGGGATGACCGCGGGGGCGGTCCTGCCCGTTTCGCTGGACCCCACCAACGAGGTGCCCCCAGACGCCTGCCGTGCTAGTGAGGCCGACGTCAGCCGCCATACTTACCGGGTCCGCGGGGATGGTCCTGACCGGCAGTGGACCCCGGTAAGGGATTAGATGGTGAGGGAGAGCAGCAGCGGGGCTGCCTTGCGGTTGAGCGTGTCCGCGGCCTGGCGGAGCCGGTGGGCGTGCTCGATCGGCATCGACAGCGCCAGGCAGCCCACCGACTGGCCGGCGGTGATCGGGACGGCGGCACAGACCGTACCGACCGCGTACTCCTGGAGGTCGAGCACGGGGACCGTGGGCGGCTGGCTGTCCAGCTTGGTGAAGAGCACCTTCTCGTTCGTGATGGTCCGCGAGGTGAGGCGGGCGGTCTTGTGCCGGGAGAGGTGGTCGCGACGGCCGTTGTGGTCGAGCTGGGTGAGGAGGCACTTGCCGACCGCGCTCGCGTGGGCCGCGGACCGGAAGTCCACCCACTCGTTCACCTTCGGGGCCTTCGGTCCGTCCGCATACTGCGTGATCTTGACCTCGCCGTCGATGTAGCGGCTGATGTAGACCGCAGCGCCGACCGAGTCGCGAATCTCGCTGAGGGTGCGCTGCAGTTTGGCGGACAGCGCCAGCCGGCGGTCGCCGCCGGAGCCGAGGAGCACCAGGGAATCGCCGACGATGAACGCGCCGTCGCCCACCTGCTCCACATAGCCCTCGCGCCGCAGCATCAGCAGGATGCGGGAGAGGTGTGCGCCGGGCAGGCCGGTCTCACGCGCGATCTGTACGTCGGTGACGCCGCCGCTGTGCTTGGCGACGCATTCCAGCACGCGAAGGGCGTGCTGCACCGAGTGGAACGGCGCGGTCGGCTCGGGCTTGAGCGCCACGGTTTCCCCCTACCAGGTTGTGACCGCTTGCGTCGTCGCCGTCGCTAAAGGTCACGGGCAAAGCGCGCTTCACACCGGTCCCGTCAGCTGGGCTCGATACCACGATAGCGGCCAAGCGCCCTGAATGGAGCAGGTGTTGAGGAGTTTGGTGGCGCGCTTCAACCTCATACGCTGGAGCGCGCCACCATGGCATATGCCAGAGTCATTCCGTGAGTGCTGGAGCTGCGATATCACAACACAGCGCTGAGGAATTCCCGGGTGCGGTCGTGCTCGGGCTCGGAAAAGATCTTCCCCGGTGGGCCGGATTCGATGACGCGGCCCGAGTCGAACATCAGGACGTCGTCGGAGATGTCCCGGGCGAAGGTCATCTCGTGGGTGACGCACAGCATCGTGATGTCGGTGGTGCGGGCGATGTCCCGCAGCACGTCCAGCACACCCGCCACCAGCTCCGGGTCGAGCGCCGAGGTCACCTCGTCCAGCAGCAGGACCTGCGGTCTCATCGCCAGCGCCCGTGCGATGGCGACGCGTTGCTGCTGACCGCCCGACAGCTGGGTCGGGTACTTGTCGATGTGCTCGGTCAGCCCGACCAGCTCGAGCAGGTCGCGGGCCCGCTGCTCGGCCTCGTCCTTGCTCAGGCCGAGGACGTGTACCGGGGCCTCGGTGATGTTCCGCAGCACCTTCATGTTGGGGAAGAGGTTGAACTGCTGGAACACCATGCCGATCTTCTTGCGCACCTCACGGGTGTGCTTTTCGCCGGCGGGGACGAGTTTGCCGCCCTTCTCCTCGTGCGTCAGAAACTCGCCGCCGACCTTGATGGTGCCCTCGTCCGGCTTCAGCAGCGTCATCAGCAGCCGAAGGATCGTTGTCTTACCGGACCCCGACGGCCCGATCAATGTCACGTGTTTGCCCGACGAGACGGTGAAGTCGAGGGAATCCAGGACCGTGTTGGCGCCGAAGCGCTTGGTGACCTTGTCGAAGCGGATCAGCTCGGAGCCGTCCACCGTGGGGTTGGCCGTTTCATTCGAGAGGTTGCTGTCAGCGGACAAGACGACGCTCCAGGACTCGCAGGAGGAGAGAAGTGGGGTACGAGATCAGGATGAAGAGAACGCCGACCACGGTGATCGGCTCCATGTAGTCGAACGTGGTCGCGCCGATTTCATTGGCTTTGAAGAGCATGTCCCCGACGGTGATCGCTGCGAGCATCGGAGTGTCCTTGAACATCGCGATCACGTAATTGCCGAGGGCGGGGACCACGCGCCGGAAGGCCTGCGGCAGGATCACCGCGATCCAGGTGCGGCTGCGCGGCAGGCTGAGCGCGGTGGCCGCCTCCCACTGGCCCGTCGGCACGGCGTCGATGCCGGCGCGGTAGACCTCGGCGGTGTACGTGGAGTAGTGCAGCCCGAGGCCGATGACGCCGGTGGTCAGCGGCCCGAAGGTCACCCCCCAGCTCGGCAGCACGAAGAACAGGAAGAACAGCTGCACCAGCAGCGGGGTGTTGCGGACGAACTCGACGACGATGCTGACGGGCCAGGTCACCCAGCGGATCTGCGAGCGCAGCGCGAGTGCCCACACCAGGCCGAGGACGAAGGACACCAGCGAGCCGAGAACGGTCGCCTGGACGGTGATCCACAGTCCGTCGAGGAGCTGCGGCATGATGTCGGCGATGTAATCCCAGGACCAGTTGTTCATGCGTTGCCACCCCCGGTCGCCATGGCCTGCGGCTCATGGTGCGTTATCGGCAGCTTGCGGGAGAACCAGCCGGTCCGCTCCGGCTTCTGGCCGATCGAGGCCTTGGCGCGGCGCTCCAGCAGCCGCATGACCCGGGTCACCAGGAACGCCACCACGAAGTACATCACCAGAATGATTCCGAAGACCTGTGCGCTCTCACCGGTCGAGAGCCGGGCGAGCTTGGCCTGGAAGGTGAGTTCGGCGATGGACAGCAGCGAGGCCAGGGCGGTGCCCTTGAGGAGTTCGATCAGCAGGTTGTTGAACGGCGGCAGCATCTCGGGCACGGCCTGCGGCAGGATCACCTTCCGCATCCGCTGCCACGGCGTGAAGCTCAGTGCGATGGCCGCCTCACGCTGCGCCGGTGCCACCGACTGGATGGCTCCGCGCACCACCTCGGACCCGTACGCCCCGTAGGAGAGGCCGAGGGCGAGCGTGCCCGCCCAGATGGCGACCAGCTGCCAGCCCAGCAGGGGCAGGGCGAAGAACAGCCAGAACATCAGCACCAGCGCCGACGTGCCGCGGAAGAGCTCCACGTACGTACCGGACAGGAAGCGGACGATCCAGTGGCGCGAGGTGCGGGCCATCCCGATGCCGAAGGCGATCACAGCGGCGAGCACGGCGCTGTAGACCAGCAATTGGAGGGTGATCCACAGGCCCTCGAAGAAGCGTTCCCAGAGTGGCCCGGTCATCGGTTACAGAGCTCCTCTGCCGTCAGGTCGGTCATGAACTCCTCCGTGAAGCCGAATGGTTTGGCGATGCGCAGGAGTTCACCGCTCCTCTTCATCTTCTGCAATTCGTCGTTGAAGGCGTCCCGGAGCTTGGTCTCGCCCAGCCGGAAGCCGTAACCACCACCGTCGCGCTGCGGTTTGCCGTCTACCTCCGGGGTGAACGGCTCGGCCATCCCCACCTTGGGGTGATCGCCGGTCTTCAGCGCCTCGATCATCGTCAGGGCGGTGCCCGCGAAGCAGTCGATCCGGCCCGCTTCGAGCGCCTCCATGCCGCCGACCTGGTCGCCGTAGGTCTGGATCTGGCTTTCATTCACGCCGTTGCCCTTGGCGTATTCGATCTCGGCATAGCCGACCCCGGACCCCATGCGCAGATTGCCCTCGGCGACGTCCCGGTAAGACCTGATCTTCTTCGGGTTACCCTTCGGGACGAGGAAGCTGTCCTTCGACTCGTAGTCCGGGTCGGAGAAGAGCACCGCCTGGCACCGGGCCTTATTGATGAACATCCCCGCGACGATCACGTCGAACTGGAAGGAGTGCAGTCCGGGGACCAGCGCGCCGAACTCGACCGGAACCGGCTCGAAATTCCTGATCCCCAACCGTCGGAAGATGGTTCCGGCTACTGCCGGGGCCTCGCCCGTGAGCTCCCCCTGATCGTTGATAGAGGCGTATGGAGGTTCGCTGGCGATGCCCATGCGCACGGTGCCCTTGTCGCGCAGGTCCTCGAGCAGCTGTCCGCCGCTCTTCGCTCCCGTGATGTCCACTTGTGCACACCCGGTCGTCGCACCCAATGCACCTGCCGTGCCGAGTGCCGCCGCACCTGCCAGCAGTGAGCGGCGACTGAGCATTCTTCCGGTATATCCCTCGTTGTTCTCATGTGGTCGGGCCATGGGCGCGCGTCTACCCAAGCTCAGGGCAAGGTATGCAGCTCCCTTTCGGTCAGTGAGTGACGGCGATTCCCGTCTCCGAACACCGGGGAAGCCACGGGCCTTTGGGGAGGTGTACGGATGGACGATGTCTCGTGGGTGTGCCGTGGGGAGGGGGCGCTCCGGCCTCGCCGTCGGCGTGCCCTCTGGTTGTGTCGATCCGGCTCAGCCACTATGAAGATCACAGGTCACGATCAGGAGGCGCGATGAGTGATCGCTTCATCGAAGTCTCGCTTGGCAAGCGGGGTGTCAACTGCACGGCGAAACTGCTCGACGACCGCGCCCCCATCACCTGCGAGGCGGTGTGGAACGCACTCCCGTTGGGCGGCGATGTCTATCACGCGAAGTATGCGCGCAATGAGATCTACGCGCTGCTGCCGCCCTTCGCTCCGGCGGAGCCGCCCCTGGAAAACCCCACGATCACTCCGATTCCGGGCGATCTGTGCTATTTCACCTTCTCTGACACCCAGCTGGGCACGGCGTCCTACGGCTACGAGGCGCACGCCACGCACCGGGGCCAGGCCCAGGTGGTCGACCTCGCGCTGTTCTACGAGCGCAACAATCTGCTGATCAACGGGGACGCGGGCTGGGTCCCCGGTATCGTCTGGGGCTCGATCGTCACAGGCCTCGACCGGATGGCCGAGGCCTGTCAGGACCTGTGGCGGGCGGGCGCCCTGGGGGAGACCCTCAACTTCCGCCGGGCGTAGGCCGGATTCCTTCCGCGATCCCGGCCTCGTACAGCGCGTGCGCCGTGCGCAGGACCAGCGCGTCCGCGTGGCGTGCGGCCACCAGCTGGACGCCGATCGGCAGCCCGTCGGCGTCCAGGCCGCACGGCAGGGAAGCGGCGGGCTGCTGGGTCAGGTTGAAGGGATACGTGAAGGGCGTCCAGGCGGTCCAGCGGTGCTGTCCGGACCCCTTCGGCACCTCGACGCCCGCCTCGAACGCGGTGATCGGCAAGGTCGGGGTCACCAGCAGGTCGTAGCGGTTGTGGAAGCGGCCCATCCGCTGGCCGAGGGCCATCCGTACGTCCATCGCGGCCAGGTAGTCGAGCGCGCTGTACCGCGCCCCCTGATCACAGATCTCCCGCAGTCCCGGGTCGAGCATCTCCCGCTGCTCCTTGCCGAGGTGCTGCACCACACGCGCTGCGCCGCTGAACCACAGGGTGTGGAAGGTGTCCACCGGCTCGGCGACGTCGGGATCGGCCTCCTCGACGTACGCCCCCAAGTCGGCCAGCCGCTCCACCGCGTTCCGTACCGCCGCGGCGACCCGAGGATCGACGGCCACTTGGCTGCCGAAGGTCGAGGAGTACGCGACGCGCAGCCCGGCCACCCCGCCCCCGAGCCCGTCGCGGAAGCCGTCCGTCACCCGGTCCAGCTGCGACCAGTCGCGCCAGTCCGGGCCCGTGATCACATCCATCAGCAGCGCCGCGTCCCGCGCGTCACGGGTCATCGGCCCCACGTGAGCGAGGGTGCCGAAGGGGCTCGCGGGGTAGAGAGGCACCCGCCCATAGGTGGGTTTGAGCGCGAAGATCCCGCAGAAGGAGGCGGGGATGCGCACCGAGCCCCCGCCATCCGTCCCGAGGCTCAGCGGCCCCGCGCCGAGGGCGACCGCGGCCGCGCTGCCGCCGCTCGAGCCGCCCGCTGTGCGCTGCGGATCGTAGGGGTTGCCCGTCACCCCGTGCCGTGGGCTGTCCGTCACGCCCTTCCAGGCGAACTCGGGGGTCGTCGTCTTGCCGAGGAACACCGCGCCGTGCTCGCGCAGCCGGGCCACGGCGGGGGCGTCCTCGTCCCAGGCCTGCCCCTCGGCCCGGACGGTCAGCGAGCCCCGCAGCGTCGGCCCGCCGCGGACCAGCAGGATGTCCTTCACCGACACCGGCACGCCGTCCACCAGCCCGGCCGGTTCACCGCGGCGCCACCGCTCCTGCGACTCGGCGGCCCGCCCGAGCGCGTCCTCGGCGTCGACCCGTACGAAGGCGTTGACGGCCGGATCGACCCGCTCGATCCGCTCCAGGGCGGCGCGCGTGGCGTCGACCGGGGAGAAGGCGCCGGAGGCATAGCCGGCGACGAGGTCGGTTGCCGTCAGATCCGCCAGATCGGTCATCGGCCCTCCAAGGGGTGAGGCTCGATCCCGGGCGACGGTGCCCGGGACCGGTCAGGGAACCGGTACGTACCCGAGGCGCTTGTCGACCACGTTGAACAGTGGCTCACCGGCCGCCCACCGGTCGAAGTTGTCCATGAACTGTTCGGCGAGGGCGTCCCGCCAGCCGACCGTGTCACCGCTCATGTGGGGGGAGACGAGCAGCCCGGGCACGTCCCACAGCCGGCTGTCGGCGGCCAGCGGCTCGGTCTCGAAGACATCCAGGGCCGCGCCGGCGATCGTCCGCCGCAGCAGGGCGTCGACCAGGTCCTTCTGGACGACGAGCGGGCCGCGCCCGACGTTGATGAAGCGGGCCGTCGGCTTCATCCGGGCGAACGCGGGGGCGTCGAACATGCCCTCCGTGTCTTCTGTCAGGGGGGCCGCGCACACCACCCAATCGGCCGAGGGCAGAAGGCCGGCCAGCGCTCTGCTGTCGTGCACCCGGCCCACCTCCGGGTCGGCGGTGCGCTCGGTACGGCCGACCAGGTCGACCCGGACACCTAGTGCCGTGAGCGTACGGGTAATGGCCCGTCCGATCGGGCCGGAGCCGACGACCACCGCCCCGGTCCCAGCCAGCCGCGTGGTCTCCCGGTGCTTCCAGCGCCGCTGCCGCTGCAGCTCCCAGGTGCCCGGGAAATCCTTGGCCATGGCGACGACGAGACCGGCGACGTACTCGGCGATCGGCTGCTCGAAGACCCCCCTGGCGTTGGTCAGGACGGTGTCCGAGGCGACCAGCTCCGGGCAGAGCAGCCGGTCCACGCCCGCGCTCGCGGTGTGCACCCAGCGCGGCCTGCGGCCTTCGCCCGGCCAGGCCGCGCGGACGGCGTCGGAGGTGAAGTCCCAGACCAGCAGCGCGTCTGCGGTCGGCAGGAGCCGGGGGAGGGACTGCTCGTCGCTCAGCACGATGCGGGCGCGGCCGGTGAGCCGGTCGAGTCGTGGTCGGGGGTCGGCGCCGAAGACGAGGAGGGTGCTCTCGGGCATGGGCGGGAAACCGTTCCGAAACGTAGGTCCGCTTTGCTGTCAGGGAAAGCGGCGAGCAGCCTGAGATGTGAGGATTGACCACGCTAGGGAGCAGAAACTACCTTCGTCAATACGGGCTTGTAGCCCGTTTCTGTCCCGTATCTGTCCCGACGTCCCGGCGCGCTCCGGATTTCGTTTTCTGTGGCCAAGTTTTGGCCATCAATCTGGCCCTCCGTTGACATTGGGGCTTGACATGGACGTCTCCTTTCTGGGTGGCCCGCAGCCGCAGCGCGGCGTGGGCGTCATCGCACCATTCGATTTCGCTCTGGACCGGGAGCTGTGGCGCTGGGTTCCGGACGAGGTATCGCTCCATCTCACGCGTACCCCATTCGTGCCCGTCGAGGTGAGTCTCGATCTCGCCCGCCTCGTCAGCGAGCACGAGACGCTGCGGGACGCCGCGCGGGCGCTGTCGGCGGTGGCGCCTGAGGTCCTCGCGTACGCGTGCACCTCGGGCAGTTTCGTCGGCGGGGTGGCCGGTGAGCGGGGGATGTGCGCGGCGTTGGAACAGGCGGGCGAGATGCCGGCGCTGACCACGTCGGGCGCCCTGCTGGAGGCCCTGCGCGAGATCGGCGCGCGGCGCATAGCCCTGGTCACGCCGTATACCCGGTCCGTCACGACCACCTTGGAGGAGTACCTCGGCGAGGACGGGATCCTGGTCACGGGGCGGGCGTATCTCGGGCTGACGCGGCATATCTGGAAAGTGCCGTACCGCGATGTGGTGGACATGGCGCGGCAGGCGGTGGTCGGCGCGGCGGACGCCCTGTTCATCAGCTGCACCAACCTGCCGACGTACGACGTGATACCGCAGCTGGAGGCGGAGTTGCGGATGCCGGTGCTGTCGGCCAATCAGGTGACGATGTGGGCGGCGTTGCGGCGGATCGGGGAGCGGGCCGTGGGTCCGTACCAGGCGCTGCTGGATCCGGTGGCCAGGCGCGGCCCGGCGGGGATGTCCTCCTCGGTGCCCGAGCCCGGGCACGAGGCCGGCTCCTTGCCCGGGACCGGCTCCTTGGAGGAGCCCCTCACGGAAGCGCTGGCGGACTCGGTGTCGGAACCACTGCCCGAATCGCTCACCGAGCCGGTGCCGGAACCGTTCGCGGATCCGCCGGGAGGGCCGGGGACACTGGTGGATCCCGTGCTGGAGAGCCCCTTCGCGGATCGGCTGGTGGGGCCACCGCCAGGGACACCGGTGGATCCCGTGCTGGAGCCGGGGCCGCACCTCTCCGGCGAGCTCCGCGCCGAGCTGTCCGGCGGGCGAGGAGAGCCGGAGGCGGCGTACGCCGGGCCCGCGGGGATGCCGGAGGCGGAGTCGGTCGAGGGACTCGACCCTCCGCCCTATCCGGACGAGCCAGGAGGTCCGCCCCAGAGGTGAGTGGCGGTCCGGCGACAGCTCGTCTTACCCGAACGGGCGAGGGCGAGGTGTGGAACCCGAGCGGGGCCGCCGGTGTATTGAAGGCAGTTGCGCAGCGGCCGAGGCCGTGCGGGGACGTATACGGAGGTGGAGATGGCAGAGGCGACGGTGACCGACGCGGCAGTCGGGTTCCTGTACCCGGGATACTCGGCGGAGGACGACTATCCACGACTTGAGGCGATGCTGGCCGCGGACGTCCGGTTGCCCCTGGTCCACACCGACATCGGCGAGGACGCCCATCGCGTGGACGCCCTGCTGGAGATGGGCTCGGCCGCACGGCTCGCGGCCGGGGTCGCGGCGCTGAAGGCGCTGGGCGCCGGGGCCGTCGTCTGGGCCTGCACCAGCGCGAGCTTCGTCTTCGGCTGGGAGGGCGCGCAGGAGCAGGCGCGGGAGCTATCCCGCACGACGGGTCTCCCGGCGTCCAGTACCTCCTTCGCCTTCGCCCATGCCATCCGGGCCCTCGGCGCCGACCGCGTCGCCATCGCCGCGACCTATCCGGAAGACGTTGCCGAGCACTTCACCGCCTTCCTCAAGGCATCGGGCGCGGAGGTCGTCGCGATGCGGGGCAGCGGGATCATCACCGCGGCCGAGGTCGGCACCTGGGGACGCGAGGAGGTGTTGCAGCTGGCGCGGCAGGGCGACCATCCCGACGCCCAGGCGGTGCTGCTTCCGGACACGGCCCTGCACACGGCCGCGTATCTCGGCGACCTGGAACGCGAACTGGGCAAGCCGGTGCTCACGGCCAACCAGGTCACGGTCTGGGAGGGCCTGCGACTGCTGGACCGCTCCGTCCTGCGCCCCGACCTCGGCGCCCTCTTCGCGTCGGACATGCCCTAGACATGTCTCAACGATGATCGGCCCGGGCCCGCGCCGGGCTTCCACGACGCGTTCCCGGGCCGGGGCGCCGCCGGATCGTCGGATCGGCGGATCATTTCTTCTTGAGATGAATCATTTCTTCTCAAGCAGTGCAGAGATCCGGTCCGGCGGCACCGGTCGGGAGTAGAACCACCCCTGCCCGGTGTCGCAGCCGATCTTCCGCAGCCGATCCGCCTGCTCCGCGCTCTCCACGCACTCCGCGATGACCGTCAGCCCCAGCCGGTGCGCCAGCTGCGCCAGCGCCTCCACGACGGTCTCGTCCGCGGGGTTGGGGTGCTCCTCGTCCTGGAAGCCCCGGACGAAGGATCCGTCGAGTTTCAGCACCGACACCGGGAGCCGGCTCAGATACGCGAGATTCGAGTAGCCGGTCCCGAAGTCGTCGATGGCGATCGCGACGCCCATGTCGCTGAGCGCCTGCAGAGCCTGGAGCGGGCGCCCCGCGGAGCCCATGACGGCCGACTCGGTCAGCTCGAGCTGGAGCAGCTCCGGCGGGAGTCCGGTCTCCTCCAGAATGCCGGCGACATCCGCCACCAGATCCGAGTCCCACACCTGCCGTACGGCGACGTTGACACTGACGAAGATCGGCGGTTCCGCCGGGCGTTCCAGCTGCCAGCGCCGCGCCTGACGGCAGGCGTTCTCCAGGACCCAGCGGCCGAGTTCGACGATCGAGCCGTCTTCCTCGGCCAATCCGATGAACCGATTCGGCGCCAGTGTGCCGAACTGTGGATGCTGCCATCTGACGAGTGCTTCCACCCCGCGTACGGCGCCATCGCCGAGCCCCACCAGCGGCTGGTACTCAAGCGTGAACTCGCCCCGCTCCACGGCCGGCCGCAGCGTGCTCGCCAGCGCCTGGCGCGTAATCCGGTGGGCGTTGCGCTCCGGGTCGAAGAGCGTCCAACGAGCCTTGCCGTCGGCCTTCGCCCAGTACAGCGTGGTGTCGGCGGCCTGCATCAGACCGGTCGCGGTCGTCCCGGCGGCCACCCGCTCGACCACGCCGATGCTCGCCGACACCGACAGCCGCTGCCCGGCCAGATCGAACGGCTGCTGGAGCGCGGTCAGGACGGACCCGGCCAGCGCCGACAGCTGCTCGGTACCGGTGGAGTCCTCCACGAGCACGGCGAACTCGTCGCCGCCGAGCCGGGCGACCAGATGCCCGCCGCGCCGCCCGTATCCGGCCTCCTCCGCACACCGCGTCAGCCGCTGTGCGACAGCACAGAGCAGCTGATCGCCGACGCGGTGCCCGAGCGTGTCGTTGACCGCCTTGAAGCCGTCGAGGTCGAGGTAGCACAGCCCGATCCGGCCGGTGCTGCCGCGCTGGGCGTAGGTGGCGGGCTCGAGGGCGACCGCCAGGCGCTCGAAGAAGAGCGCCCGGTTGGGCAGCCTGGTCACCGGATCGTGCATCTGCAGATGGCGCAGCCTCGCCTGGAGGTCACGGCGGTCGCTGATGTCCGCCACTGATAGCAGCAGGCTGCTGCTGTCCGGCAGCGGAGCGACCGTCACCTCGGCCCAGAGCGACTGTCCGGCGGAGCTCTTGAGCCGCCGGGTGCAGCGCAGCCGATCGTCCCGGCCGTGCAGGATCTCGCGGTACGCGGCCCAGGTGCGGGGGTCGCGATCGAGACCGACGAGATCGGCCGCGGCCTCGTCGGTGAGCCGGGCCGGCTCCGTGCCGAGCAGTGCGCCCAGCGCGGGGTTGGCGCTGACGACCAGGCCATCTCGGTCGACGACGGCCATCGCGAGCTGGGCGGCGTTGAAGGCGGCCTGGAGGTCGTGCAGTTCTGCTGTGGGACGGCGGGCCCAGGGCGCCGTCCCGGTGTGGCGGAGCATCAGGCTGAGTTGAGGCACTCGGCTACGGTCCGTGACCGTTGGCAGGGTGACACCGGGCGCACAGCCCGGCCTGTCATGGGATTCGCTCACCGCTCGCTCCCGCGGGCACTCGTCTCGTACAGATGTGTAGAGCTGGTCCGGATCGGCGGTGCACGACCGCCCATGGAGGAATCCGCGCTGGAAATGCCGCGACTATAGAGGTTCGCGGCACGGCCCTTCCAGTAACGCAACCGTGATCAAGGACGCTCGAGCCTGGCTGCGACTGTATCTGTGCGTCTCTGCACGAGCCTGATGCTCCACTGATCATCAGTGACCGTCTGTCACGAACGGATGTGCCACCGTGCTCACTCGACCGGGTCACCGGAACAGGGCGTATATCGACAAATCCCAGCAAGGTGGATGCGGTGTCCCGTTTCCATCCGGGAGGTCGACGTGCTGCGTCCGCAGACACCCGGGCGAATGGAACGGTCGCCCCTGCGTCGCCTCTGGGCCGTGTTCACCTCCCTCACGGCACTGATCGCCACATCGCTGGTCGCGGGCCCGGCCTACGCGGCCGCGACAGGCGGCCCCTGCGCCCTCGCCCGGACGGACGCGCACCACTCCGAGGGCGTGGACACCTGGAACACCGCCTATCCGCGCCCGCTGCGCCGACTCGACGCGGTGATGGTGTTCCTGTCCTTCCCCGACTCCGACCCGCAGGTCAGCCCGCACGAGCTGGCCACCGACTACTTTCCCGACACGTCCCGCTTCTTCGAGCGGGCCTCGTACGGGCGGTTCACCCTCCACGCCGATCCCCTGGAGCGCTGGCTGCGATTGCCCGGCACATCGACCTCGTACGGGATAGAGCGTGACTGGGACCCGGAACTACGCGCCACCTTTCTGGACCACGCGCTCGCCGCCGCCGACGGCCATGTGGACTTCTCCCGGTACGACCTGGTGTATCTGATCGCCGACCCGGATGCTCCCGGTGTCGACTCCGATGCCACGAAGGTGGTCAACTTCGACCGCCCGCTGCGCGCCGACGGCACGGACATCCGCAGGATCGTGACCGTCTTCGAGCAGCACCCGCCCGACCGCAACGTCCTCGCCCACGAGACCGGGCACGTCTTCGACCTGCCCGATCTCTACCACCGGCCCGAGGACGGCACGGCCGACTGGGACACCCACGTCGGGGACTGGGACCTCATGGGCAGCCAGTTCGGACTCGCGCCGGAGCTCTTCGGCTGGCACAAGTGGAAGCTGGGCTGGCTGAACCGGAGCCAGATCGGCTGCGTGGAGCGCAGCGGCACGAGCGTGCACAGCCTCGACCTGCTCGGCGCCCCCATACAGCGCGGTACGGACGGTGGCACCCGGCTGCTGGTCCTGCGGACCGGAGAGGCCACCGCGGTCGCGGTCGAGGTCCGCGCGGCGGACGGCAACGACGCGGAGAGCTGTACGCAGGGCGTGCTGGTCTACCGGGTGCGCAGCGCCCTCGCCTCCGGCGACGGCCCGATCGAGGTGGTCGACGGGCACCCGCGCACCGGCGCCTGCTGGGACTCCTCGGTCTATCCGCAGCTGGCGGACGCGCCGCTGGGCGTGGGGGAGCGGGTGACCGACCGGCGCAGTGGGGTGGTGGTGGAGGTGCTGGATACGGACGGGAGCGGCCGGTGGACCGTACGGACAACCCTGCCGTGAGGCGTGCGGTGCCCTCGTCGTGAGATGTCCGGTGCGGTGCCGCCGCTGTGAGATGTCCGGTGCCGCGAAACGTGCGAGGAGCGGGGTGGAGAACTCCGGATATGACGAAGGGCTTCCTCGCATAACGAGAAAGCCCAGGTCAACGGCCTAAACCGTGAGTGCGCCGCCAGGGACTCGAACCCCGGACCCGCTGATTAAGAGTCAGCTGCTCTAACCAACTGAGCTAGCGGCGCCCGACGTGGAAGACAGTAGCACCCGGGTGCGGCGGAGCAAAAATCGGTTATGCGCGCCAGGCCCGTCAGCCGATCGGGTGGGGGCACTCCCCCTGGGGAGCGGGCTCAGTGGCCCGCTCCCGTGCAGGTCGGGGCAGTGGCCGGGGGTGCAGTGGAGTCGGCGTGGCCGGCCGCGGCGATACGGGTCGTCGGCGGGCGGCCGCCCCGTACGGCCCGCCCGCACGCCCAGAGCAGCGCATCGGTCCCTGGCAGCCAGGGGTGCCGCAGATCCGGGGCCACCAGCCAGCGGGAACCACCGCGGTCCCCATCCCTGTCGCCGGAGATCGCGGGGGCCGCCACGGGCCCACCCCCGTCTCCGTACGCGTCCTCGGCCGGCACCGGCGGAACGGTCACCGCGTCCCCCGTGCCGTGGCACAGCAGCGGTGGCACCGCGTCGCCCCATTCCTCCCAGGTGAGCAGCGCGGGCAGGCGCTGCGCGGTGCCGGGCGCGGCGAAGATCAGCACTCGGCCGCGGTGCACCGCCACCGGCCCCGAGCCCGGGCCGTCGGCCCACAACCGGTCCAGCATCCGGCGCCCGAACATCGCCGGCACATTGATCACATCGAAGGCACCTCCGCAGCGCAGCACGGTGCGATGCGGCTCGTGCCGGAGGGCCGCGAAGGGGTCCGATCGGAGCCGAGGGTCGAGGTGTCGGATGTCCCGCTGCCAGGTGCTCATGGCATATACGCGTACCGGTGGCAGTGGTTCCGTTCCTTCGGATTCCCGAAAATCCGGACACGGCACCCTGTGGTGGCGTACAGTGCGCCACCCGTCACTAAGAGTCCGCTCCGCCGCTCTCCAGCAGATCGCGGCCGAACTCGATCATCCGCCTCGCGTAGTCCTCGCTCCAGTCCGCCCGCTCGGCGATCGCGGCCACCGGTAGCCGGTCGAACCGCTTCGGGTCGGCGAGCTGTGCCGCCGCCATCGCCTGGTACTCCACCGCCCGGTCGGCGGCCTCCGCGAAGGCCACGGCCAGCTCCGTGGAGCGGTCGAGCAGTTGGCGCGGGTCCTCCATCGACTCCAGGTCGAAGAAGTGGTTCTCGTCTCTCGCCGCCTCCGCGGGCTCGAAGAGCAGCGCCGCAGGCCGCAGCCGTCGCTGCGCGTCGTCCGCCTGATGATGAGCCGGCCGCGGCTCGGACATTGACCTACCTCCGAGGATCTCCGTTGTGCTGTGCTGCTGTGCCGAGCAGCGCTTCCTGCCACTGGTCCACCGTCTTCATTGTCCCGCGCCTGGCAAGTGCCCCTAAGAGCGCCAGGTCACCCTGTGCTCCGAGAGGTGCGAGAGGACCGTGTGGTTGGCCTCCCAGCCGTCCGGGAACTTCACCGTCACCCCCAGCTGCACCGGCTCCGTGGACGGATGCTCGTCGAGCAGCTCGGCCACCCCCGCCCGGCACACCACGACGCAGGCGTGCCGGTGGCGCGAGGCCAGTACGCACAGCCGTCCCGTCTCCAGGTGGAAGGCCGTCGCGTCGGGCCGCCCCGACAGCGGGTGCAGCACGACGGTCACGTCGAACTCCCGGCCCTGCAATCGGTTCGCGGTGTCCACGGCCACGCCGGACACGCCCAGTTCGGCGAGTGCGGAGCGCACCGCCGCCGCCTGGTCGCGGTGCGCGGTGCCGACCGCGATCCGGTCGGCGGCCAGCGCGACGGGGCCCTCGGTGCGCTCACTGGTCGTGGCGCCGCCCCGGTCCAGCAGCCGGCGCACCACCAGGGCGACGGCTCGTACGGCTTCGGGGTCGGTGCGCGGTGTGCGCCGGGCGGGCAGCTCCAGCAGACCCCATCCGGACTCGGCCGCCTCGTCCACCACCCGGTCCGCGGCCGAGCCGTCGGACGGGACACCGAAGGCCAGCCGCCGGTCGCCGGGTCCGGTGCCGCTGCGGAACGGTGTGTACGGGTAGAAGGCCTCCGAGACCAGGGGCGCGGCGGAGGCGGGCAGTCGCCAGGACACCGGCAGCCGGTGCTGGGGCAGACCGGGATTGTGGGCCAGCAGCGTACTCACGGCGCTGGCCGACGGGTCGTACGACAGGCCGGCCCACTGCTCGGCGCCCACCACGCTGAACGGGTCGAGCTGGCCGGGGTCGCCGACGAACAGGGCCCGCTCGAACAACCCCGCCACGGCCAGCAGTGCGTCCGACCGCATCTGGTACGCCTCGTCGACGATGGCGTGCCGCCACGGCTGGGCGTTCTTGGTGTGGGCCCACTTGGCGGCGGTCGAGACGACGATGTCCAGCCCCGTCAGATCCGCGACCTTGGCGGACGTGCGGACGCTCCGGTGCTGCTCGAGCACCGGGTCGTACGGGTGCGGCTCGTTGCTGTGCAGCCGCCCGACCGGGAGCTCGGGGTCGGCCGTCGCGAGCCGGTCCACCAGGTCGTCCACCTGCGCATTCGTCTGCGCCACCACCATCAGCGGGTGCCCGGCGGCCGCTAGTTCACGCGCGGCCCGCACCACGAGCGTCGACTTGCCGGCCCCCGGCGGCGAGTCCACGACGACGCCGCGGTGCGTGCCGTGCAGGGTGTCCCGCAGGATCGCCTCGGTGGACTGTGCCGCGGCCGAGGCCGGATCGGCCCCGGGGTCCGTCCCGCCGCCGTTCGCCGCGTGCCCCCGCTGCCGGGGCGGCCGAGTGCTCATCACAGGTGGTCCTCCGAGGTCACCGGGTCGGGGCCGTCTCCGGTGCCGGTGCCGGTGCCGGTGCCGGTGGCGGAGGGCGGACCGCCGTGCGTCCACGGTGTCTCCTCCGGCGGGGGCAGTTCGGGACCGCCGCGGGGCGCGTGCTCGAAGAGCGTCCAGCACACGCGGTCGCCCTGCTGCGGCACCGACCCGGGCTCCGGGACCTTGCCCCGGCCCATCCCGCCGGTCAACCGGACGACGACCCCGCCCGGTTCGTACGCCACGAACTCCCCGGTCTGCGTGCGGCCGTCGGCCGTCGGCCGGTGGACCTTCGCGGACTCGGTCAGATGCGGCCGGTCGTCCGTACGGACCGTGATCAGCGGCCGCGGACGTGGCACCTTCGCCTCGCTGTAGGCCATCACCACCTCGGTGACCTCGCCCGCGAACGCCTCCCCGGCCAGCCGCCGCTCCGCCATGACCAGCGGATCGTCCAGCGCCTCCTGAGCGTCGAGCTGGGCTTGCGCCGCCTCCCGTGCCGCGAGCTTCTGGGCGGCGGTGACCGCGTCGTCCTGCTTCGGCTGTGGTGGCTCACCGGCCCGGATACGGTCCCGGTGACCGGTGTACGACCAGCGGTCCCGCTTCCAGCGTTCGGTGACCCTGGCGCCCTCGGGAAGGGCGCGGAGCAGGTCCAGGCCGTGCCACACCGCATTCCAGGTCGGCCGCAGCTGTGAGGCGACCAGCTCGCGGATCCCGGCCTCGGCGGCGGTGAGCGCTCCGGTGTCGCCCGCCGTGCGTGCCGCGTCGTACCGGGCCATGGCCGGGGCCAGCATCCGGTTGTCGAACACCGGGTCGGTCGCCGGTCCGGCCGGCGGGCAGCGCAGCAGCCCGTCCGGGCCGCGCTCCAGCTCGGCCCGCAGGGCGGCCTCCGCCCCGGTCTCCGTACCGGGAGGGGCCATCGGAGAGCCGATCCAGGCGAGCAGGGCACCCAGGTGCTGGTCCTCAAGACTGCTCTGCCCGGTCGCCCAGTGGCGGCTCAGCAGCTCGGTCATGGAGAGCAGCAGCGAGGATCCGGGGACGCGGGACCGCTCGCCGTAGTGCGTCAGCCAGCGCCCCAGCAGCGGTACGCGCGCGGGCGCGGGGTAGGGGGTATCCGGGTCCTGCTCGGCGGTCCGGCGGAACCGCATCGACCGGCCCAGGAGGCGTACGAACTCCACGCCTGCCGCGCTGGGCACGAGCAACTGCGGTGCGTCCGAGCACAGTTCGACCTCCACCGCCACCCTCTTGCCGGTCTCGGGGTCGGTCTCCTTGCGCTCCTCCGTCTCCACGCCGTCCGCGTACGCCTCCACGTACGGCAGCACTGCCTCGGCGAGGTCGGCGAGGAAGGCGAACCGCAAGTCGCGGTCGCGCGGTTGGGGGACGACGAGCAGGCGCGGCGCCGAGCGGTCGGTGCCGATCAGCGCTCCGAGCGGGGCGCCCGTCTCACCGGCCGTGGTCAGCGGGACGAAGACGAGCGGGCGGTCGGACAGATGCCGGTGCCGCACGGTCGCCCGCGGCTGCGCCCGACCGGCCCGTACGGCCTCCAGCCGGGCCAGGGTCGAAATCAGCGACATGCGACCTCCGGTCCGGTGCGGTGGGCGGCTGCGCGCGGCAGCCCGGGAGGCCCCTCGCCCGCGGTGGCCGGCGGCCCGTGCGGCTCGCAAGGCGAACTCCCGTGCGCCACCGAACCGATGAGCGCCTCGGCGCGCAGCGCGGCTGCGCGGCGCAGGGCGTCGACTGCGGGGTCGTCCGGGGCCGGGTGGTCGCGCGGCCGGGCATCCCGGTCCGCGGTGTTCACCGGGCCGGGACCCGTCTCGCCGAAGGCGGCTGCGAGGGCCGCCTGGACCGTGGTGAGGCCGCCCAACTCGCCGCGGGCTGCGCGGCCCAGTGTCTCCACCGCGCCCGCCGCGCGGGCCCGCCCACGGCAGTGGAAGGCCAGTTCGCACGCGGCCAGGCACTCCGGTGTGTACGTCGCGCCGACCGACTCCACAGCCGCCACCAGTTCCGCCGCCGGCCGGGTCGGCGTCCTCCCGTCGTCCGCCAGGCGCAGATCAAACGTCGTGCCCTCGGGTACCGCCGTGGCGATCTCCTCGATCCGGGTGAGCCGAGCGAGCTGCCGCCGCGTGACGGAGAGCTGCTTGCGCACATCCACCGGCTCCGCGGTCGGCAGGTTGGAGAAGTCCTTGGGGCAGACCAGCAGCACGGTGTGCCGGACGCGCGCTGCCACCGACCCGGTCGCGACGGTCCCACCGCCGTCGGCGCGGGAGTCTCCTTCGGCGAGCGGCTCCGGCACGACCGGCGCTGCGGTCGGCTCCCTCGCCGCCGCCGTCCCGTGAGCCGTCGAGCCCACGGTCCCGGCCAGGCGTTCCAGGGCGAGCACATAGACCGCGGCCTGCCGGGCCGCGGCGCCCACCTTGGCCGGGTCGGCCGCACCGTCCACCACAGGAAAGGACTTGACCTCGACGACCGTCCAGCTGCCGTCCGGGTGCACCACCACCGCGTCCGGTTCCAGATAGGCGGAGGAACCGGCCACGTCGAGCACCACCATGGGGTGGAACAGCAGCGACCAGTGCCCGGCGGACGTCGCCTCCGCAAGGGCGAGGCGGGTGCGCGCCGCCCGGCCTTCAGGGCCCGCCGCCGACAGATCGGGTACGAGGGCCTCGTCCGCGGACGGCTCGCCGAGGCGCTCGCAGAGCAGGCGCAGGAGTTCCGCGCCGTCGTCGGCCCGGATGCGCGCCTCGAAGGCGTTGCCACGCATGAACGCGAACTGCGACTGGCCGAATGTCGCGGGGGCACCCAGAGCGCGGGCGAGCGCCGCCTTGTCCACCCCGGCTCCGTCCAGCAGGGCGCGGCGGCGGCAGCCGGGATTGGCCGCGAGCGCGGCGAGGGCGCGGGCGTCGAGCGGGTGCGGTACCGCGGTCGGCCCGCGCAGCTCAGCGAGCCGCTGCCGGAGTGCCGTCGCCGGCCGTGGCAGGGCCTGCGGTCGCGGCGTCTTCGCCGTGTCCGCCACCGCTCGGCTGTCGAGGGATCCGTTCACCTGCCGAAGTCTGGCATCCGCCGCTGACAATCGTGGCGGTTCCGCTGCTGGACACGTCCCCTCTGGCCCGCGGCACGAACGCGAAAGGTGCGGGAGGGGCCGGGGACTTCAGGGGCGTTGGGGACGTAACGGCTAGTGCCGAGGGGGATTCCTGAGGAGACCCGGGCACCCGGTGTGCCGGGGCGGAGCCGACACCGAGCCGCTCGTGGACTGCGTCGGCCAGCCGCATCGCGGGGCGGGCCAGCGCCAGTCCCACCCCCATGACCGCCGCACCGGCGACCGCGTCCAGGAAGTAGTGGTTCGCCGTGCCCATCACCACGACCGTGGTGAGCAGCGGGTACGCGATGCCGACGGTTCTGGCCGCCGCGGTGCGCCCGTGCCGCCAGAGCATCACCCCGCACCACAGGGACCAGCCGACGTGCAGGCTGGGCATCGCCGCGTACTGGTTGGTGAGCCCGCCCAGCCCGCGCGGCGCGCTGGCCTCGCTGCCCCACCAGCCGTACGAGCCGTACTGCGCCATGGTGTCGACGAAGCCGTGGCCCGCGGCGAGCAGGCGGGGCGGGCAGGTCGGGAAGAGGGTGAAGCCGATCAGGCCCATGAGGGTCGAGACCATCAGCCAGGTGCGGGCCGCCCGATAGTGCGCCGGGCGGCGCTTCCACAGCCAGACCAGGATCGCGGGGGTCACCAGATAGTGCAGGCTGGCGTACGCGAAGTCGGCGGGTATGCCGAGGGACGCCTGCTCGGTGAAGAGCCGGTTCAGCGGGTGCTCGGCGTTCAGGTGCAGGGCCTGCTCGAAGCGCAGTATCGCCAGGCCGTGATCGACCGCTGTGGAGACGTCGCCGCGGGCCAGCAACCGCCCCGCCGAGTACGCCACGTACACCAGCGCTATCAGCGGGAGCTCGGTCCACCAGCGGCGCCTGATGCCTGGTGCTGTTCCGGCGCGGTGCACGGGCACGGTCTCGGGCATCCTCGCGGTCTCCAATTGTTCATGCGAACAGCACGCGCGCTTAACCGTACGGTGTATGTCACACCGCGAGCACACCGCCCCCGGTGCTTCGGTAGCACCCCGTTCGCCTGCTGTTCGCTCCCCGTCGGTGAGTCGTCAGGCTGTGTGCAAGCAGAGAGACGCGAAGATCGCCAGGAGGGTTGCTCGTCGATCCGGTGAGCGATGATGGAGACGGCAGATCGAACCTGCCGTGAAGCCCTCATGAACGAACTCGGCGAGAGGTCCGCCATGGCTCCCCGCATCCTGCTGGCCCGGCACGGGCAGACCGAGTGGTCGCTGTCGGGCAGGCACACCGGCCGAACCGACGTTCCACTGCTGGACACCGGGCGGCGAGCGGCCAAGCTGCTGGGCGAGCGGCTGCACCGGGCGCCGTTCGACGGGCTCGCGGGGGCGGAGGTCCGCACGAGCCCGCTGGTGCGCGCCTCGGAGACCTGTGAGCTGGCCGGGTTCGGGGACCGCGCCGAGCCGTGGGACGTCCTCATGGAGTGGGACTACGGCGCATACGAGGGCCTGACCCAGGATCAGATCCAGGCCGGGCGACCGGGCTGGTTCATCTGGCGTGACGGCGTGCCCGAGGGGGAGACGCTGGACCAGCTCGCCCGCCGGGCGGATGCGGTGGTGGAGTGGGCCCGCTCCGCCGACCGTGACGTGCTGGTCTTCGGACACGGCCACATCCTGCGGGCGCTGGCGGCACGCTGGCTGGGCCACGACGTGTCGTTCGCCGCCCGGCTCAAACTGGACCCGACGTCACTGTCGGTGCTGGGCTGGGCCTATGGGGAGACCGCGATCGAGCGCTGGAACGACGTGGGTCATCTGACCGGACAGCACGCCCAGGTCCGCTGACGGGACACGGGACGGCGGTCCTAGGCCCGGGCGGCGTGGTGCTCCAGGAACGCCTTCACCGGTGCCGAGCGCTCGTACCTGCGGAGGAGGCGGGCCGTCGTGTCGAGCATCCCGCGGATACGGGACGACTGGACCTGGTCGAGCAGGCCGAGCGCCCGACTGCCCGCGTCCGCCGCCTCGTCCGGCGCTCCTGCGCGAACCAGGTTCCCCGCCTGTTCGGCCGTGAAAAGGGCGGTGTTGCGGGCGAAGTGCGGATCCTGGAGCGCCGCTGCCCGGCGTGCGTGCTCCGCTGCGCGCCCCCACTCGCCGAGCGTCGACCGGCACTGCGCCTCCAGCCCTTCCAGTTCGGCCTCGCCGTAGAAGGACATCCACTCCGGGTCGGCGTCGGAAGGGCCGCGGGCGAAGAGGGAGTGGGCGCGCAGAAGCGCTTCTTCACAGTTCCTGCGGTCGCCGAGGCCCGCCCAGCCACCCGCTTCGCGCAGGGCGAGGAGCGAGAGCAGCCGGGGCGAGGAGAGGTGCTTGGCAGCGCGCTGCGCGGCCTGGGCGGCGCGCACGGCCTCCCGCGGCCGCCCGGCGTCGCGGGCGAGGAAGGCGGTGTTGCAGAAGGCGTGCGCCTCGAGCGCGGGATCGCCGGAGACCCGCGCCGTCGCCAGGGCTTCGGCGTAGTGCGAGCGGGCGTCCGCGAAGTGGCCCGAGTCGTGGGCCAACCAGCCGACGGAGATGGCGAGTTCGCCTGCCCCGGCCTGCAGCCGGTCAGCGGTCGACTGACGCCCGGTCCCCTGGTCGAGCAGGGCATAGGCGGTGCGTAGCGGCTGCGCGGCGCGCTGATAGAGGCTGTCGGCGCCGTGCCGGTCGTCGAGCAGGCGGATGCGCCGTACGGCCTCCTCCACAGCCGCTGCCTCGGACTCGCCGGCCCGGTGGTGCGGGCGGGCCGGAGCCAGCCCCAGAGAGGTGGCCGCCAGGGCGGTCGGGCCGCCGGTCATGAATGCGCGGCGCAGCACGTCGCTCTCCTCGGTGGTGTCGACAGGGTGATGCGGTTCGGCGCGGGGCGGGGGCGCGTTGCCCTGGGCGCGTGCTCCTCGTCCGCGTACCGATTCACGGGGTGAGAAACCCATGTCCCCGAGCGAGTGGTCCGGAAACATGTGCCGGAACACCCGTTCGTAGGCGTAGTTGGGGCAGCGGATCTCCCCGGACTCGACGCGCCCGATGTACCGGGCGTCACACGAGACCTGTTCGCCGATGTCGCGCGCCGCTCGGCGTACGGCCGCGGCGAACTCGCCCGGCGACAGCGTGCCGCGCAGCTCCCGGAAGGCCGTGTTCGGCCGAGGCGCGTGGCGGGCGGCGGGAACCCGCGCGGACGACGACGAAGACGCTGACGACGCCATGGCCGAGCCCTCTCCCTGGCGGTGCTGCCGCCCCTGTGCGGCGGCGGAGATCGTGCTGCCGACCCGTGTGCGACGGTGTGTCGGCGATCCAAGACCGTACCGGTTGTGACGGAGTTGATACGCAGTGTTTGGCTACAAACGGGATATCTCACCCGGGATCCGCCATGAACTGCCATCCCTTGGTGGCGTCGTCCTCCGTAGCTGTTGACGCCGCGGGGCGTTGAACACTGCGGAGAAGGAGCGACCCGGCTACTTCGGAGGAGGGGTTTCCCTTGTTGGAGGCCCGCGTGGACATCAGCGCTTCGCAGACGACTGCCCAGCATCTCCCCAGCACGGAGCAGAGCCTGGCGCCGGACACGGACGAGGCCTGCGATCTCGTCACCGTCCCGGCCCGCCAGGGCCTCGAGGCGGTGGACATCCTGCAGCGCGGCATCGGCCCCGGGACCCAGGACGACGGACCAGGAGGCGCCGGAGGAGTAGGACCGGTGCTGCACGACGGGAGTTGCGACACCCTCGGCTTCCTGGTGCCGCCCGGCACAGCCGCCGGCTGGGATCTGCCGGGCAGCGCCTGCACCGGGACGTTCGGGCGCGGGCTGTCCCTCGCCGGAGCCGACGAGCCCTCGGTGGCGGGCACCGGCTGGCTCGTCCCGCCGGACGACGCGGCGGCCGTCACCGACCCCGCCGTGCTCCGCAAGGCGCTGGGCGAGGCCGCCCGCGTGCTGGAGGCCGCGGACCGCTGCCAGTGACCGGCCCCCGCGGATGACCCCCGCGGACACGTCCCAGGGATACTGGGGGCATGGTGAAGGGCAGGCGGCGTGGTGCGCGGACGATCTCCGAGGAGGTCGACGGCGGGGTCGCCGAGCTCGTGCCCGACCGCGACCGCCCGCGCGCCTGGACGCTGTTCCTCGACGGCGCCCCGCAGTCCCATGTGGACCTCGACGACCCGACGTATCTCGACTTCGCCTACCAGCGCCGGCTCGGGCACATCGCCGATCTGGCCGCCCCACCCGGCAGCCCGCTCCAGGCCGTGCATCTGGGCGGCGGCGCCTTCACCCTAGCCCGGTACATCGCGGCGACCCGGCCCCGGTCCGCCCAGCAGATCGTGGAGTCGGACGCCCGGCTCGTCCAGCTGATACGGCGCGAGTTGCCGCTGCCGAGCGGGGTGCGGATACGCGTACGGGGCGGCGACGCCAGGCAAGGGCTCGGCAAGGTGCCCTACGGCTGGGCCGACCTCGTCATCGCGGACGTCTTCAGCGACGCCCGCACGCCCGGTCATCTGACCAGCACCGAGTTCGTGGCGGAGGCACGGCGGGCGCTGCGGGCGGGCGGCTGCTACGCCGTGAACATCGCCGACGGGCCGCCGCTGGCCCACCTGCGCGCGCAGATCGCCACCGTACGAACCGTCTTCCCGCATGCGTGTCTGGTGGCCGAACCCGCGGTGCTGCGCGGCCGACGCTTCGGGAACGCCGTGCTGCTGGCCTCCGACCGCGACCTTCCGGTCGCCGAGCTGACCCGCCGGGCCGCCGGTGATCCGCACCATGGGCGGGTGGAGCACGGCCGTGCGCTGACGGACTTCACCGGCGGTGCGGCACCGGTCAGCGACGCGTGGGCCCGGCCGTCGCCCGCACCGCCCGCCGGAGTGTTCTCCTGACCCCAGACCCGTGGACATGACCTCAGACCCGTCGAAACCCGGCTATTCCTCGACGACTTCCACCGTCGGCGGGTGGCCGTTCCAGGTGCAGAAGACCGACGTCGTGCTGTCGCCCTGGCTGAAGTTGACCCGGATCCACTCCGGTTGCTTCCAGACCTGCATCTGCCACTCCGAGTCGGGCGTCGCTGACACCAGACTCGCGGAGGACTCGCGGAGGTCGAACACCACCCGTCCGCCGCGCACGTTGTAGCTCTTCACATTGCCGGTCCTGGTGGGGGAGGGACTGGCCGGCGTGCTGCTCCGGGGCGGCTTGCCTTCGGGCTCCGCCGTCTCAGGGGGACGCGTCGGCTTGCGCGTCGGCTTCGGAGAGGTCGGCGAGGGCTTGGCGCGCCGCGTGGAGGAGGCTTGCGGTCCCGCTCCGCCGTCCGGGTCGGCGCGGGAGGAGGCGTCGCCCGGTATGGGGAGCGCGCGCGGTGGGTCGTACGCCGTGCCCGCGAGCACTGTGTGAACGCCCCACCACGACAGGGTGACGGCGGCGCCCGTGGCGAGCGACCAGGCTGCGGCGTGAACGATTCCTCGTTGCATGGTGGCTCATACTGCCGTACGTGGCCGATTCCGCGCGATGGTTCTTGGACAGGACGCGGATCACCCACATGGCGTACGGTGCCGCCCATGGCAAGTGTGCTCGTCGTCGAGGACGACCAGTTCGTGCGCTCCGCCCTCATCCGGCATCTGACCGAGGCCTCCCACACCGTGCGGAGCGTCGGCACCGCCCTGGAGGCGTTGCGCGAGGTGGCCCATGTCGGATTCGACGTCGTCATTCTCGATCTGGGCCTCCCGGACCTCGACGGGGCGGAGGCCCTGAAGATGTTGCGCGGCATCACCGACGTCCCGGTGATCGTTGCGACGGCGCGCGACGACGAGGCGGGAATCGTCCGGCTGCTCAACGACGGTGCCGACGACTACCTCGTCAAACCCTTCTCGGTTGAGCACCTTTCCGCCAGAATCGCCGCTGTTCTGCGCCGCTCCCGGGCGGTCGCCGAATCCGAGCAGCCGTCCCGCGTGATCCGGGTCGGTGGGCTGGCGATCGACCCGCTGCGCCGGCAGGCGGAGCTGGACGGCACGCGGCTGGATCTCACGCGGCGCGAGTTCGACCTGCTCGCGTTCCTCGCTGGCCGGCCGGGTGTCGTCGTGGCACGCAAGGAGCTGCTGGCCGAGGTGTGGCAGCAGTCGTACGGCGACGATCAGACCATCGACGTCCACCTCTCCTGGCTGCGCCGCAAGTTGGGCGAGACGGCCGCCCGGCCGCGCTATCTGCACACCCTCAGGGGAGTCGGAGTCAAGCTGGAGCCGCCGTCGTGAGCGGTACACGCGAGGCCGCCGGGCCGCAGGTGCGGGTGACTGCCGCAGCTGCGGGCCGCTCGGGCGGCCCTGACATCAACCCCGGCGTGACGGGGTGAACAAGGGGGAGCAGCCCATGAGATGGGCCCTGGTCAAGGTGAGCCTGGCCGTCACCGCGATGGTCGTGGTGGCGTTCGCCGTGCCGCTCGGGCTCGTGGTCAAGGAGATGGCGCGGGACCGGGCGTTCTCCGACGCCGAACGGCAGGCCGCCACCATCGGCCCGGCCCTCGCCATCACCACCGACGACGCGCAGCTGATGCGCGCGGTGGCCAGCACCACCGCTGGGGCGGACGGCCGGATGGCCGTGTACGTCCCGGGCGCGAACGGCGAGGGCTCGGAGGCCGAAGGCGCGGGCCGAGCCACCGGCACGGGCGGCGACGCCGTGGAGATCGGCAAGCGGCGGGCCACCGACGACGACCTCGCCACGGCCATCCGGCTCGGCCGCGCCTCCATCTCGTCCGTGCCCGGCGGCTTCGCCCTGCTCCAGCCGACCGCCGTCGGATCCGGCAAGGTCGCCGTCGTCGAGGTGTTCGTCTCGGACCGCGACGTCACCAACGGGGTCAACACCGCCTGGGTGGTCCTGGCAGCGGTCGGACTCGGGTTGGTCGTCGGCTCGGTCGCCATCGCCGACCGGCTCGGCACCCGTATGGTTCGCCCCGCCGAGCAGCTGGCCGGGGCGGCGCAGGACCTGGGCGAGGGCAAGCTCGGCACCCGCGTACCGGAGGAGGGGCCCGCCGAACTGCGCGCCGCGGCGGTCGCCTTCAACTCCATGGCCGACCAGGTGGTGCAACTCCTTGCGAACGAACGTGAGCTGGCCGCCGACCTCTCCCACCGGCTGCGCACTCCGCTGACCGTGCTGCGGCTCAACGCGGCCTCGCTGGGCGACGGTCCGGCCGCCGAGCAGACCCGGGCGGCCGTCGCCCAGCTCGAGGGCGAGGTCGACCAGATCATCCGCACCGCGCGCGAGCAGCGCCCGCACACCCAGGGTCCGCTCGGCGCGGGCTCCGGCTGCGACGCGTCCGAGGTCATCCGTGAGCGGATGGCCTTCTGGTCGGCGCTGGCCGAGGACGAGGGCCGCACAGTACGGCTGGCCGGCGTCAGCCGGCCCGTGCGGATCCCGGTCGGGCGGGCCGAACTCGCCGCCGCCCTCGATGCGTTGCTCGGCAATGTCTTCCGCCACACGCCCGAGGGAACCGCCTTCGCGGTGGACGTGCACAACGGGGACGACGCGGTGATCGTGCTCGTCTCGGACGCCGGGCCGGGCATCGCCGACCCGGACGCCGCGCTGCGCCGCGGACACGGCGACGGCGGACCGGGCTCGACCGGGCTCGGCCTGGACATCGTCCGGCGGGTCGCGGAGTCCACGGGCGGGGACGTACGGATCGGGCACTCGGTTCTCGGCGGTACGGAGGTCCGGGTGTGGCTGGCGCTCGGTGGACGGCGGCTGTCCCCGGTACGGCGCGCTGTCCGCCGCAAGCGCGGGAAGGTGGCGGGCCATCAGGCGGCGGGCGGAAGGCTGCCGGGCGGCAACGGGCCAGGCGGCAAGGCGGGAACCCAGGTCGCGGGCGGAAAGGCCGCCGAATAGGCCGCTGCCGCGCGTCCGTCCAGCTCCGTCCCGGCCGACGGTTAATCGCCGCCGATCGCGCCCTTAAGCGAGGCATAAGAAGTTCTGGACCCGCGCCGATGTTGGCATTTGTCCGTTCTCGGCTCGCTAGCGTGCTACTGCATCCACTCCCCCCGTGAGAGCAGAGGCAGGGCGACGCCATGACACGTACGCACCGGCGCAGGAGCAGCCGAATAACCAAGGTGATCGGCACGGTGGTCGCCGCGGCTGCCGTGGGCGGCGGTGTCTTCGCGGTGGCCGGGACGGCGCAGGCCGCCTCGGTCGGCGCGGCGTACAGCACGACGAGCAGCTGGGGCGCGGGCTACACCGGTCAGTACGTCATCACGAACGAGACGGACAAGCCGCTGTCCGGTTGGAAGCTCGAGTTCGACCTGCCCGCCGGGACGAAGATCGGCTCACTGTGGAACGCCCGGCACACCACCGACGGGCAGCACATCACCGTGAAGCCCGCGAGCTGGAGCGGTGACATCGCTCCGGGCAAGTCCGTGACCATCGGGTTCGTCGCCACCTCGGGTGCCACCGCGGGCACGAAGGCGGCCGAGCCGATGGGCTGTCTGATCAACGAGGTGAAGTGCTCGGTCGACGAGGGCCCGGCTCCGAAGCCGAGCGGCCGGCCCACCGCCAAGCCGACGACCGCGCCGAAGCCCACGAAGACGCCGCCCGCCAAGCCGTCGAAGCCCGCCAAGCCCACGCCGTCCAAGCCGACGACGCCCACGCCCTCCCGTCCCGGCTCCCCATCGGGCGCTGGCTTCGCCCCGTACATCGACACCTCCCTCTCGCCCGCCTACGACATGCTGGGCACGTCGAAGAAGACCGGCGTGAAGGAGTTCAACCTCGCCTTCATCACCTCCGGCGGCGGCTGCACTCCCAAGTGGGGCGGAACGGGCGACCTGAACAGCAACCCGGTGGCCGACCAGATCGGTGAACTCCGCAAGGCCGGCGGCGATGTCCGGGTGTCCTTCGGCGGCGCTGCGGGCTCCGAGCTGGGCGTCGCGTGCGACTCGGCATCCGAGCTCGCGGCCGCCTACGAGAAGGTGGTCGACACCTTCAAGCTGACCAAGGCCGACTTCGACATCGAGGGCGCCGCGCTGCCGGACAAGGCCGCCAACACCCGCCGTGCGCAGGCCATCGCCACGCTGCAGAAGAAGCACCCCAAGCTGGATGTGTCCTTCACGCTGCCGGTGATGCCCTCCGGGCTGACCCAGGACGGAGTCGGTCTGCTCGCCGACGCCAAGAAGAACGGTGTGAAGATCTCGGCCGTGAACATCATGGCCATGGACTACGGACCGGCGTTCAGCGACGACATGGGCCAGTACGCGATCGAGGCGGCCACCGCCACGCAGGGCCAGATCAAGAGCGTCCTCGGGCTGTCGGACCGGGCCGCCTGGAAGGCCGTCGCGGTCACCCCGATGATCGGCGTCAATGACGTGGTCACCGAGATCTTCAAGGTCGATGACGCCACACAGCTGGTGAAGTTCGCCGAGTCCAAGGGGCTGGGCTGGCTGTCGATGTGGTCCTCGACCCGCGACAAGCAGTGCCCGGGCGGTAAGCAGGACTCCGCGCAGGCGACCTGCAGCTCGATCCTTCAGGACGAGCTGGCCTTCACCAAGGCCTTCAGTGCCTACCGCGGCTGAACCTCCCGGCATCTGACGCACTCTTCATAGCTGCCACCCCCCAACGCGCGCCCCGGCCGGTGCTTCCCCCCCACCCCCCGGCCGGGGCGCGCCCCATTCCCGCCGCGCGGTTCGGGGCTTGTTCAGCTTGTCGCTATGCGGAGGTGGGCAGTTCGCCCGTACGGGCCACCTCGGCGTACCAGCGGGCGCTGGACTTGGGGGTACGGGTCTGGGTCGGGTAGTCGACGTGGACGGCGCCGAACCGCTTGGCGTAGCCGTAGGACCACTCGAAGTTGTCCATCAGGGACCAGAGGAAGTAGCCGCGGACATCGGCACCGTCGGCGATCGCGCGCCGGACGGTGGCCAGATGGGCATGGAGGTACGCGATCCGCTCGGGGTCGTGGACCACGCCCTCGGCATCCGGCTTGTCCTCGTACGCCGCACCGTTCTCGGTGATCAGGAGGGGGAGGTCGGGAACCTCGCGGCTGAACCGCATCAGCAGGTCGTAGAGGCCGGTGGGATCCACCGACCAGTCCATCGCGGTGACGTCGCCGGGCGGCTGGTGGAAGGCGACCCGCTCGGCGCCCGGCCAGGGGGAGTGCTCGCTGGCGCCGTGGCCGTCCTTCCGCGGAGGCCGGTTGTCAGTGGCTGCTGATACCACGGTAGGGGTGTAGTAGTTGATGCCCAGCGCGTCCAGGGGGTGCTTGATGGCGGCCAGGTCGGAGTCGTGGACGTATGACCAGTCGGTCAGCCGCGCGGTGTCCGCGAGCAGGTCGGTGGGGTACCGGCCGTGGAGCATGGGGTCGCTGAAGATACGGGTCGCGAGGGCGTCGATGCGCCGCTGAGCGTCCAGATCCCCGGGCGACTGCGTACGGGCCCGTATGGCGCCGGGGTTGAGGCAGACCGCGATCCGGGCGCGGGCGGGCAGGGCGGAGCGCAGCGCTTGGGCGCCGAGGCCGTGGGCGAGGTTGAGGTGGTGCGCGGCTCGCAAGGCCGCGACCGGGTCGGTGCGGCCCGGGGCGTGCACTCCCGAGCCGTAGCCGAGAAAGGCACTGCACCAGGGCTCGTTGAGGGTGGTCCACAGCTCGACGCGGTCGCCGAGGGCGTCGGCGACGAGTCCGGCGTACTCGGCGAAGTGGTACGCGGTGTCGCGCTCCGGCCAGCCGCCCGCCGACTCCAGCTCCTGGGGCAGATCCCAGTGGTAGAGGGTCACGACGGGCTGGATGCCATGGGCGTGGAGCTCGTCGACCAGGGCGCGGTAGAAGTCGAGGCCGCGCTGTACAGCGGGTCCCCGGCCGGTGGGCTGCACGCGCGACCAGGAGACGGAGAAGCGGTAGGCGCCGATGCCCAGGTCCGCCATGAGGCGGACGTCGTCCCGGAAGCGGTGGTAGTGGTCGGCGGCCACGTCACCGGTGTCGCCCCCGGCGACCTTCCCCGGGGTGTGGCTGAAGGTGTCCCAGATAGACGGGGTGCGGCCGTCCTCCCGCGCCGCGCCCTCGATCTGGTACGCGGCGGTGGCGGCGCCCCACAGGAAGCCGGGCGGAAAGCGATGCGTCATGAAAGCGCTCCCATGGAGTGTCGGGACCGAAAGTCACGGTGGGGGACGGGGGACGAGACGGGAGAAGGGGATGGAATGGAGACGGGACAGGCGAGTTCAGCCCTTGATCGCGCCCTGCATGATGCCGCCGACGATCTGCTTGCCGAAGAGGGTGAAGGCGAGCAGCAGCGGCAGAGTGCCGAGCAGCGCGCCGGCCATGATGACCGACTGGTCGGGGATATAGCCGCGGCCGAGACCGGTCAGCGCGACCTGCACGGTCGGGTTGTCCTGGGTCAGCGCGATGATCGGCCAGAAGAAGTCGTTCCAGGCCTGGACGAAGGTGAGCATGGCGAGGACGGCCATCGCGGGGCGTGCGGCGGGGAAGACCACGTGCCACACGACCCGCAGACTGCTCGCACCGTCCACCCGCGCCGCCTCGATCAGCTCGGTGGGCAGCGCCTCGATGAGGTACTGCCGCATGAAGAAGACTCCGAAGGCGCTGACCAGTGTCGGGAGGATCACCGCCTGGAGCTGGTTGGTCCACTCCAGCTCGGCGACGGTCATGAACAGCGGCACCACGCTGAGTTGGGGCGGCACCATCATCGTGGCGATCGTCAGCATGAGCAGGACGTTCTTGAGCCGGAAGCGCAGCTTGGCGAAGGCGAATCCGGCGATCGTCGAGAACAGCACGGTGCCGATCGTGATCGTCCCGGCCACCACGGTGGTATTGAGCAGCGCCAGGCCCATGTTGGCGTCGGTCCACGCGGTCCGCAGATTGCCGAAGAGGTTGCTGCCGAACCAGAAGGGCGGAGGCGTCTGGGCGAGCCGGGAGTTGGTGCGGGAGGCGGCGATCGCCGTCCACACCAGAGGGAAGAGCGATCCCGCGGTGAAGACGATCAGCACGGCATGGGTCAGCCGGCCGCCGTGCAGCTGCCGTCCGGCGCCTCCGGCCCGTCCGGGCTTCCGGGTTCTGCCGTACCAGCCGTCGCTGCCGGCCTTTCGATCCCCGCCGTCTCTGCTGTTTCTGCCTCTGCTGTCACGGTCGGCCTCGGCGGCGATGTTCGCGGCGGTCATGGCCCCCCTCACTGGCTCTTCCGCAGCCGGCGCGCCACAGCGGCGTTGACCGCGGCGATCAGCAGCAGGATCAGGAACATGGTCCAGGCGATGGCGGAAGCCCGGCCGAGATGGAAGTTGAACCAGCCCTGCTCGTACATATAGAGGCCGAGGGTCTGGAACTGGTGTGAGGCGCCACCCTTCTCGCCCCCCGCCCCGCCGAAGAGCAGCGGTTCGCCGAAGAGCTGGGTGGCCCCGATCGTCGAGACCACCACGGTGAAGAGGATGGTCGGCCGCAGCGACGGGATCGTCACGTAGATGAACTGCTGCCAGCGCGACGCCCCGTCCAGGGCCGCCGACTCGTAGAGGTCGCGCGGCACGGCCTGCATCGCCGCCAGATAGATCAGCGCGTTGTAGCCCGTCCACCGCCAGATCACGATGGTCGACACAGCGATCTGTGAACTCCAGGTGCCGTTCTGCCAGTCGACGGCGTCGAACCCCACCAGGCCCAGTGCCCAGTTGATCATCCCGTAGTCGCGCCCGAAGAGCAGGACGAAGACGAGCGTCGCCGCCGCCACCGAGGTGGCGTACGGCGTCAGCATCGCGACCCGGAAGAAGGTGGAGCCGCGCAACCGGTAGCCCAGCAGGTGAGCGATCCCGAGCGCCACCAGCAGCTGGGGGACGGTGGAGATCACCCCGATGGTGAAGGTGTTGCGCAGGGCGTTCCAGAAGAACTCGTCCTCCAGGAGCCGGGTGTAGTTGTGCAGCCCCGCCCACTCCATGGTCGTGGGGTCGTGCAGCGAGACCCGGTGCAGCGACGACCAGCCCGTGTACAGCAGGGGGAACAGCCCGAAGGCGGTGAAGAAGAGGAAGAAGGGCGCGACGAAGGCGTACGGGCTCCAGCGCACATCACGGCGGTAGCGACGACTGCGCCGCTCTTCGCTGCTCCACCGGCTCCTTCGGCCGGCTGCACCCCCAGCTGTGGCGGGGGGTGCAGCCACCGCTGGGGGCACCCCCTGGACGCGGCGGGCCGCGTCCCCCTCACCTGCAGGGGACGCGACCGCCTTCCCGGATCCGACAGCCATCCGGGTCACTGATCCAGGGCGTTGTCGATGTTCTTCACCGCCGCCGCCCAGCCCTGGTCGGGTGTCCTGCCCTGCTGCTCGACCTGCAGGATGCCCACGTCGGTGATGGCCGTCTGGATGGCCTGGTCCTTCTCACCGACCACCAAGGTCGGAATGCCCTTGGCCGCGTCGGCGAAGATCTTGCCGATGGGGGCGTTGTCAAAGTACTCGTGCCGGGCGTCGGCGACCTGGGGAAGGCGGTACGCCGCCTGGGAGCTGGGGAAGCTGGCCTGTTTCTCGAAGAGCTTGGCCTGCTGCTCCGGGGCGGTCAGCCAGGCGGCCAGCTTGATCGCCTCGGCCTTGTTCTTCGCCGCCTCCGGCACGGTTAGGAAGGAGCCGCCCCAGTTGGCCGGCTTGGGCGCCGGAGCGACGTCCCACTGGTTCTTCGCCTTGTCCCCGGCCTTCTCCTTGATATAGCCGAGCATCCAGGGCGGGCAGGAGACCGTGGCGAAGCGGCCGTTGGCGTACGCCTGGTCCCAGGTCTTGTCGAACTGCTTGAGCTTGGCGGTCATCTTTCCGTCGATGACGTCCATCGCGAGGCCCCAGGCCTCCTTGACGGCCGGACTGTCCTGGTAGATGAGCTTGCCGCTCTTGCCGTAGTAGCGCTCGGCATTGCCCGAGACCACCGCGTTGTAGACCCCACCCGCGGCGTCGACGAACACCGTGCCCCGGGGCGCCTTGGACATGTACTTCTCGCCGGTGTCGACGTACTTCCGCCAGTCGCCGGCCCAGAGCTTTCCGACCTCCTCGCGGTCGGTCGGCAGCCCGGCCTTCCGGAACAGATCCTTGCGGTAGCAGATGGCCATCGGGCCGATGTCGGTCCCGAGGCCGACCGTCTTCCCGTCCTTCGCCGTGGCCTGAGCCCACTTCCAGGGCACGAAGGTGCTCTTGTCGACGCCGTCCGCCGTGCCCAGGTCGGCGAACTTGTCCGCGTGTTTGGCGGCGACCTCGGCGATGTTGCCGACCTCTACGGCCTGGATGTCCTGGAGCCCGCTGCCCGTTCCGAGGTGGGTCAGCAGCTGCGGGTAGTACTGGTCCACCCGCTCGATGGACGTCTCCTTGATCGTGAGGCCCGGGTTGAGTTTCTCGTACGCGTCATACAGCCCGGCCTGCTTGTAACCGAAGACGCCGAAGACCCCGACCGTGACCACGGTCCTGCCCTTGCCGTCCTTGCCGCCCTGACCGGCGGCACCCGGTGCGTTGCTGTCCTCGGCGCAGCCTGCGAGCAGCCCGCCGCCCAGCGCGGCGATGGCCATCAGGGCCACCGCTCTGCGGACCCCACAGAACTTTCGGCGCATTGCGTCCTCCTAGCGCACTGACGTACCGCTCCCGGCCAAGAGGAATCGTCTGACGAAGGTGCGGTGTCGGTGTCGCGGCTCGGGCAGGGAACGTACAGGTGATGTCTGGCTCGTACAGGATGTGAACGTCAGCAGTTGATTGGGAGCGCTCCCAGACGTGATGTGTTGAAGGGTTGCCGCTCCCCGGGTGAGGTGTCAAGGCTGCGGACGAGCGCAACTTGTCGGGCTGCATCTGATGTTGAATGGTGCATCCGCGCCCGATGTATCGCTTATGGCTGGAGGGGACATGGCGGCGAAGAGGCGAGGCGGCAGACCCACCCTGGAGGAGGTCGCCGCCCGGGCAGGCGTCGGCCGCGGCACCGTCTCACGGGTGATCAACGGCTCGCCGCGGGTCAGCGACCAGACCCGGGCCGCCGTTGAACGAGCCGTCACCGAGCTGGGATACGTACCGAACCGGGCCGCCCGCGCACTCGCGGGCAATCGTGCCGACGCCGTTGCCCTCGTCATACCCGAGCCGGAGACCAGACTCTTCGCCGAGCCGTACTTCTCCGACATCATCCGCGGTGTCGGCAGCGAACTCGCCGATACCGACCTCCAGTTGCTGCTCACCCTCATCCGCACCCCCAAGGAGCGCCGCCGCCTCGCCAACTATCTGGGCGCGCACCGGGTCGACGGCGTGCTCCTGCTCTCCGTACACACCGACGACCCACTGCCCGACCTGCTCGAACAGCTCGACATGCCGGCGGTGCTGAGCGGTCGGCGCTCCGCGCGCGAGTCCGTGTCGTACGTCGACTCCGACAATGTCGGCGGCGCCCGCGCGGCCGTGGAGCACCTGCTCGCCCGCGACCGCCGCCGGATCGCGACGATCACCGGCCCACTCGACATGTACGTGGCGCAGTGCCGGCTCGACGGCTACCGCCAGGCACACGGCGACGCCGGCATCCCCGTCGACGAGGCGCTGGTCGCGGTCGCGGACTTCACCGAGGACGGCGGATGCCGGGCGATGCGCCGGCTGCTGGATCGCGGCGCCGCCCCCGACGCGGTGTTCGCCGCCTCCGACGTGATGGCCGCGGGCGCTCGCCGGGTGCTCCGGGAGGCGGGGCTCCGAGTCCCCGACGACGTCGCCCTCGTCGGCTTCGACGACTCGCCCGTCGCCCGCCACATGGACCCGCCGCTGACCAGCGTCCGGCAGCCGATCGAGGAGATGGGACGGGTGATGGCCCGGGTGCTGCTCGAGGAGATCGCGGAGCGCACCCGCGAGCGCCCGCAGCTGGTCCTGCCCACGGAGCTGATCGTCCGCGCCTCCTCCTGAGGCCAGAGCCTCATCGGCAGCGCCACGGCCCGAGTGCATGTCAGATGTCGGCGGTGGCGAGGAACTGGGTGGCGGCGAGTTCGGCGTAGAGCGGGTCGGTGACAAGGAGTTCGTGGTGGGTGCCCATGGCGCGTACCCGACCGGTGTCCATGACGACGATGCGGTCGGCCATGGTGACCGTGGACAGCCGGTGGGCGACCACGAGGACGGTGGTGGTGCGTGCCACGTCGGCGACGGTGTCGCGCAGCGCGGCTTCGTTGACGGCGTCCAGCTGGCTGGTGGCTTCGTCGAGCAGCAGCAGGCGGGGACGGCGCAGCAGGGCGCGGGCGATGGCGACGCGCTGGCGCTCACCGCCCGAGAGTCTGGTGCCGCGGTGGCCGACGAGGGTGTCCTGGCCCTGCGGCAGCCGGGCGACCAGGCCGTCGAGGCGGGTGGTCTTCAGCACGCGGAGCAGGTCGGTGTCGTCGGCGTCCGGGTTGCCGAGCAGCAGGTTATCGCGCAGGCTGCCGGAGAGGACGGGGGCGTCTTGTTCGACGTAGCCGATGGCGGACCGTAGTTGGGGTATGTCCCACTGCGCGAGGTCGCGGCCGTCGAGCACGATCCGGCCGTCCGCGGGATCGTAGAACCGCTCGATGAGGGAGAAGACCGTGGTCTTGCCCGCGCCCGACGGTCCGACGAATGCCGTCATACCGCGCGGCGGCACGGTGAAGGTCACCCCGTGGTGGACATACGGCAGGTCGTCGGCGTACCGGAAGCGCACGTTCTCGAAGGCCAGCGCGGCGGGTTCGGCACCGGGCACGGGCAACGGCGCTGGTTCGGCCGGCGGTTCCGCGGGCAGCCGCTGCGCCTCCTGGATGCGGGCGAGCGCAGCCGCGCCGGTCTGGTACTGGGTGACGGCGCCGACGACCTGCTGGATCGGCGACATCAGGTAGAAGACGTAGAGCAGGAAGGCCACCAGCGTGCCGACGTCGATGGCACCGGTCGCGACGCGGGCGCCACCCACGGCGAGCACGGTGATGAACGCGATCTGCATCGACAGACCGGCCGTATTCCCGGCCAGGGCCGACCACTTGGCCGCCCGCACACTCTGTCGCCAGGACTCTTCGGCCGCGGCGTGCACGACGTGCTCCTCGCGGTGCTCGGCCCCGGACGCCCTGACGGTACGCAGCGCACCCAGGATTCGCTCCAGGGAAGCCCCCATCGCGCCGACCGCGTCCTGCGCCTGCCGGCTAGCCCGGTTGATCCTGGGCACGATCACACCGATCACCGTGCCCGCACCCAGGATCACGCCCAGGGTGACGGCCAGCAGCATCGGTTCCACCAGGGCCATCATCACCAGCGTCGCGATGAGCGTCAGCCCTCCGGTGCCGAGGCCGACCAGGGAGTCCGTTGTGACCTCGCGCAGCAGCGTGGTATCGGAGGTGATCCGGGCCATGAGATCGCCGGGTTCACTGCGGTCGACAGCGGCGATGCGCAGCCGCAGCAGATGCGACGACAGGGTGCGACGCGCGCCGAGTACGACCGACTCCGCGGTGCGCCGCAGGACGTACGAACCCAGGGCACCTATCGCGGCATTGGCGACGACCAGCGCCGACATGGTCAGCAGCGCGCCGGTTATGGCCCGGTCGTGGGACAGGTCGTCGATGAGGGCCCGGGCCACCAGCGGCAGAGCGAGCCCGGTGGCCCCGGTGACCAGCGCCAGCACCGCCCCGGCCAGCAGGGCCCAGCAATGCGGCCGTGCATAACCGAGCAGCAGCCGCCACGCGGGCGAGGTGGGTGACGCCGACGTCTGGGATTCGGGAACGATGCTCACAGCGCTCCTTGGAGTGGTCGGAATGCGGGCCTGGGACTGGACACCACCGCGGTGATCCCCACGGCACGCCCCTGAAGCCTCATGGACCACGATCTTGTCTGCCCCTACCGGCTGTGCGCTCACGGTTCAATCGAATCCGTCACCGAAACCAGCCCGCGAGCAGCGCCATCACCACTGCTTTCCCCGGCTTGCACTGCACCCTCCCGCTGCCTTGCGCACAGCAGGTGGCTGGTGCTACCTGACCCGCCCCGGGCGCTCGACCTGTCCAGGGCTTCGGAGCTCGGGGCGGGAGTCTTTGGTGGGCCGCCGCCGGTGTATTGCTCGCCGTCCCGCCGACGGCCCGGTCTCAGGTACGGCGATCGGGCCGCAGAGGGCGCGGGTCATCGGACTCGCCGACGAGCGGGATCAGCCCGTGGGCCTTCTGGCAGTCGCTGAGTGACCGCACCTGCCGGCACGTCGAGGTTGAGCGCCCTGTCATCCTCCACGGGGACGGGATGTTCAGGCCCGGTTCGAGTGCATGCGGATGCCTGGCCAGACGTGATGCGGCGGCATGCGTGGGTCAGTCGTCGCTGTCGTCGGGGGACTGCGTCTCGATCATCTCGACGAGCTGTTGGTCCGACAGGTCGTCGCAGCAGCCGGGTACGCAAGCTATGGCGACCTCGGTACCGTCCGGGAGCCTGACGGTGCGCATCCTGAGCGGTGTAGTCCCGCTGGTGGCGTCGCGACGTCCTGGCATGCGCTGCTCCCCTCGCTGGTGCGACGTGGGGGGTGCGATGGATCACGATCCGCTTCGAGAGTCCGCTGGTCAAGGGGCGTGCCTGGATAGGTTGGCGAGGCCCCGGCCATTCGCCGGGCGGAGCCACGCGGGAAGCTGACGGTGGCGAAGTCCGCGGACACGTCGGGGTTCCCGTCCAGGAGGGGCGTGGGATGGGCGCACGGCGCGTGTGGGCGGGTGCGCGCCCTGTCGGGCGGCCTGCCGTTCTGGAACCCTGGATTCAGTTCAGCGCGGGACCTGTTCACCAGAAGGAGCGGCCTTGGACTGGCCGACAGCCATCGTGTACGGGGCTATGGGGGGCGCCATCGTGGAGGCGGTGGTCTTCTACGGAAGGATCTCCACCTGGCAGGCCGTACGACATCGCGTGCTCGCCAAAGGGAAGGGGCGTTTGCCCCCACTGCGCCGATATGTCGACCTGCCGTCGGATCTGCTGGCCGCGGTGACCCGGCTCCTCCTAGGCGCAGGCGCGGGGTGGCTGTTCCACTCTCAGATCACTGGCGTCTACGCGGCGGTCGCGGTGGGAGCTTCCGCTCCGGCGTTGCTCAGACAACTGGGTGCCACCAGGAGTCTCAGGGGCGTTGTCGAAGGCACCTCGCCGGGCGAGGCCTTAGGGGAGCGGCGGTCGGGTGGGCGTACGACCGGAAGTGACCAGGCACCCGCGCCTGAGGCAGCTCTCGGCTCGGGGGGCACGGCAGAGCGGTGGGGGGAGGGCAGCGGATGAATGGTTCCCTTCTCCGGCGGTATCGGAATTCGCTCCTGGCATCGGATCTGATCAACCATCCGCCGCCGGCCGAGAGGTGCGACAGAGACGCTTATCCATTGTGGCGGCGCTATCTCGCGTCACTCTTGGACGTTCCCCTTCCCGGCAAAGTATCGGAGGCGCAACCGGACAGCAGGAGTGATGCATTCTTCGCCGATGCGCGCCGGCCCACGGAGGCATACGTGCGGGAGACCGAGTTGACGCCAGTGGACATTAGTCCCGCGCCACTCACCCCGAGCCCTGCCGCGGGGCCGCGTTCTTGGAGCACCGCCGCTCGCGCACTTGCTGCGGGCTTTGCCGTTTGCGCGCTTCTCGCCGCGGCAACCGCCTCTGACCTGCTGGTGTATGGGGGGCCGGAGACACACCGACCCCCGGCCCTGATCTCCCCTGCAAGCCCTCCCAGCACGGCCACGCCGGATGGTTATCGGAGGACGATCGACCCAGCGGGCTTCACCCTGAACGTGCCGGAGGGCTGGAAGCGGAGCGAAGAGAGCAGCGAGGAGAGCAGAGAGGTTTTCTACAGGTCACCAGGGAAGAGCAGTCTGATTCAGGTCTTCTCTGTCGACGGCCCGGAAGCGACGCCGTACGGGTCCTTGAAGGAAGCGGAGAAATCCCTCAAGCAGCAGCTACCGGGCTACCAGCGAATCCGGCTGGAGCGGTTCGGTTCCGGTGATGACACCGCCGCGGAGCTCGAGTACGTCTATGACAGCGAGGAACACGGCCGGCGCCGCGTCCTGGACAGCGTCTTCATCGGCGCCGACGGTGTGCGGTACGCGGTTCTGGTAGCTGATCCGGCCGAGGACCGGGCAGGCCAGCGGGCAAGGCAGCACGTCGTTCTGCGTTCTTTCTGCCCGACACCGTACTGCGGCACGTGAGCCATGAGTGCTGCTGCGCGGGTGGCCGCCCCAGCTCGTGCGTTCCGGCGCACACGCAGCCGGCCCATGCGCCCCAGGATGGCCAGATCTGGTGCCTGGGGCACCCCCGTGAGATCATTTAACCGAATGCACAACGAAGGGGGCGAAATGTCGGCAATCAAGGAAAGCATTGACATCTCCCGTCGTCCCGAGGAGGTCTTCTCCTACGCGAGCGACCCTTCGCATCTCCCCGAGTGGCAGGAGAGCGCCGTGTCGGTGCGCCCGGTGGGCGATGCCCCGCTCGCCCCGGGCTCGAGGGTTGTAGTGACCCGGAAGGTCGGTCGTCGGGAAATCCCGATGACCATGGAGGTGACCGAGCTGGATCCGCCGAGAAGCTGGCGCCTCGACGGTGTTGACGGCCCGGTCAGAGGGCATGTGAAGGGCGCGATCGAGCCGCTCGGTGAGGGCGAGCGGTCGCGCATGACCCTGTCCCTCGACTTCGAGGCCCACGGGATCGGCAAGCTGCTCGTTCCGCTCGTCGTCCGTCCGCGTGTGCGGAAGGAGATGCCGAAGAATGAACAACGGCTGAAGGGGTTGCTCGAGCGGAGCGCGTAAGCCCGGCTCTCAACCCCGGGTGGCCGGATTCGCATGTGCAATACAGCCGAGGCCGATCGGCATCGGTCCGATGCTTCCTGCCCGGGCAGCTGGCCCGCCCCGGGTAACACCAAGGCCCCTGACCATTCTCCCAGGTCAGGGGCCTTGATCATTAAGGGTGAGTAACGGGACTCGAACCCGCGACATCCTGGACCACAACCAGGTGCTCTACCAGCTGAGCTATACCCACCACGACCGGCGCTCTTCGCACCGGCCGAGAAAAAGTGTACAGGGTCTGCCGGGGTGCTCGCTCCCGGCTTTCAGGCGGGTCGCCCGGCCGCGCGGGGCGGTCGAGGCGCCCGCGCTGGCGGGTGAGAGCGGACGCTCCCGGGTCGGCGGCCGGGAGCAGGGCGGGGCGCTAGGCCGCTGGGCCGTCGGCTGGGAGCTCCGCCGGAACCTCCGCGGGAAGCACGTGCCGGGCCGCGATCGTCTTCGCTGTGTCGGAGTCCGGCCCGGGCCGGGGTACGAAGATCGCCTCACGGTAGTAGCGCAGTTCCGCGATGCTCTCCCGGATGTCCGCGAGCGCCCGGTGGTTCCCGTTCTTCTGCGGACTGTTGAAGTACGCCCGCGGGTACCAGCGGCGGGCCAGCTCCTTCACGGACGACACATCGACGATCCGGTAGTGCAGATGGTCTTCCAGCGTCGGCATGTCGCGCAGCAGGAAGCCGCGGTCGGTGCCCACCGAGTTTCCGCACAGCGGCGCTTTGCCACGCTCCGGCACGTACCGGCGTACGTACGCCAGCACCCGCTCCTCGGCGTCCGCCAGAGTCGTCCCGCCATCCAGCTCGGCGAGCAGCCCGGAGGCGGTGTGCATCTCGCGCACCACCTCGGGCATGGCGGTCAGTGCCTCGGCCGGCGGGCGGATGACGATGTCCACACCGTCGCCGAGGATGTTCAGCTCCGAGTCGGTGACCAGGGCGGCCACCTCGATGAGAGCGTCGGACGACAGCGAGAGGCCGGTCATCTCGCAGTCGATCCACACCATGCGATCGTTCATGTGTCTCACCCTACGGGGCGGTCGCGCTGACCGGGCACCGTCGGCCGCCCGGACAACCGTCCGGTGCCCTGCTCGGGCAGTCGCGGAGCGTAGGCGTCCGACTCCGGCTTGCCCGCGTCCAGCCCACCGGACCCCGGCCCGAAGCCGCCCCCGGGCCCGGCAGCCCCATGCGGCCGGCGCAGCGCCGCCGGCCCGCCCGGCTCGGAAGGCTGCCGCTGCTCCACGATCTCCGCCCGGTCCGCCCGGTGATCGGTCCGGTCCGGACGGTCCGGGCGCTCCGCCGCCCCACCCTGCGGTCGGCGCGCGCGGTACGCCGCCCGGTAGGCCGCGGGAGAGGACCCCAGCTGCCGCCGGAAGTGACCGCGCAAGGCGACCGGTGACCGGAAGCCGCACCGCCCGGCGACCTCGTCCACCGAGTAGTCGGAGGTTTCCAGGAGCCGCTGCGCCTGCAGGACCCGTTGAGTGATCAGCCACTGCAGGGGAGCGCTCCCAGTGAGCGAGCGGAATCGCCGGTCGAAGGTGCGACGGCTCATGTAGGCGCGTGCGGCCAGGGTTTCCACGTCGAACTGCTCGTGTAGGTGCTCGAGCGCCCACGCGACGACCTCGGCGAGCGGGTCCGCGCCGATCTCCTCTGGTAAAGACCTGTCGAGGTAGCGCTCCTGACCGCCGCTGCGGCGCGCCGGTACGACCAGGCGGCGGGCGAGGGCGCCCGCCGCCTCGGCGCCGTGATCGGTGCGCACGATGTGCAGACATAGGTCGATGCCCGCCGCCGTACCGGCGGAGGTCAGCACGTCGCCGTCGTCCACGAACAGCTCGCGCGGGTCCACATGGACGGACGGATAGCGCTTGGCGAGCGTGGGGGCGTACATCCAGTGTGTGGTGGCCGGCCGCCCGTCCAGCAGCCCGGCCGCCGCCAGCACGAAGGCCCCGGTGCATAGCCCCACGATCCGCGCGCCCTCCTCATGGGCCCGGCGCAGCGCTTCCAGAGCCTCGGATGGGGGTGGCGACGTGATCGACCGCCACGCCGGTACCACGACGGTGCCGGCCCGCGCCAGCGCCTCGAGTCCGTACGGTGCGGTCAGTTCCAGCCCTCCGGTGGTGCGCAGCGGCGCGTCCTCCCCGGCGCACACCAGCAGGCGGTAGCGCGGGACCCCGGCGTCCTGGCGGTCGATGCCGAACACGGAAAGCGGGATGGAGCTTTCGAAGATGGGCCCGCCGCTGAAGAGCAGTACTGCGACGATCTCCCGGCGGCGCCGCCCGGACAACTTCCGAGCGGCCTCCGGTGCGGTCGTGGAGTCCTGGCTCATGGCTCTAAGCCCCCCTCGGTGGTCGCGGCTCCTCGGTTGTGTCGCTCCTGCACGTTTCCCCTCGGTCCTGCACAAGTCCCCCGCCGTGAATGGCCAAGATCGAATCTACTGTGTCGTATGAGGTTGGCGTGACAAGTTCACCACCCACCGCTATGTCGACATGACAACTTGGCGTGAAGCATTCGATCACGAAGCGTCGCACTCGATTGCTCCGCTGGGAAGTGCGCCTCCCCCCTCTGCCTGCTGCCCGTAGGGTGCAAGCGCCTTGGACGCTCCTTTCATCCCAGGTCGGGCGTGGGTTGAGGCCCTGCCCGACAAGGGGAGTACGGTAGCGCGAAGTTGGCCGAAAAGATTCGGGACGGTGATCGAAGGTCCGGCCGCCCCTCGGCGTACGCCTACCGGCGCGGAAGTCGCCCTCGCGCGCCGGGTCTTCGTACCGCCTGGCGCCAAACCTACCGACCGGACGGAGTGCCGACTGCAGGGGGTCCACCGAGGCCGGAGGCCGGCGGTTGTGCTGCATGGGACTGCATGGGGCAGGGGGCATTGCGCTCCGGGCGCGGCTCCGGCATGCTCCCGGAAGCCGTACCGGCGGCTGCCCTGGTGGGTACGCCTGTCGTCCGGCGGGGCATGCCCTGGGCAGCCGGGGAGTGTCGCCGTACCCTTGTGGGTAAAGGCTTGGGAAGATGAATCCAGGACACCCCGGGCATCCGGGACGGTCCTCGGGACAGGCAGCACCAGGTCCGACCCGTTCCGCCCAACCGTAGATCCCTCCCAAGAGGACATCCTTCGCCGAGACACCGATGGCCGGTCACGAATTCCCCGATCCCGCGGACCGCAAGAAGGTCGCCGATCCCCTGGCGGACCTGGAAGCGGCGGAAGAGACGCGCCACTCCTGCGATCCGGCGTTCCAGCACGGAGTCGTGGTCGGCTTCGACGGCTCGACCTCCAGCGAGCGGGCTCTCGCCTACGCCATCGGTATGGCGCGGCGCTCCAGCTGTGGCCTGATCATCGTTCATGTGGCCAACCGGCTCCCGACGACCGTCTGGGCGGGCTGCGAGCCGCCGGTGTTCGTGGACGTGCCGGATCACCGGACCGAGGTGCTCGGCCTCGAACTCGCCTGTGCCGACCATCTCTGCGAGGTCCCCTGGATCCTCGTCGAGCGGGGTGGCGACATTTGCCATGAGCTGGAGGAGGTCGGCCGGGAGTACTCGGCCGACGCGATCGTGGTCGGATCCACGCACGGCCTGGTCGGCCGGATCTTCGGCTCGGTGGCGGGGCGGCTGGCGCGGCGTGCGCAGCGGCCTGTGATCGTCATCCCGTAAGACGGTCGTCGCCGGTCCGTCATCCCCACTCAGCGAGCGCGCGACAACTTCCCGTCTGCGCAGGTGAGGTGTGGGACCCTCAGCGGATAAGTCGATAGATCTACCCGTGCGTAGAGGTGGATTGTGCATTTGTGACGGGTACATAAGGGTCGCTGGGGGAACCACAACTGCACGTGAAGGGAGCCCGCCGTGGACAACGACGTCTCTGCGGGAAGCAGCACCTCCTCGACACTGGGTCAGCTCGCTCTCGGTCTGACTCTGTTGGGCTTCGGCCTCGGGTACGCCGAGGTGATCAGTGGAGTGACGGCTGCGGATGCCGTCGGCCTCGCGCTCTGGGTGGGCGGCGTCACGCTGTTCATCACCGGTCTCCTGGAATTCCGGGCGGGCAACGGCTTCAACGGAACGGCTTTCGCGGGTCTCGGCGCCTTCTGGTTCGCCTGGGGGCGTGCGGCCGATGCCCAGGCTTCGGCCGAGGCCGCAGGTCTCTTCCTGCTCCTCTTCGCCCTGCTCGCGCTGACTCTGACGCTCGGCGCCGCGGGCGACGGGTTCCTCGCCCAGGCCGTTTACGGGCTGCTCTTCGTCTCGCTCCTGCTGCTCGGCATCGCGCAGTTGGCCGGGAGCGGTGGCCTCGCGCAGGTCGGCGGCTGGGCGGGCGCCCTGTCCGGCGCCGCCGCGTGGTACTCGGCGACGGCCGGCCTTGCGAAGTGGCCGACGGTTCTGCCTGGACGCGCTGCCAACCGAGGGGTGACGGTCTCCGGTTAGGCAGCTCCGGGCCGGCTGGGGTCCCCATCGAAGGTGGGGAGGGCAAGCCGGCACCAAGAGAGGCGGTCCCTCGCGCGTTTGGTGGCACGCGCGAGGGGCCCCTCTGTGCGTCTGAACCGGCGCCGCTTTCGCGGACCGGGTTGCTCGCCGTTGGGGTTGCTCCCCTCTTTGCGCCTAAACCGGCGCCGCTTTCGCGGACCTGGTTGCTCGCCGTGAGGGTTGCTCAATTGGTGGTTGCCGTAATCCCCGAAGGGCTATTCCACCGTCACGGACTTGGCGAGGTTCCTCGGCTTGTCGATGTCGCGGCCGAGGGTCAGTGCCGTGTGGTAGGCGAGGAGCTGGAGCGGGATGCCCATCAGGATCGGGTCCAGCTCGGCCTCGTTCTTCGGGACGACGATCGTGTGGTCCGCTTTCTCCTGCTCCCGATGTGCCACCGCGAGGATCCGGCCACTGCGCGCCTTGATCTCCTCGAGCGCGGCGCGGTTCTTCTCCAGCAGGTCGTCGTCCGGAACGATCGCCACGGTCGGCATCGCGGGCTCGATCAGGGCGAGCGGGCCGTGCTTCAACTCCGAGGCCGGGTACGCCTCGGCGTGGATGTAGCTGACCTCCTTGAGCTTCAGGGAGGCCTCGCGCGCCACCGGATAGCCGCGGACCCGGCCGATGAACATCATGCTCCGGGCCTCGGCGTACTGGGCCGCGAGCTTCTTGATGTCCTCTTCGCCGCGCATGATCTCGGCGATCTGCTCCGGCAGTTTCCGGAGACCGGTGATGATCCGCTTGCCGTCGGCGACGGACAGATCGCGGATCCGGCCGAGGTGGAGGGCGAGCAGCGCGAAGGCGACCGCGGTGTTGGTGAAGCACTTGGTGGACACGACGCAGACCTCCGGGCCCGCGTGCACGTACACCCCGCCGTCCGTCTCGCGCGCGATGGCGCTGCCGACGACGTTGACCACGCCCAGGACCCGTGCGCCCTTGCGCTTCAACTCCTGCACGGCGGCCAGCGTGTCGTACGTCTCGCCGGACTGGCTGACCGCGATGTAGAGGGTGTCCGGGTCGACGACGGCGTTGCGGTAGCGGAACTCGCTCGCCGGCTCGGCGTCGGCCGGGATCCGGGCCAGCTCCTCGATCAGCTGGGCGCCGATCTGGCCCGCGTGGTAGGCCGAGCCGCAGCCGAGGATCTTCACCCGGCGGACTGCGCGCGCCTCGCGGGCGTCGAGGTTGAGCCCGCCCAGGTGCACGGTGGAGAACCGGTCGTCGATCCGGCCGCGCAGCACCCGGTCCACGGCGTCGGCCTGCTCGGAGATCTCCTTGTGCATGTACGTGTCGTGGCCGCCCATGTCGTACGACTCGGCCTCCCACTCCACCGTGGTCGGGGAGGCGGAGGTGCGACTGCCCTCGGTGGTGTAGGTGCGGTAGTCGTCGGCCTTGAGGGTGGCCATCTCGCCGTCGTCCAGGGTCACGACCTGGCGGGTGTGGCTGACGAGCGCGGCCACGTCGGAGGAGACGAACATCTCGTGCTCGCCGATGCCCAGGACGACGGGTGAGCCGTTGCGGGCGACGACGATCCGGTCCGGGAAGTCGGCGTGCAGCACGGCGATGCCGTATGTGCCCTCGACCAGGCGCAGCGCCTGGCGGACCTTCTCCTCCAGGGTCTCGGCCTGGGAGCGGCCGACGAGGTGGGCCAGGACCTCGGAGTCGGTCTCGGAGGCGAATTCGACGCCGTCGGCGGTGAGCTTGGCGCGCAGTTCGGAGGCGTTGTCGATGATGCCGTTGTGGACGATGGCGACCTTGCCGTCGGCGTCCAGGTGGGGGTGTGCGTTGGTGTCGTTCGGTGCGCCGTGGGTGGCCCAGCGGGTGTGGGCGATCCCGGTGGCGCCGGCGAACCGCTTGGGGAGCCTGCCCTCCAGCTCACGCACCCGGCCCTTGGCCTTGACGGTCTTCACGCCTCCGGACTTGCCGTGGATCGCGATACCGGCGGAGTCGTAGCCGCGGTACTCCAGACGCTGAAGGCCCTCCAGCAGCAGCGGCGCGACATCTCGCTTGCCGATATATCCCACGATCCCGCACATAGAGTCCCTTTCCTTCCGTATCGTTCACTTCATGTGCTCGAGGCCCGGACTCTCGCGAAGGGCGGCGCCGGGCCGGCCGCCTCAGCCGTAGACGATGCGGCGCAGCTGCCGCAGTGAGAGCGCGGGTGGCGCCACTGCACGGCGGGGCAGCTCGTAGGCGATCCGCTCGAAGATCGCCGCGTTGCCGAGCCCTCCGGACTGCAGTTCGCGGTGGCGGCGGCGGACGAACTCCTCGGTCGTCTCGTCGAAGTACGCCAGCACGTCCAGTACCACCCGGGCTGCCTCGCCGCGCTGGAGCGGCGTGCTGCGGACCAGGTGGTCGACAAGGTCGTCGTGGGGTGCGGGGCGATCGAGCACTTGTCGATACTGCGGGGGAGAGGAGAGTTTCGCAAGAATCCTGCCCGAAATCGGGCAGGAGACGGCCGAATGGGGGGCTGGAAGTCGCGGAGACGGTTTCGGTGCCGTGGAACCCGCGGCGGTGTGCACCTCCTCCGGCTGGTGCGGCGAGGGGTGCGGAGCATCTCCGGCGTATCGGGATCATCCGGAGGAGATGCCCGCTCGAGAGTCGCGATCTTGGCCGACCGGGCACGCCGAGTTGGTCTATACCTTGACCTGTTCGTGGGCCGCGCGGTAGGCATGAAGGCGGTCCCCCGGAGCGCGCCGAAGTGCGTGCCCCTTGCCGAAGGTTGAGAGACCAGGCGTCGGAGTGCGCCCCACGACACAGCGTCGTGAGGCCACGTCCCAGTGGTACCCCATCTGGGCCCAGCGGCCCGGGTGGTGTCCCCAGGGAGAGGCGTTTCGGCAGGGGCCAAGCGCCCGGAGGTGAGAGAGCGACGCTCAGGGGGCTGTTCCACCCCGCTCGCGCTATCCGCCGGAGCCAGCCCCTCGACGAAGGGACCGCCCGTGAGACGACTTCCCACGCTGCTCTCCTCCCTCATCCTCATCGCCTCCGCGACGACGGCGACCGGGATTGCCGCCGTCGCCTCCTCGGGCGCACCGGCCGCATCGGCCGTCACCGCTCTCGACCAGGTGGTCCCCGCACCAGCCTCCGTCCGGCCCGCCGACAAGCCGTTCACGATCGATGACACGACTCGCATCCGCGTACCCGACCAGTCGCCCCAGGCGGCGAAGGCCGGGCGCTACCTGGCGGGCGTACTCCGGCCCGCCACCGGCTACGCCCTGCCGGTCACCAAGCGCGCCGGGAGCGGCGGCATCGTGCTCCAGCTCGTCGGTAAGCAGAGCAAGCTGGGCAAGGAGGGGTACCGCCTCGAATCCTCGCCCAGCTCGGTCACCATCAGTGCCCGCACCCACAGGGGCCTGTTCTACGGCATCCAGACGCTGCGTCAGCTGCTGCCGGCGTCCATCGAGAAGTCCGAGCGGCAGTCCGGCCCCTGGCAGGTCGCGGGCGGCACGATCACCGATAATCCGCGCTTCGCCTACCGCGGCGCGATGCTCGACGTCTCGCGCCACTTCTTCACCGTCGAGCAGGTGAAGCTCTACATCGACCAGATGTCGCTCTACAAGTTCAATGCCTTCCATCTGCACCTGTCGGACGACCAGGGCTGGCGCATCGCCATCGACTCCTGGCCCCGTCTCGCCACCTATGGCGGCAGCACCCAGGTGGGCGGCGGCCCGGGCGGCTACTACACCAAGGACCAGTACCGCGAGATCGTGAAGTACGCGGCCGATCACGGGCTGGAGGTCGTGCCCGAGATCGACATGCCCGGGCACACCAACGCCGCACTGGCCTCGTACGCCGACCTGAACTGCGATGGCAAGGCCCCGCCGCTCTACACCGGCACCGACGTCGGCTTCAGTTCGCTGTGCGTGCCGAAGGACATCACCTACAAGTTCGTGGACGAGGTGGTGCGCGAGGTGGCCGAGCTCACCCCCGGGCGCTATCTGCACATCGGTGGTGACGAGGCCCACAAGACCCCACACGATCAATACGTCACCTTCATGGACAAGGCGCAGGCCATCGTGGGCAAGTACGGCAAGACGGTCGTCGGCTGGCATCAGCTGACGGGCGCGAAGCCGGTCCAGGGCGCGGTCGCCCAGTACTGGGGTCTGAACGGCACCGAGCAGGAGGTCGTGAACGCGGCCAAGAACGGGACGAAGCTCATCCTCTCGCCGGCGAACCGGATCTACCTCGACATGAAGTACAACGAGAGCACGCCGTACGGGCTCAGCTGGGCGGGCTACGTCGAGGTGAAGCAGTCCTACGACTGGGACCCGGGCACGTTCATTCAGGGGGCGCCGGCCTCCTCGATCATGGGCGTCGAGGGACCCCTGTGGTCGGAGACGATCTCCAAGAGCGACCACATCGAGTTCATGGCGTTCCCGCGGCTGCCCGGCGTCGCGGAGCTGGGCTGGGCACCGGCGTCCGAGCACAACTGGGAGTCGTACAAGCAGCGCCTCGCGGCGCAGGGCCCGCGCTGGAAGGCGATGGGCATCGACTACTACCGCTCCCCGCAGGTGCCATGGCCTGCTGAGTGACCGGAGAGTCAGCGGACCCCCGGCGTCCTGCCGGCGGGCCCTCGTACCCTGCCGCTCGGCTCCTGGGGCGGAGGCTGCCCCCGGCGAGGACTGCCCAGCGGCTGGGCGCACTCCCCCTGGGGGACTACCTCCCCCAGGGAGGTGCCCCCAAGGGGAGGATCAGCCCGCGAGCCCCAACTCGCGGGCGATCAGCATGCGCTGGACCTCGCTCGTGCCCTCACCGATCTCGAGGATCTTGGAGTCCCGCCACATACGGGCGACCGGGTACTCGTTCATGAAGCCGTAGCCGCCATGAATCTGAGTGGCCTCCCGGGCGTTGGTGACGGCTATCTCCGAGGAGTAGAGCTTCGCCAGCGCCGCCTCCTTCTTGAACGGCTCGCCGTGCACCAGCCGGGAGGCCGCGTCCCGCCAGGCGATACGGGCGGTGTGCGCGCGCATCTCCATGTCCGCCAGCTTGAACTGAATCGCCTGGTTGGCGCCGATGGGCCTGCCGAAGGCCTGCCGGGTCTTGGCGTACGCCACCGACTCGTCGACACAGCCCTGCGCAAGACCCGTGGCCAGTGCGGAGATCGCGATCCGTCCCTCGTCGAGGATCCGCAGGAACTGGGCGTACCCCCTGCCCTCCTCGCCGAGCAGGTTCGCGGCCGGCACCCGGCAGTCGGCGAAGGACAGCTCGCGGGTGTCCGAGGCGTTCCAGCCGACCTTGGAGTACGGGGCGGCCACCGTGAAGCCGGGGGTGCCGGACGGGATGATGATCGTGGAGATCTCGGGGCTGCCGTCCGCCTTGCGGCTGGTGACCGCAGTGACCGTCACCAGTCCGGTGATGTCCGTGCCCGAGTTGGTGATGAAGCTCTTGGTGCCGTTGATCACCCACTCGTCGGTGGTCTCGTCGAGCCGGGCCGTGGTGCGGGTGCCGCCCGCGTCCGAGCCGCACTCCGGCTCGGTCAGTCCGAACGCGCCCAGGATCTCACCGGAGCACAGCCTGGGCAGCCACGCGCGCTTCTGCTCCTCGGTGCCGAACCGGAAGATGGGCATCGCGCCCAGCGAGACGCCCGCCTCCAGAGTGATGGCCACGGAGGAGTCGACCCGCGCCAGCTCCTCGAGGGCCAGGCCGAGCGCGAGGTAGTCGCCGCCCATGCCGCCGTACTCCTCGGGGAAGGGCAGACCGAACAGGCCCATCCGGCCCATCTCGCGGACGATCTCGTAGGGGAACTCGTGGTGCTCGTAGAAGTCACCGATCTTCGGCGCGACGACCTCGTGCGCGAACTCCTCCACCGTGCGGCGGAGTTCCTCGTGCTCGGGGGAGAGCCGGTGGTCGATCGACATGGTGGTCACTGCTCCTCGTAGGAGGTGGTGCCCGACAGGGCACGGACGGTGCGGGACGGGCTGGGTCGGCCCAGGTGAGCGGCCATCCACACGCTGGTGGCGGTGAGACGGCCGAGATCGACCCCGGTTTCGATGCCGAGGCCGTGCAGCATCCACACCAGGTCCTCCGTGGCGAGGTTCCCGGTGGCGCTCTTGGCGTAGGGGCAGCCGCCGAGGCCGCCTGCGGACGCGTCAACGGTGGTGACACCGTGCTGCAGCGCGGCGAAGGTGTTGGCGAGTGCCTGGCCGTAGGTGTCGTGGAAGTGGACGGCGAGCCGGGCGGTGCTGATCCCGGCCTCGTTCAGCGCGGAGAGCAGGGCGAGGACGTGTCCGGGCGTGGCCACGCCGATGGTGTCGCCCAGGCTCAACTCGTCGCAGCCGATGTCCATCAGGCTGCGGCAGACCCGTACGACCTGGGGCAGCGGAACTGCGCCCTCCCACGGGTCGCCGAAGCACATCGACACATAGCCGCGCACCCGGACGCGCGCCTCCCGGGCCCGAGCGACCACCGGGGCGAACATCGCGATCGATTCGTCCACGGTGCGGTTGAGGTTGGCCCTGGCGAAGGACTCGGTCGCGCTCCCGAAGACCGCGATCTCGCGGACCCCCAGCGCCAGGGCACGCTCGAGGCCGCGCTCATTCGGCACGAGGACCGGCAGCCGGGCGGGCACCCCTTTGAGCATGGGCATCAGCTGTTCGGCGTCCGCGAGTTGGGGCACCCACTTCGGGTGGACGAAGCTGGTCGCCTCGATGGTGGAGAGCCCGGTGTCCGCCAGCCGGCGGATGAAGTCCGCCTTGACCTCGACCGGGACCACCATCTGCTCGTTCTGTAGGCCGTCCCGGGGGCCGACCTCGTGGATGCGGACCCTGGCCGGAAGGCCGGAGACATGCATCGGCATGGGCAGTCCCGCGGGGATTGACTCGGTCATCACTCGACCTCCGCGTCCTGCGTCTCGTACGGAGCGACCACGGCGAGCACCTGGTCCATGGCCACGGTGCTGCCCGGGACCACATCGAGTTCGGTGACCGTCCCGGCGTGCGGGGCGGAGATGACGTGCTCCATCTTCATCGCCTCGACCACCAGGAGGCTCTGACCAGCGGTCACCTCGTCGCCCACGGCCGCCTTGACGACGGTCACCGTGCCCGGCATCGGTGCGGTCAGCGCGTCCACGCCATGGGCCCCGGCGGCTCCTCGGAGCGCCGCGGCGACCGGGTCGTGGTCCTGTACGTGCCAGCTCTCGCCATCCCGTCCCAGCCAGCTCCCCGCCCCGCCGGGCGGGGTGACGAAGGCGTGGATGACACCGCCCCACTCCACCCGTATGACCGTGGGCGCCGCGAGCCCGGCGGCCGTCGGCCCGTCGCCGTGCGCGGCACCGGCCGACCCGGCGCCGCCCGCGACCAGCCGGGCGGCCACCAGCTCCGCGTCACCAATGCGGACCTCGGCACCCGCCGCCGCGCCACGCACCCGGACGGCGACCGGCTCGTGCCCGGGCACCCGGAGGTGGTGCACGGTCCACGCGGGCTCGCCGCCGAGCCGCCACCCGCTGGGTACGGAGAACGGGTCGGTCCACGCCGGGCTGTACGCACCGTCGCCCCCCGCCGTGCCCAGAGCGGCGTGGCGCAGCAGCGCCGCCGACCCGTACACCTCGGCCGGAATGTCCGTCGCGACCAGCGATGCCGCGTCGCGGTCGACCAGGCCAGTGTCCAGATCGCCCGCTCCCACAGCCGGGTGGCCGAGGAGCCGGCGGAGGAATCCGGTGTTCGTCTCCACGCCGAGGACCGCGGTGGACGCGAGGGCCGCACGGAGGCGGCGCAGCGCCGTCGGACGGTCCGCGCCGTGGGCGATCACCTTGGCGAGCAGCGGGTCGTACGACGTGCCGACCTCGGTGCCCTCGGCGAGGCCGGAGTCCACTCGCACCCCTTCACCCTCCGGCTCGTGCAGCAGCTGCACCGTGCCCGCCGAGGGGAGGAAGTCCACCCGGTCGCCGCTGACCCGCTCCGTCTCCGCGTAGACCCGGGCCTCCACTGCGTGGCCGCTGAGCCGGACGTCCTCCTGCGTGAACGGCAGGGGCTCACCCGCGGCGATGCGGACCTGCCACTCGACCAGGTCCAGGCCCGTGATGAGCTCGGTGACCGGGTGCTCGACCTGCAGCCGCGTGTTCATCTCCATGAAGAAGTGAGCGGTGGGGGACCCCACGGCGGCGGCCGGGGGACGATCGCCGCCCGGGACGATGAACTCCACCGTGCCCGCGCCGACGTACCCGCACGAGCGGGCGGCCTGAACCGCGGCCTCACCCATGGCGGCGCGGGTCGCGTCGTCGAGGAGCGGGGAGGGCGCCTCCTCGATGATCTTCTGGTGCCGGCGCTGCAGTGAGCATTCGCGCTCGCCGAGGTGCAGGACGTGTCCGTGGCCATCGGCGAGGATCTGGATCTCGATGTGGCGGGGGCGGTCGATCCACCGCTCCACCAGCAGCGTGTCGTCCCCGAACGAGCCGTTCGCCTCGCGCCGTGCCGCAGCGATCTCGTCGGCGAGCAGCGCCTCGGTCCGCACCAGCCGCATGCCCTTGCCGCCCCCGCCCGCCGAGGGCTTGAGCAGCACCGGCATCCCGATCTCCCGTGCGGCCGCAGCGAGTTCGGCGTCGGAGAGACCGCTGCCAAAGGAGCCGGGCACGACCGGCACTCCGGCCGCCCGCACGGTCTCCTTGGCGCGGATCTTGTCGCCCATCAGCTCGATCGCCGCTGCCGGTGGCCCGATGAAGACGAGCCCCGCATCGGCGCAGGCGCGCGCGAATGCGGCGTTCTCGGCGAGGAAGCCGTATCCCGGGTGGACGGCCTGGGCGCCCGTGCGGGCGGCCGCCTCCAGGAGACGGGCGATCGACAGATAGCTCTCCGCCGCGGACGCCGGTCCGATCCGGACGGCGGTGTCCGCCTCCCGCACATGCCGGGCGTCGGCATCGGCGTCGCTGAACACCGCGACCGAGCGCACGCCCATCGCCTTGAGCGTACGGATGACCCGGACCGCGATCTCGCCGCGGTTGGCCACCAGAACGCTGTCGAACGGGGGCACGGCCCGCGACGCGGTCGCTGTCGACTCCTGTGTCTCCCGGAATTCCGCAGTGAACATCTCGGTATCCCCCTCACATCCGGAAGACGCCGTAGCCCGGCGCCGCAGGGTCTTTGGGCGGCAGCGGCGCGTTCGCACACGCGGTGAGCGCGAGGCCCAGCACCGTACGGGTCTCCAGAGGGTCGATGACCCCGTCGTCCCACAGCCGCGCGGTCGCGTAGTAGGCGTTCCCCTGGCGTTCGTACTGCTCGCGGATCGGGGCCCGGAAGGCCTCCTCGTCCGCCGAGCTCCACTCCTGGCCGGCGGCCTCCAGCTGGTCCCGCTTGACCGTGGCCAGCACCGAGGCTGCCTGCTCGCCGCCCATCACCGAGATCTTGGCGTTGGGCCACATCCACAGGAAGCGCGGACCGTACGCCCGCCCGCACATCGAGTAGTTGCCCGCGCCGTACGAGCCGCCGATCACGACGGTCAGCTTCGGTACGCGCGTGCAGGCCACGGCCGTCACCATCTTCGCGCCGTGCTTGGCGATGCCACCCGCCTCGTAACTCCGCCCGACCATGAAGCCCGAGATGTTCTGCAGAAACAGCAGCGGGATGCCGCGCTGGTCGCAGAGCTCGATGAAATGGGCGCCCTTCTGGGCCGATTCGGAGAACAGGATGCCGTTGTTGGCGACGATCCCCACCGGATGCCCCTGGATCCGCGCGAAGCCCGTCACCAGCGTCGTGCCGAACTCGGACTTGAACTCGGCGAACCGCGAGCCGTCCACGATCCGCGCGATCACCTCGCGCACGTCGTACGGCGTCCGCGAATCCACCGGCACTGCGCCGTACAGCCCCGCCGGGTCGTACTTCGGTTCCTCCGCCGGCTCCACCGTCCACGGCAGCGGCCCGCGCGCCGGGAGCGTCGACACGATGGTCCGCACGATGCGCAGCGCATGTGCGTCGTCCTCCGCGAGATGGTCCGTGACGCCGGACGTCCGCGCGTGGACCTCGCCGCCGCCCAGCTCCTCGGCGGTCACGACCTCACCCGTCGCTGCCTTCACCAGCGGCGGCCCGCCCAGGAAGATCGTGCCCTGACCGCGCACGATCACGGCCTCGTCGCTCATCGCGGGGACATACGCCCCGCCGGCCGTGCACGAGCCGAGCACCGCCGCGATCTGCGGAATGCCCGCGCCCGACATTCGGGCCTGGTTGTAGAAGATCCGGCCGAAGTGCTCGCGGTCGGGGAAGACCTCGTCCTGCATCGGGAGGAAGGCGCCGCCGGAGTCCACCAGATACACACACGGCAGCCGGTTCTCCAGCGCCACCTCCTGGGCGCGGAGGTGCTTCTTCACCGTCATCGGGTAGTACGTGCCGCCCTTGACTGTGGCGTCATTGGCGACGATCACGACCTCACGGCCCGAGACCCGGCCGATGCCGGCGATCACGCCCGCCGCCGGAGCCTGCCCCCCGTACATCCCCTCGGCCGCCAGTGGGGCCAGCTCCAGGAAGGGCGATCCCGGATCGAGGAGGGTGTCCACCCGGTCCCGGGGCAGCAGCTTGCCGCGCGCGGTGTGCCGCGCTCGCGCCTTCTCGCCACCGCCCAGCCGCGCCGCCGCCAGCCTCTCCCGCAGGTGTGCGGAGAGCTCGGTGTGCGCCGCCTCATTGGCCCGCCAGGCTTCGGACGCCGGATCGACGGCGCTCTCGAGCACTGGTGCCTGCTGCATCTCCTCGAGCCCCCTTGCTCGGTTAATGAGCGTTAACGCGTTTCCTTCAGGTTAACGACCGCTAACCACTCTGTCTAGAATGAACTGCCATGAGCACCCACGCCGCCGCCCGGAACGCGACCCCGACCCGCCGTGACCAGATCCTCAAAGAGGCCGCCCGGCTCTTCGCCGAGCGCGGCTTCCACGGTGTCGGCGTCGACGAGATAGGCGCCGCCGTCGGCATCAGCGGCCCCGGCATCTACCGCCACTTCGCGGGCAAGGACGCGATGCTCGCCGAACTGCTGGTCGGCATCAGCGGGCGCCTGCTCGCCGGCGGCAAGCGGCGCGTCACCGAGGTCTCCGGGCCGCCCGAGGCCGTGCTCGACTCGCTCATCGAGGGCCATATCGACTTCGCCCTCGACGACCGTCCTCTCATCACTCTCCACGACCGTGAGCTGGACCGCCTCCGGGACAGTGACCGCAAGCTGGTCCGCCAGCTGCAGCGGCAGTACGTCGAGCTGTGGGTGGAGATCGTTCGCAAGGTCTATCCCGGGCTGGCGGAGGCCGATGCGCGCGCGGCTGTGCACGCCGTCTTCGGTCTGCTCAACTCCACCCCGCACCTGGGTCGCCCCGGCGCCCTGCCCGGCCGCGCGGCCACGGCCGCTCTGCTCCACCGCCTCGCGCGCGGGGCCTTCGCCGCCGCGACCGACTCCGCGCAGCCCGCGGCCAACTCCGCCCAGGCCGCGACCGACTCTGGACACGAGCGCTGACCGGCGGGTAGCTTTCGCTGAGCAAGCGCTCAGTCAGAGTGGAATGAGGAGGCGTTGCGGATGCGGCGCACGGTGTTCAACGAGGACCACGAGGCGTTCCGGGAGACCATCCGCGACTTCATCGCCGCCGAGGTCGTGCCCGTCTACGACCAGTGGCTGGCCGCCGGCGAGGCTCCGCGCGACTTCTACTACAAGCTCGGCGAGCTGGGCGTCTTCGGCATCGAGGTGCCCGAGGAGTACGGCGGTGCGGGCGAGACCAGCTTCAAGTTCCAGGCCGTGATCACCGAGGAGTGCGCCCGGGCGGGCGTCAGCTTCGGCGGCAGCGGCGTGCACACCGCGCTGTGCCTGCCGTACCTCCTCGCCTACGCCACCGAGGAGCAGAAGAAGCGCTGGCTGCCGGACTTCGTCAGCGGCGCGACGATGTACGCCATCGCCATGACCGAGCCCGGCACCGGCTCCGACCTGGCCGGGATGAAGACCACCGCCAAGCTCTCCGCCGACGGCACCCACTACGTCCTGAACGGCGCCAAGACCTTCATCACCGGCGGCGTCCACGCCGACCGCGTCATCGTCTGCGCCCGCACGGCCCCTCCGACGCCGGAAAACCGCCGGGGCGGCATATCCCTCTTCGTCGTGGACACCAGGAGCGAGGGCTACGCGATCGGGCGCAAGCTCGAGAAGCTCGGCCTGAAGACCTCGGACACCGCCGAACTGTCCTTCACCGACGTCAAGGTGCCCGTGGAGGACCTTCTCGGGGAGGAGGGCGAGGGCTTCGCCTACCTCGGCCAGAACCTCCCGCAGGAGCGCCTGGGCATCGCCCTCGGTGCGTACGCCCAAGCCGCCGCAGCCGTCGAGTTCGCCAAGGCCTACGTCCAGGACCGCACCGTCTTCGGCCAGTCCGTCGCCTCGTTCCAGAACACCAAGTTCGTGCTCGCCGACTGCAAGGCCGATGTGGACGCCGCCCAGGCCGTCGTCGACCGCGCGCTCGACGCCCTCGACGCCCGCGAGCTCACCGCCGCCGATGCCGCGTCCGCCAAGCTGTTCTGCACCGAGGTCGCCGCCCGCATCATCGACAAGTGCCTCCAGCTGCACGGCGGTTACGGCTACATGATGGAGTACCCGATCGCGCGGCTGTACGCGGACAACCGCGTCAACCGGATCTACGGCGGCACCAGCGAGGTCATGCGCTCGATCATCGCCAAGTCGATGGGCCTGTGAGGAGGCCAGTGAGACCCGGGGCGGGCCCGCGGCGAAGCGGCGGGGAGCACTGCTCCCTCGGGAAGGCACAGCACCGATGAACGCATCACTTCAGTCCCTCCTCGATCTGCTCGACCTCGAGCGGATCGACGAGAACATCTTCCGGGGCGACAGTCGGCGCTCCCTCGTGCCCCGCGTCTTCGGAGGCCAGGTCGCCGCCCAGGCGCTGGTCGCGGCCGGCCGTACCGTCCCCGAGGACCGTACGGCGCACTCCCTGCACGCCTACTTCCTGCGGCCGGGCGACCCGGGCGCGCCGATCGTCTACACAGTCGACCGGATCCGCGACGGCCGGTCCTTCACCACGCGCCGCGTGGTGGCGGTCCAGCACGGGCAGCCGATCTTCCACCTCTCCGCCTCCTTCCAGACGTACGAGGAGGGCCTGGAGCATCAGGCGGAGATGCCGTCCGCGCCCGATCCGCAAGAGCTGCCCACCGCCGACGAGATGCTGCCCCGCATCGCCCATCTCTTCCGGGAGCCGGACGCGGTGCAGCGCCTGCTGAAGGTCCGGGCGGCGGTCGATCTGCGGTACGTCGAGGAGCCGCCGTACGCCACGGCGGCCCAGGGGCCGCGCGAGCCACGCTCCCAGGTCTGGTTCCGCACCAACGGCAAGCTCGCGGATGACCCGCTGCTGCACGTCTGTCTGGCCACCTACGTCTCCGACATGACGCTGCTGGACTCGGTGCTGCTGGCCCATGGGCGGGGCGGCTGGGCCGTCGGTGACGTCGTCGGGGCCAGCCTCGACCACGCCATGTGGTTCCATCGCCCGTTCCGCGCGGACGAGTGGCTGCTCTACGACCAGGAGAGCCCCTCGTCCTCCGGCGGCCGCGGGCTGGGCCAGGCCCGGATCTGGACCGCCGACGGACGGCTTGCCATCTCCGTCATCCAGGAGGGCGTGATCCGCGTCCCGCGGGACCGATCGGGCTGACCCTCTCCGACGGGCTTCGGCGCCGGCACGGGTGAGACGCCGCCCGTCACGGCTGTGCCGTGAGACCTGCCGCCTCGATCAGGTACGCGGTCAGGGGGTCATAGTGGCGCGGATCCACCACGTGGTCGTCCACGGGCACCGTCACGGCCAGCGTGCCCTCCGCTTCGCCGATGAAGAGCGCCGGGTCGTTGCAGTCCGCGAAGCCCACCGCGTCGATGCCGCGCTGCCCCGCGCAGCCCGCCCAACCGTGGTCCGCCACCACCAGCTCCGGCAGAGCCAGTTCCTCGCGCATGAGCCCGTCCAGGACCGCGGCCATCGGCTCGGGGGAGTGGGTGTGCCACAGCGTCGCGCCCCGCTCCAGCATCGCGACGTCGCAGAACTGGAAGACGTACCCCTCGTCGGCGTACAGCCCCGACGGGATCACCACGATCTCGCAGCCCGCGGACCGCAGCGCGGCGGCCACGCTGCGGTGCACGTCCAGCAGCCCGCCCGGGTGCCCCGTCGCGAACAGCACCCGGCGCCTGTCCTCGACCGCCTTGCGCAGCACCGTCGCCATGCGGTCGAGGGCGTCCACCGTGAGCTCCGGATCGATCGTGTCCTGGCCGGAGCGGTGCTCCGGGTCGTCGACGACACCGCAGCGCTCCGCCATCACCGCGAGCACATCCTGCTCGTCCGTCCACCGGTCGCCCAGGTCCAAGCCGAGCCAGTAGTGCCGGTCGCCGTTCGCGAGCTTGCGGTAGTGGGAGAGGTTGTTGTCCCTGGGAGTGGCGACGTCACCGGCGATACGCGTACGCACGAGATGGTCGATCAGTTCGGTGCGACTGGGGGCGGGGCTCGGTATCGGCATGGACTCATTGTGTCCTGAACCGGTGCGCGATGGACGTCGTGTCCAAATTGCGGGTCCCGTCGCTAGGGAACGTACATGTGCGGAATTCGCAGCCCTGCCTACCCTCGAATCCGTTCGACCGTTTCCCCACCCGCCGAGAGGCAGCAGTCGCATGAGCACCGCGTCCCGCCGTGAACCCGTCGGTCCCGTCGACTCCTCCCGCATACCGCGCTACGCCGGGCCCGCGACGTTTGCCCGGTTGCCGCGGCTCGACGAGGTCGGCACCGCCGACGTCGCCGTGGTCGGTGTCCCCTTCGACACCGGTGTCTCCTACCGGCCCGGCGCACGCTTCGGCGGCAACGCCATCCGTGAGGCCTCCCGGCTGCTGCGTCCGTACAACCCCGCGCAGGACGCCTCGCCCTTCGCTCTCGCGCAGGTCGCCGACGCAGGTGACATCGCCGCGAACCCGTTTAACATCAACGAGGCCGTGGAGACGATCGAGGCCGCGGCCGACGACCTGCTCGGCACCGGTGCCCGGCTGATGACCCTGGGCGGCGACCACACCATCGCGCTGCCGCTGCTGCGCTCGCTCGCGAAGAAGCACGGCCCGGTCGCGCTGCTGCACTTCGACGCGCACCTGGACACCTGGGACACCTACTTCGGCGCCGAGTACACCCACGGCACACCGTTCCGCAGGGCCGTCGAGGAGGGCATCCTCGACACCTCCGCGCTCTCCCACGTCGGCACCCGCGGCCCGCTCTACGGGAAGCAGGACCTGGACGACGACGCGAAGATGGGCTTCGGCATCGTCACCTCCGCCGACGTCATGCGGCGCGGTGTCGACGAGGTGGCCGACCAGCTGCGCCAGCGGATAGGCGACCGGCCGCTGTACATCTCGATCGACATCGACGTCCTGGACCCCGCCCACGCGCCAGGGACCGGCACTCCGGAGGCGGGCGGCCTCACCTCGCGCGAGCTGCTGGAGATCCTGCGGGGTCTGGCCTCCTGCAACCTGGTCTCGGCCGATGTCGTCGAGGTCGCCCCGGCGTACGACCACGCGGAGATCACCTGCGTCGCCGCCTCCCACACGGCGTACGAGCTGACCACGATCATGTCGCGCCAGGTCGCTGCCGCCAGGTAGTGAAACAAAACCGGGTGCCGCCGGTGTTCTTGACCGTGGTGCTACGGGCCACCGCAGCGCCATGAGGCCATGGACGACGGAGGGGCTGCCGGTGGGTGCGAGAGGCGACGAGGGCAGGCAGCAGGCGGGCTGGGCACGGCGGCTGACCGGATACGCCTGGCGCTACCGTCGCAATGTCCTCCTCTCGCTGGGGGCCTCCCTCGCCGGGATGGCCGTCATGGCCCTCGTCCCGCTGGTCACCAAGCTGATCATCGACGACGTGGTGGTCGCCCACTCCCGCGACCTCGCTCCCTGGGCGGCTCTGCTGGTCCTCGCCGCGATCGCCGTCTACGCCCTCACCTACGTCCGCCGTTTCTACGGCGGTCGACTGGCTCTGGACGTCCAGCACGACCTGCGGACCGAGATGTTCCGGTCGATCGCCCGGCTGGACGGCACACGACAGGACGAGCTGAGCACCGGCCAGGTCGTCGGCCGCGGCACCAGCGACCTCCAGCTCATCCAGGGCCTGCTCTTCATGCTGCCGATGATGATCGGCAACGTGCTGCTCTTCCTCATCTCCCTGGCCGTGATGGCCTGGCTGTCCCCAGGGCTCACCGTCGTGGCCCTGGCCGTCGCCCCCGCCCTGTGGTTCCTCGCCCAGCGCAGCCGCAAGCGGCTCTTCCCCGCCACCTGGTACGCGCAGGGCCAGGCCGCGGCGGTGGCGGGCGTGGTGGACGGCGCGGTCACCGGCGTCCGGGTCGTGAAGGGCTTCGGCCAGGAGGAGCAGGAGACCGGGAAACTGCGCGAGGTCGGCCGGAGGCTGTTCGCCGGGCGGCTGCGGACGGTGCGCCTGAACTCCCGCTACACCCCCGCCCTGCAGTCCGTGCCCGCCCTCGGCCAGGTCGCGATGCTGGCGCTCGGCGGCTGGATGGCGACCCGCGGCCAGATCACGCTCGGCACCTTCGTCGCGTTCTCCACCTATCTCGCCCAGCTCGTCGGCCCGGTCCGGATGCTGACCATGGTCCTCACGGTCGGGCAGCAGGCCCGGGCAGGCGTCGAGCGGGTCCTCGAACTCATCGACACCGAGCCGCTGATCAAAGAGCGGGAGGACGCATACGAGCTGCCCGCCGATGCCCCGGCTACCGTCGAGTTCGACGCCGTGACCTTCGGGTACGACCCGGAGCGCCCGGTCCTGGCGGATTTCTCGCTGCGGATCGAGCCCGGCGAGACCGTGGCCGTCGTCGGTACGTCCGGCGGCGGCAAGTCCACCGTCTCCCTGCTCCTGCCGCGCTTCTACGATGTCTCGGCCGGCGCGGTGCGGGTCGGGGGGCACGATGTGCGCGACCTGACGATCGACTCGCTGCGTGCGGCGATCGGACTCGTACCGGAGGACAGTTTCCTGTTCTCCGACACGGTCCGGGCCAACATCGCGTACGGGCTGCCGGACGCGACGGACGAGCAGATCCTGGCCGCCGCGCGGGCCGCGCAGGCCGACCGCTTCATCTCCGAGCTGCCCGACGGCTACGACACGACAGTGGGCGAGCAGGGGCTCACCCTCTCCGGCGGCCAGCGCCAGCGCATCGCACTCGCCCGGGCGATTCTCATCGATCCCCGACTGCTGCTCCTCGACGACGCGACGTCGGCGGTGGACGCGCGGGTGGAGCACGAGATCCACGAGGCGCTGCGGGGCGTGAAGGCCGGGCGTACCACCCTGCTGATCGCCCACCGGCGCTCCACGCTGTCCCTCGCTGACCGGATCGCCGTCCTCGACGCCGGGCGGCTGGTGGACGTGGGCACCCACGAGGAGCTTCAGGAGCGCTGCCCGCTCTACCGCAGGCTGCTCACCGACCCGGACGAGCTGGGGGACGTCGAGCGCGACCCGGCGGGTCGCCTCGCCGACGGGGCCGCTGCCGCGAGGGAGGACCACGTAAGCGTCGATGGCAGCCGCCAGGCCCCCGCCCTGCCGGGAGG